>JALHSR010000106.1 GCA_022865315.1 Methanotrichaceae archaeon | reverse complement strand
TTTTAACTTGTAGGATTGCGAAGGACAGAGCGTGAAGTCCCCCTTCTTTAAGGTAGGGATGAAAGTGGAGTCCATTGCCCTTGTTTCTGCCTAACCATAACTATTTAAGGGATTAGTTGGATATCCATATTTAGGTACAACCTATGAAATACAAGCTTGATAGATCCGCACACTCCGTGTACTCGTTGCACTATCACTTAGTGGTGATTGTGAAGTATCGGAGAAAGGCTCTCTACGATGAGGGGATTAGAGAGAGTCTAAAGCAGATCATATGGAGCTTGGCCGAAGAACTTGGTATCGAAATAATTGGACAAGAACCGGCCGAAGATCATATCCATATACTATACTCTTCACGGCAACACCTACAACCAATTTATCCAATGTAGTGAATGTAATCAAAGGAGTAACGTCTAGAAGGCTTCGACAGGAATTTCCACAAACCAAAGAATTGCTATTGGGAGATTCTTTTTGGTCTAATTCCTACTTGATAGCCACAACTGGACAAGTTAGCTTGGACGTTCTGATGCAGTATGTGGAATCGCAAACGGAGAAAACATGATTGTCAGCTACAAATATCCCATTTTTCCAGACAAAGTTACTCAACTGCGATTAGCTGAAAACTTGGATGCTTGTAGATGGCTCTATTAATCGTCTTCTCCAAGATCTGAATGAAGCCAAAGCCAAAGAGAATAATATCAAACTCAAACCATATGATACTCAAAACATTATTCCGCTTCTGAAGTCAGAGAATCCGATGTTAGGACAGGTCTATTCCAAAGTTCTTCAGATGGTGAATTACACACTTTGGTCTAACCTCAAGGGACTTTCAGCCTCGAAAAAGAGAGGCAGAGGCAGAACAATTGGTCATATCCGTTTCAAAGGGTATGGTTGGTACAACACCCAAAATTATAATCAATCAGGCTTCAAACTAGATCAAGATCACAGCATATTGCGCCTATCCAAGATAGGGGCTATTAGAATCAAACTCTATCGAAAAATGGAAGGATGTATCAAAGCTATCATAATTAAGAGGGACGGGAAAAGATGGTTTGCTATTGTTCAGGCCGATCAAGCGCCACGCCCCTTACCCAAAACAGAAGAAGCAATAGGCTTGGATGTTGGCCTGAATTCGTTCGTCGTAGACTCCGACAGCAACTCTATCGAAAACCCAAGGTTCGCAGAACAATCTTCGAAGAAACTGGCAAAACTACAACGGAAACTTGCGAGAGCCCAGAAAGGTTCTAACAATCGTAGGAAGATCAAAGACAAGGTAGCAAGGTTGCATAAAACCATCAACTGCCGCCGAGACAACTTCCTGCACAAACTCTCTCGGACATACGTCAATGCATTTGATATCATTTGTGTTGAAGACCTAGATGTCAAAGGGTTGAAAGAGAACGATAATAATCACGGCATGCATCGCAGCATCCATGATGCATCTTGGTCTAAGTTCATATTCATGCTTTCGTACAAGGCTCAAAGCGCTGGTCGAAAGTTGATAAAAGTAGATCCCAGGAACACCACTCAGAAGTGTTCTGCATGTGGAAGTATTGTAAAGAAAGATTTATCAATTCGAGTGCATGAGTGTCCTTATTGTGGATTCTCGTGTGATCGAGACTACAACGCTTCCAGAAACATACTTTTCTCAGGGCTGGAACAGCCCGTAGCGCCCATAGAGTCAAACCCTCTACATCACATATCAGTGATGCAAGTTTTGGCGATGAAGTGGGAAGCTGCGCCCTTTAGGACGCGGTAGTTCACTATCTATTTATATGCATCTATTTTCAGCGAAGGCACAAACAATGCCATTATAGAAATGATTATTTGATAATCCTCAATTAAAATATATATAAATTTAACTAAAATATAAAGCGTCGTATTAATGTACGATAAAATTTATCAGATCGAAGATCTCTTAGATCCGGTGTGGCATCCGAAATGGTCGAATCTGAATGCGGAATTAACATATCCTACTTTCATAATGGCCAGATAGATAAGATAGAGGGTATCTGGGAGCCTACAGAAAGCGAGCGTAATGCGGCATGGGATATGTATGTCGAACTTGTAACTCGTATTCCGGTAGCCTATATTAGACCGAGAGAGAAAACATTGCGTCTCGAGCTAGCTTCGCTCTACAAATTATTTGATATAACACGTGAGATATTGCGAAAATACGGACCTTCCGTGGCTAGGCCAAGGTGCGAAGGTCAAATTTCTTTTGGTTATCTTGCTGTGAGAATCCTAGATTTGATATTGCGCCCTTTTATGGTAAAATGGTATCCATTGCTACTGGATTATGATAGCACCAGAATAAAGACTGAATCGGCTCATGAGCATGAGATGAAATGGGAACGATATGATGAGCTTGTCAGAGCTCTAAACGAAGTCAGAGATGTCCTTATTCGGTATACAAACGTCCTAGCTAGGGCTTCAGAGGTGCCTTCCATGATGCTTGAAGATGCAATCAAACCATGAGTTGGCATCGAAATTTTGGTTTTGTGTGAATTTTTCAATTAAAAAGTAGCATTTGATTTTATTAATCTAAAAATTAATTCGTCTTAGACAAGAGATAATTCCTCGAGTTGGAGTAGTCAGGTTGGATTGAGTGCTATCACACAATCTGATTCGAGTACAATGATCATTCTAAATGGTGGACACGAAATTCACTTTCTCCAATTATCTTTTCAATTCAATCTTTCTTTTTCATGACTATGGAATTGAAATACAATTGGCGTGCATGTTATTCAGTCATCAATAACAAGCAATATCTCATGAAGTATATGCGATTGCAGCGCCTTGCTAAATCGCATAGCTGTTTCAAGGTTTCCTATTGGATCAATCTACACAAACAATTTTATCAAATTCGAGTTGTTCTTTTGGGACAGGCGGCTTTTTCTCGTCAGGATAGCCGAACGATATGATTGATTCTACTCTGACATTGCCAGGCAAATCAAGTATGTTTCTAACATAATCTTCAGAGGTTTGGCCATCCTTATGCAGCCTATTTCTTATTTGCACCCAGCATGAGCCTAACCCTACCTCCTGACCTGCCAACTGCATTATTATTGAAGCTATGGAGCAGTCTTCGATCCAGACATCTGACTGTCTCTCGTCGGCGCATACTACTACTCCTAGACCTGCATCTTTCAGAAAAGCAGAGCCGTGTTCCTTCGCTTCGGAGAGTCTGGCCAATTTAGCTTTGTCTGCAACGAAAAAGAACCTCCAGGGATTGATGCCTCGCGAAGAAGGAGATCGTAAAGCTGCTTCTTTCAGCTTATCGATTGTGTCTGGATCGATCTCTTTTTCCTTATATATCCTGATGCTACGTCTTTTCCTTAGAATATCAATCATACTTTCCCACGTTAAATTCTACAGATAGTCCGTTTAATACCAATACTGCCATCCAGGAGCATAATGGCCTCCTAGATCGATGTATATCCCCACTAGTTTTTCGTTCTCATCATAGCATCTAAGAATCTGATAAGATCCCGGTGGGTATGGAATTCTCATTCCACCATACCCTTCACCTATTGTCAAATATCCATTGGATTGGACAGTTCCAATGTGATAATAATGAAGACCTCTGGCAACATTTCTCTTCAACGGGAGAAATAATGGTTCTATATTTCCTTGATACCATGGAGGATCTCCTCCAACCCATGGTTTTCCATAGCCTAAATTGAAAAGATGCTCTGCTGCCTGCTCACCTGGTCGATTTTCGATGGCCGATCCTATTACCGGCAGTGCGGCCAATATAAAGGATACTGCCAGGACAAATGTGAATTTATTTATCATATTTAATCCCCGATGTTCATCAATATTGATCCCAAGTGATGTATCTTAGATTGCTTTAACATTATGGTCCCTCTTAATCAAATTTTATGGCAACCTTTTGATGGCTTTTGTCTTGGATCATCATATTCAGCTTTTTTAGATTTAGAGGCTGAATTAGATTGCCAAGAGCCAAAAAAGCCATATCTTTCAAATAGTATTTAAATAACAAAAATAATAAAAGCAGATTATTTCTATGCTTTGGCGACCCTCTTTCCTATAAAATACAATAAACCTGCACAGATAATTGCACCTACTATAGCGGAGATATAGTATGCAGCTACCTTCCCTGTCTTCGGCTCGTCCTCTGGAAAAGCATATTCAGGAATGGGGGCGCTCCATAATGATGCGAGTTGTTCGAGTCCGTGTGGCACAAAGCCCAGTTTCTCTTGAAGTTCCTCGTTAGCCCATTCTCCGAACGTCTCTCCGGTGGCTAGGAGACCGAGAGGTACAAGTACAATCATTACGCCCAGGCCGATCAATAGATTTCTTACGATCTTATCCATATTCTCACCTTATGCCGGAGCTGGCCTCTCAGACTTGCCAGTCTTCGACGCGGCTACTTCTTCGTAGAGTATGGAGGAATCGGTTTTCTGAATATAGGCGAATATGAGCGCCGTCACAAGTGCTTCCAATATGCTGAAACCAAATATGTGTTCTATGCCCATCGTCAGCATCGTGATATTCAGACTATACGGCATATACAAGGGTACACCATTTTCATTGGTATGCAAAATCGGTTGGATGCCGAACATGAAGGCCGTCATTAGAGCTGCTAAAGTTAGTGAAACGTACCCTGCGATAGCCGCAGCCGTAACCCTCTTCGACGACGTGATCTCAGAATCTCTGCTTATGAATTTGTATGTATAAAATGCAATAAATGGCATAATTACTGCCATGTTTAGGCAATTAGCAGCAATAGCAGTAATTCCTCCATCTCCAAACATCAATGCCTGTAATACCAGAGCGACAGATATAGCTATGACCGCTGCCCATGGTCCCAAGACAATGCCGATGATGGCACCTCCGACGGCATGTCCTGTGCTTCCGCCGGGTACAGGCAAGTTGAACATCATGATAACAAATGAAAACGCAGCCGCTAAAGCAAGCAGAGGAACTTGTTTTGACCGGAGCTCAGCGTTGAGTTTTTTTCCTGCCATTGCCCAGATAGGGATCATAATTAGCCAGGTAACGATTATTGTAATCGGCCCCAAATAGCCATCAGGGATATGCATAGTTTCACCAAATAGAAATGACTCTATTAGTTATAAAAACATGATGCAACCTAATACTAAGTATGAATAAATCTTTAATTCTTATGAAAAAAACAAAAATATTTTCAAATACATCTTAATAAGGATGTAAAATAATCTCAGATAATATAAAATATTTTCGGGCTTTTTGTTCAGGTTCGGATAATAGAAAATTTATTGATCATCTGATTGCTTCTATGAAACGTTCTTTTCCAGGTCTAACTATTTCCCAAAGGAGAGTTTGTAGCAAGCCAATCTATCGCTTGTCTGGTCTTTTCTGGAAGATCAGAAGCTATCCGTTCTGGTGGTTGCTTGGGCAAGTCTTTAATCCATTGTAAGATATCATTAGCGCCGCTGGGCTGACCCACCCACCAATTTTTGGGTTCAAATTCATTATTTGTGGAATTCTCCACTCTTGCATACCCAGCGTCCACAAGCATTCGATTGAAGCAAGGAATGTCGATAGGCTGGCCGTAACTATTTGTGAGATAGGCTACACATGACAATCTGCCGCTCGGATCTCGACCATAGGTGTCATCGATATCTAAGAATACTCTCTTGTTCATAAGCACGGCATAAGTGAAGTCTTTTGCTTTAGATCCTGCCTCGGTGCTTATATTGGGGGACTCCACGTCTGCCAGTTTTATGCGTTCTACATTTGACATTACCCGAGAATCTGCCTTTTCAATATACACATCGAAACTAGTTCCATCCACGATGTTGTTAACAGTCCCATAAGACTCATACGGATATGCAGCTGCTATATTCAGCAAAGCCACTAAAACCATAAGGATGCACAGGAATAATAGCTTTTTTGATTTCATTATGCAGTTTCCCCTTGCAGAATCAAATTATACTATTTCGTGACTCCCCAACTGAATTAGAGAGCTATTATCCTATATCTTGTTTTTCCTTCATAATAGGAAATGAAATCTAAAGAATATTCGCAACGCGCATTGAATCTTTATTTTATTCGAATACCCCGCAGCTTGCAACTTGGAATTTATTACCGGTATTAAGCTAGAAGAAATCTTCTTTCGGCAGAGACAAAGATTCACTTCAGGGATAAATCCTTGCTTCTATTGATGACCTTGAGGCCCTCAAACCAGATAATGCTTGCTATCCCTGCCATAAAGCAAATTGCGATATCAATAAACTGCAGATAGGCAAAGCCGAATAGTTCTCTGATGAAGGGAACATAGATTGCCAATGCCAAGAAAGCTAGGGCCCCTCCAATTACCCACCAAAGAGCGGGATTAGGTGTGCTCATAGTCTCCCAAATCGTCCGGGACCATGATCTATTGGTTAGTATCAGGCCAAGGTTTGCTATGATGAGTGTCACATAAGTCAGCGTTCTTGCCTCTGCTTCGCCCTGACCACGATAAAGTGAAACGGCGAAGACCGCTAGGACTATGATCAGGACGCTCAGGCCCTGAAGGAAGCTCAGGCCCAACGTGCGCCGGTTAAATAAAGGCCCATTCGGGTCTCTGGGTGATCGATTCATCACATCTGCCTCCTCCGGCTCGGCCTCAAAAGCAATTGAGCAGGCGGGATCGATGATAAGTTCCAGGAAAACCACTTGAATCGGAAAAAAGATTAACGGCCACTCCAGGAGAACTGGAATAAGCGACATGCCTGCGATGGGCACATGGATGGCCAGGATATAGGCCATGGCCTTCTTGATATTGTCGAAGATCCTGCGGCCTAGCCTCACGGCTTTGACTATTGACGAAAAGTCATCGTCCAAGAGCACCAGAGATGCTGCCTCGCGGGCTACATCCGTACCTCTGTTGCCCATGGCTATTCCAATATTCGCAGCTTTGAGGGCAGGCGCATCGTTTACTCCGTCGCCGGTCATGGTCACGATCTCTTCATTAGCCTTTAAAGCCTGGACAAGCCGCAGCTTCTGCTCTGGCATAACACGGGAGAAGATGCAAACATTTCGGACTTGTTCCTTAAGTTCCTGATCGCTCAACATCTCCAACTCGGGGCCGGTAATAATCCGATCAGTTGGCAGCCCGATTTGTCTAGCTATAGCCTGAGCAGTGCCAGGATAGTCTCCGGTTATCATCACTACCCTTATTCCTGCAGAATAGCATTCCTTGATAGCCTCAGGAACGCCTGGACGAACTGGGTCCTCCATACCTATCAAGCCCAGGAATTCAAATTCGAAGTCGTGCTGCCCATCCGGCAAATTAATCTCTTGGAAGGAGGCGGTGGCTACACCCAAAACTCGCATGCCCTCCTGGGCCATGGTCTGAACGGCTCTAGACAGCTCCATTTGCCCATTAAGGTCGAAGTGACACAGTTCCGTTATGGCCTCGGGTGCTCCTTTGGATGCGATCACATACTCTTTTCCAGAAGGCAATCTCCAGACGCGGGACATGGCCAGCAACTTTATGGATAGTGGATACTCTTTCAGCAGTTCCCAGTCCATATGAATGTGCTCAGTCTTGGCCAGGTAGTCTTCGCCTAGCTTTTTGAAGGCCTTCTCCATCGGATCGAAGGGATCTATCTGACTGGCCAGAATGCTGAACTCAATCACCTCATGAATAGCCTCTGGCAAACGATCTCGACCATCATCCAATCCGAAAAACTCGCCGCGGGCGAATATTTTCTTCACCTTCATGCGGTTCATTGTCAGGGTACCTGTCTTATCAACGCAGAGCACTGTGGCTGAACCCAGCGTTTCTACTGCCGGAACGCGCCTCGTCAGGACGTTGCTCTGCGAGATTCTCCACGCTCCCAGAGCCAGAAATACGGTCAAAACTACGGGAAATTCTTCGGGTAGCACGGCCATGGCCATGGTTATGCCCGCCAGGAATCCTTCCAGCCAGTTGTCTCTGGTCATGCCGTAAGCAATCACTACCAATAAGCATAGGCTCAAACCGAGTATGGCCAGGTTGCGGACTAGGAGATTAGTCTCTTTTTGTAGCGCCGTCCCCTCGGACTCGACTTTCTGCAGAGCCCTTCCAATCTTGCCAATCTCGGTGCTAATTCCTGTGGCCCTGGCCACTGCCACGCCTTGGCCCTGCACAATAAGGCTTCCAGAGTAGACGAATGGCAAATCGTCCCCACCCGGTCGAGATATCACAGATAATTTTTCCGTGCTCTCGGAGCATACCTTTCGCACAGAGACTGACTCGCCTGTGAGAAGTGATTCATCTGCGGAAAGGTTAGTGCAGCTCAGCAAAACCGCATCTGCAGGCACGCGGTCGCCCTCGGCAAGAACGATTAGATCTCCTGGGACCACATCCCTTCCAGCTATCCGGTTCTCTTCGCCATCCCGGATTACCAGAGCCCGTGGGCTAGAAAGGTCTCGCAAGGATTCTAAGGCCCGCTCTGTCTTGCGTTCCTGGTAAAAAGTAATGCCCATAATAACTAAGACGAAGCCCATGAGCATCAAGGCCTCTTGGAGATCTCCGAGCAATAGATAAACCAGTCCGCCCGCTACCAGGAGCAGGAACATAGGCGCTTTGGCAACTTCAAAGGCGATGGCAAAGACGCTGCGGGGTTTGGCTGAGGGCAGCTCGTTGTAGCCCACATCTTTTAGCAGTTCAGCAGCCTCGGCTTCGGAGAGGCCTTTAGCGGTGTTTATATCAAAATTCTCAGCCAGCAGCACAACCCCGTTTTGTATAATAGTTTTGGCATTTTCATTATGATCCTATTTATAGAGACCTCAATCCTGCGGCTGCACCCGTAATTTTTCTATAAAAAAAATGGAAAAATTCATGAATAAGAAATGAATTACTTGGGCCAGCATCGAAGTTCATCAAGACGCTGCCTATTAGATTGAATGATAACATAACCTTGCCTGTCGCATCACTTTAGCGTATTATTTTGTACTTTAGTACATTCAATGATAGAACTTAGTGCCCCATCTAAACTCATTGTATAAGTAATGTCCACGATAAATTATTCGCCTATCGAGCGGCAATATCGGTGCTATGATGCCCGATACATTTTCGACCGTTCCATGCCAAAAAGGATGCTCCAAATCAGCCGGTTTTCCAGAGTTCCTGACAGCAAGAAATGCTATAACAGCCGCAATCAAATCCACGCCTGAGCGAATCGCCTCAGAAATCACGGAAACTGATCCAATCATCATTCCAACGCCAAGCTTAAGCATCACTAGAGCAGAATTTGAGGCTACAGATAGCAATGCTACCGAAGCCTTCCTCTTGCCAGCGCTATCTTTCTTAATTACCACAGTGCAATCCTCTCTACCCTGATTTATGGTTTTAATGAGATCGCATTAAATTGTTAATTCCTTCTTCTTAGAAAGAAAGTGATTCCCAAGATTCCTCCCAAAGCAAGGATCGCCTCAAATCCAGGTTGTTGGACTCTCTGTGTTGCTTGACGCTGCAGCTCCTCTTTTGCTTTTTGCTGAAGCTGTTCTGGTGTAATATTTAAGTTCTCATTTAGGTGTTCTATAGCCTGTTCTTTGAGCTCATTTTTGGTGGCATTTATATCCTGTCCGATATGCTCTTTTGTGAGATTCCCTTGCGCTATATGCTCGATTGCTTTCTTTTGGATTTCTTGCTGCGAAATATTCACATGTTCCTGGACAGGTGCTGCGGTCGAATCAACCGGATTGGCAGCCAACGCTGTGGATAGCGTAGCTACCATCAGAGCAATTAATGTCAAAATCTTAGTGATCATTCCAAAACCACCTTAATATCAATACTCAAAACACGCTTGGGTAGCAAGTGTTACCTTAAAAGGCTATCGGTTTCGTCCTTAGCCCATCAGCTGAACAAATGTCTTTATTCACTTATCATATATATGAAAACTTTGAAAAAAATTGCATCTATCAAACAGATTTATATTCTAAAAATATAATTAGGTAAGGATTGAAACTTGGTCGGAAACATCTTGAGAAAAAGTGTTACTGAATGGCACTTATGTGATGCATTTCTTATATGCCAAAAGCTAGACTCAGAAAAGATTAACGGATAAGAAGAGGCTCATATTGAAAGCCGAATTTATTAGCACCCAACTGCCAGTAAAATAAAATCCGGCTATATAAAGAAATCGACATGCATAATGGTAATTAAGAATTACTCAAGGGAAATACGCACGAATTTACGAGTAAGCATATGAACAAGCGGATCGTTATGATTTTGTTCAATGAAATTATTAATCCATTTAGAAGATACGTCATAGAACTATTTCAATTCGATCAAGTCGTAAGCAGCTCCTTCATTCTTCTCCAAAAACCTCAGTAGACTGTCATTACTGGCACTTTCGAGTGACGAACTACCTTCTCGGTAA
>JALHSR010000105.1 GCA_022865315.1 Methanotrichaceae archaeon | reverse complement strand
TGTCAAAGCAAGTCAAAGGAACGTCTCTCAGAACGAAGGCCAAGAAAGTTGTCTCTCGTGTCTATGAGCGAATAGCTAACAGGAGATACGATTTTGTCCAAAAGGTTAGTCGGAATCTAGTTAATTTGTATGGCACAATTTGTTTCGAAGATCTAAATATTAATGGCATGGTTCAAAACCACTGCCTAGCAAAGAGCATCATGGATTGTGCATGGGGTAAGTTGGTACAATACGTTTCGTACAAGGCTGAGAGCGCTGGTCGAAGAGTGGTACTAGTAGATCCCAATGGCACATCTCAAATGTGTTCTAGATGTGGATTGATAGTTAAGAAAGATCTCTCGGAAAGGATGCATAATTGTCCTTTCTGCAATCTATCAATAGACAGAGATCTTAACGCCGCTAAGAACATTCTGAGATTGGGATTACAATCTCGGGCGAAAGCCTAGATGCCTGCCAATTTATTGACGGGAGTAGTCACGGTATCAGGTTGTTCAACGAAGTTCAAGTTCAAGAAAATTTAGAACTTGTGGACTTCAGAAAATACCCCAGCGGCCTAGTACAATTAAGCTATGAACGTCAGCCTTGACCGTGTAACATGAGCCTGCAACAAGTGTTGCATCTTATTCTTCTTACAAATTTTTTTTTATACCATTCTCTCTAATAGTTTCCCAATTATATGCGCGGGGTACAGGGGTAGAGAAGACCCCTCTCGCCCTTTAGGGGCGGGGATGAATCGAACCCCGCTCAAGATCGATGAGTCTATTGATGATCGTATCATAAGATTCCCCTTTCCTGCCTATCGCTTTGAGTTTGTCCCTTGTCTCTTTAGCGACTTGTAAAGTAGTGAACATAAGTCTTAAATAGCGCTAACCACTATATATAAATTTAGATCGAAATGAGATCAGCCTACAAATTCAGAATCTATCCGACAAGAACGCAGGACGTGATCTTAGATGATACTCTTGAATTTTGTAGGCGGCTATGGAATTTAGCTTTAGCTGATAGGAAAAATGCTTACGAGATAGAAGGTATAAACAGGTCTTACGAGGATCAAGCTGCCCTCTTAACTGAAAAAAAGAAGATAGACCCCTCTTTTAAGTTAGTCTTTTCTCAAGTCTTGCAGGAGGTCTTAAGGCGGCTCAAGAAAGCGTTCGATAACTTCTTTAGAAGAGTCCGACAGCATGCCAAAAAGAAAGGCCATCCTCGGTTCAAAAAACGATATCTATCTTTCACCTATCCTCAATCAGGGTTCGAGTTAAAGGGGTCTAAACTGATCCTGGCGAAGATAGGATCTATTCGGATCTTCAGACATCGAGAGATTGAAGGTCAAATCAAGACATGCACGATCAAGCGACATTCTAGCGGGAAATGGTTCGCTCAATTCTCGGTTGAAAAAGAAGATCCTCCTAAAGTAGAGCCTCTGAAGTCTTTAGGGGTTGATCTTGGTTTAACCCATCTAGCCGTGACGTCGGAAGGTCAGTATTTCAATTACCCAAAGCACTATATCAAGGCTCAGAAAAGGCTTAGGTTGGCTCAAAAAGCATTAAGCAGGAAAGTCAAGGGTTCTAACAATCGCCAGAAAGCTAAGGTCAAGGTTGCTAAGATGCATGAACGTATCAAGAACCTTCGAGATGAATCACTTCATCAAGCATCCAGAAAACTTGTAGATCAGGCCGAGTTAATAGTATTCGAGAATCTCAATATTAATGGGGTGGTTCAAAACAAACATCTAGCTAAACATATCTTAGACCATTCTTGGAATGAGCTAATACAATACACGTTAAGCAAGGCTGAGAGTGCTGGCAAAAACGTGGTATTAGTAGATCCAAGAGATACGACTAAAGAAAGGTTCTGCTTGTGGTCAGCTAATACCTAAATCACTGAAAGATAGGGTTCATTTATGTAGATGTGGCTTGACCCTTTGCAGAGATCTTAACGCATCATTAAATATACTCACTCTCGGACAGAGAGGCGGAGCCTGTGGAGATTTGACCTCTACCTTGAGCATACGTTCAAGGCAAGTTGAATCCGTGAAGCAGGAAGCCCGACCCCTTTAGGGGTTTGGGAGGATGTCACTCGAATGCAACTGACTTGAGGAATCTTTATGCGTATTCGTCTGGCAACATTCAATGTCGAAAACCTTTTCGACCGTCCTGTGGCTATGAACTTTCCCAAGTGGTCAAAAGGACAGCCAATTCTCGATGCTTACAACAAGTTAAACACGCTGCTGAACAAGGAAGTATATACAGAAGCCGATAAGCAGGACATCTTAGAGCTACTCAAAACCTATGGTCTTCTTGTTAACCGGCCGGATGATGAGTATCGGTATTTCTGGCTGAGAAAGTCCAAAGGCCAGCTAGTCCGGATTCATAAAGACAA
The DNA here is from genome assembly GCA_022865315.1 of Methanotrichaceae archaeon. Taxonomy (GTDB): domain Archaea; phylum Halobacteriota; class Methanosarcinia; order Methanotrichales; family Methanotrichaceae; genus JALHSR01. The sequence continues at coordinate 4,473 of JALHSR010000105.1, read as the reverse complement.
ACCGCCTGAAATAGTGGCAAACGGGCGTTCGGACTGAGTGGGATGGATCGAGCTCAGGAAAGAAGCCATAGATGACCAGGCAATTAAGAATACCGCCAGGGTCATTGCGGAAGTCAACTCCGACATATTGGTGCTTGTCGAGATCGAGAATCGACCGACTCTGCAACATTTCTATGACCAGGTCCTAGTTCCAATGTTGCAGGAGAAAGGTTACGAAAGTTATGGCTATAACATGGTTATCGATGGTAACGACAACCGCGGCATCGATGTGGGCCTACTGAGTCGCATGTCTATTGTTCGAATGCGATCTCATATCGATGATAGCTCAAACGGGAAGACCATATTCAGCCGTGATTGCCCGGAGTATTATATCGAACTTGGAAACGGATCGGAATTGGTGGTACTGCCCAACCATTTTGCTAGCAAAGGCAGCGACGTAACCGGGAAACGTCGAAAAGTTCAGTCGAATCAGGTCAAAAAGATTTATCAGGGACTCAAAGCTAGTCGTGAGCTCGTTGTGGTGGTTGGCGACTTGAACGATCATCCAGCCGGTGGATCTCTGGATGCCTTAGTCAAAGAGTACCGGTCTCAAGGATGCTATGTCGTTGGATGCGTATAAGGGTTATCCGGGTACATACAGGCATGCTAATGCCAATGAGAAACTGGATTATCTGTTGCTTTCGCCGTCGTTAGCTTCAGCAGTTGTCTCTGTCGATGTAGAACGTCGAGGATTTTATGCTCCAACTAAATGGATGTCTTTCGAGAATATCACTGAAAAAACAAAAGATCGTTTCCAGGCTTCGGACCACCACTGTCTCTGGGCGGATATCGATCTTTAGGCCGCAATTTGGCTACAAGATCAGGACCCGGTCTGGATTTTATTTCACTTTTTCGGCCTCTACCTCGAGTCTCACCATATTCAAATGCAGTTTACCATCGTTGTCCGGAGGATGAAGTCTGATATAGCTTCCGGCGATCTCCCGGATAAACTCCTGGCGGAGATCGTTTGGTACCCGTTCGGTATATGGCAACCATGTGGTCGCAATCCACGATTCAAGTCCTTCCTGATCAGGCTGGGCCATATCTTTTCGAACCAGTTCTAATCTTATTGTCTTCAGGGCGGATTGGTCAAGCCACAGTTGGTATTTCTCGGGACCAAAGAATCCGTAAGGAAATGTCAAACCTTCAAAGTACTTAGACCATCTTTCTTCCTGGATCACCCTTTTTGCGATTTCAAGGATCTCGGCTGCATTACCTTTTCCGCCAAACTGAAGCACCGCCTTTCCTCCTGGTTTGAGGCACCGTCTGATACCTTCGAGAACAGGTTGATGATCAAGTATCCAGTGGAGGCAGGCAAAAGATACGATTAGATCGAACTCATTTTCGCATCTCAAGTCAGTCGCGTCACCATACTGGAAGGAGAGGTTCGGCCAGGTCGATGGTGGATGCTTATCTTGAGCGAATTTCACCATATCTGGAGAATTATCGATACCTACAACCGAACCTTCAGGTACAAGAGATGCGATTTGGGCGGTGATCTTCCCATCACCGCACCCGATATCAAATATCTTCTCATTTCCTCGAATTGGGATTTTGGATAGAAGCTCTTTTGCCCAATCTTTCTGGGATGACGAGCTTTTCGCATACTTTTCGGGATCCCATCTGTGCATTAAGAAGTCAGCTCCTCCAACTTGACCATACATGGCTTTTGCAGAATCTTGAGAACAAAACGAGTAATCTTATAAGGCTTCTTTTATTTGATCGCATTCGAAACGCATAGAACTCATCAAAATGTACCATTAATATGGTGGGCGGGTAGTCATTACATAGGCCAGATCCCACTTCTTCCTCCTTTGGTTTAAAAATGCCTGCTCACCTAATACTTTTAACTGAAACCGAGCTGGCATGACAAACTTTTCAATAGCGAGCTTTAACGATACTTTTTTTAACCATGGTTCACTATAGTGAATATGTGAGCGCATCGAATAAAGAACCGGTTCAGTCTACCTCGGTGTCAATAGGCGCAAAGATCGCACCTGCTGAAGCCAGGCAGATCCGGGAGCTGATCGAGGCGGGCGTGTACCTTAACGAGTCTGACTTTGTGAGAGATGCTATCAGGCACCGGCTATCTGAAATTAAGGTCGTCAGATGCAGGGATGTCGACTACGAGACAGCGAAAAAAGAGATCCTTGGCTATTATAAGAGCCGAGAAGAAGCCTACCCAGATGAGGTTGCGGGGGATCTTGTGCTTGATTTTGACCGCGTGATGAAAGCAACGGAGGAACTGCGGAACGAAGGTAGGCTGGTGGAAGCATAGTGGACTGCCATGAGACAGGCGATACTTTACATGGCTCGAGGATCTATGCTGAGGCCCGGAAAGTGGATGGCCCGAGGGGTGATAGTGAAAACAGGACGACACAGAGCGCAGAGCATCACGCTAATCGAGAACGCCAAGACAGTAATCGTAAAAAAATTGAAGTATGTTTATAAAGACGAAGATAGTTTAGAGAATAATCCCTAAAAAATGTCACAGCCCTTGGCAGATAAATTTCTTTGCTTCAGTCGTAGTTCAGAAATCCGAAATTCGTCTTCTCTCTAAGCCGATCTCACTATCGTTCCACTTATAGCGATTAAGAGTAAACTCGAAAATAATGCACCTAATAGCCTCTCTAATGTAAACGCCTTCTTTATTAGAGATCGAGACTTACCCTTGATCTTTGGGACAGCAGGAGGATCGATGAAGAACTTTGTGCCAGAGAGGAAAACCGCAGTATTAAAGCCCATAATATCCCAAATATCTTCTTCAACCCATTCCGGGCCAGGCGGTAGATCCTCCTTGGTCGAGCTGATATTAGGAGCGATCTTATAACTGCTCAATTATTGTAATTAGTTTTTTTTTTAATTTTATTTTATTATCTTTAAAAATTTTTAATTGGTCTTATCCAGCCTTCACGAAGATGCAGAAGGTATCCTACTTTGTCCAATACGGTCGCACGCTATCATATAGAATAAACCCCATCGAGATCGTGAAATTCGTCCGCAGCCATATTTTTTGGATTAACGCATCGAGACGAAAGAATCGCGATCAAGTATTGAGCATCAGAATTACCATCTCCAATTTTCGTTATCGGAAGAAATCGTCGGTTCGATGAAAGATAGAATACTCATGAGGATCATCTCCTTTCGGATCAAAGGTTATTTAGTTGGTAACATTACAGCTTTATTTGGCTGCAGTGGTCTCACCCTATTACATCCTTTGACTATTGCAGCCAAACTAAATAGTGCCATTCTCAGTGAAGTATTATGGTCTCAAAAGTTTCTTTGAGTGCTTTTGTCGAGCTTCCTTTGTTCAATGAGAATCGAATCGCCCAAAATTCAAGTGACAAAATCGCCGAAATTTCTCTTGAGGTCGGCAATTTTAAATGGTTACAAGTCTCTCAATATAGATAAAAAATAATGGAGGAATGTCAATGAAATTCAAACTAGCTATACTAATATTATGGCTAAGTATTGCATTAGCTGGATTGGCTTATGCAACGGACGGAGGAAGCGACGAAGGAACGTTTGCAGCCTATCCTGGGGCTGATACTGGACAACTAGGTTCAGCCGATCAACAACAATTGGCAATGTATTACCCCGGCGGTTCGGCTGACACCGGCATAGGAATGTCAACTGCATACCAGATGGTATCGCCCGGCGGTCCGACGACTATGCCTGGCACCGGCACAGGAATGTCAACTGCATACCAGATGGTAATGCCCGGTGGTCCGACTGGTGCTCCGTCTGGAGGCATATCACCCGCATATCCTGGAACGCCTGATTCAGGCGGTGCGGTAATGGCGATGTATACCACAACCGCTCCACCGTCGGCTCAACAGAACGTCTTGCTACCATATAACATCCAGGCACAACCACCCCAAGCAGTATATTACATGGGCAGTTATGTTCCTTGGAACTCATTCTATACTATGTTCCCGGGCAATCAGCCAATGCTTTGGGTAAATACTATGATGGGATGGGGTGCGTATGCCAAGTGTCCACTTGGTGGTTGGCTGCAAGATCTGATGTACGTCCCGTATACCGGAACTCTAAAAGTCTATGAGCTTTATCCCGATGGCAGCACGAGATGGTACAATTACGGTTTCACCGCTCCTGGATACAGATACATCTGGTTCTACGCAGATACGCCCGGCAGGCACATAACCATATTCACAGTATCGGACAAACCCAGCAACTATATAACCATCGACGTATATTGATTCTGGATCGATAGATTCAGAATTAAAATTTTTTTTATCTTTCGGGATTGCGAAGGGCGGAGCGAGAAGACCCCTTTCTTCAGGGTAGGGATGAGAGCGAAGCCCTTTGCCCTAGCAACTAAAAACTATAAATCAGTTAAAGGTATTATATAATTGCCTAATAACATGTACCGTACTTTGAAGATAAAGCTGGATAGGTCTAATGAACTCATTC
>JALHSR010000104.1 GCA_022865315.1 Methanotrichaceae archaeon | reverse complement strand
TTTTAATCCCGAAAGGGGATCGCCAAGTTCATCTAATCGACGGCAAGCCAGCTGGATGCCAAAGCTCATAAAACTATTCATGATATATAATAGTATTTATAGTATATATAACTGGCGATAGCTCGGTTATTCGAAGTCCTCTATAGTGTAATTTGAATTTATAACCCTTCATCCGTGATTGAGCCTTACAGATAAAATTAGTTCAAAATTTGTTTCAGAACTCGTAATGTAACAAAATAAAACATAGATAGGCCCTTCATACCAAAGAATAGCAGGTATCCTATAATGCTAATTTAATCCTCAATTTCGGGTGATAATATTTTTTGATTATAACTAAGTACCCCTCTCCAAAAATCAAATTTGATAAGTGCCACTTTGTTCTTTAGTTTTGAGAAATTCATTGATTTCAAATATTAATATAAGAGAAAATAAAGGGGGAGTATCCGTTTTGGCTAAAAGTTAATTATAGGTTCTTTTAAGCCTATTAAATGGCTATTATTAACGTATTTACTCGAAAAATTCAATTTCCTAAAAATTATCTGCATTTTTGTTAGGCAGCTATTGGTTTTATTCTTTTAAGTGACATATTATAAAATCTTTAGTCTATTAAATGCATTGGACTAATATTTTACTCTTCTAAGCCTTAAATATTCATAATTAAGTGTTAAATCTCAAATAGACTTAGCCCCTAAATTTAATTGACCTTTAAGTTTAATTAACGAAAGAAAAAGACATTATATCCATTCAAACATAGGTTATCAAAATCGTTTTCTGGAAAAGGCTATAACTAAGGTAAACATGTAGTAGCCATTAAGCCTGAATTAATGAATAAAGTTATAATAAATAAATTTAGAAAATACTTAACGCTACAGCTCCAGTGATAATTGGCCAGTCGATCGAAGTACTCCATGACTAGAGCGAGAGTCATATCTTTATGATTGTTGAGATCACCATTTCAACATTGCTGAGATCTTTTTCGTTCTGACATACATATTGTATATGAGTTGGCTATTGGCTGCTAACGCAAATTATCGGATTCACAAGCAGCTCGTCTGAAATTTATGCAGTTCTTGGATCCATCAAATTTTCATGTCTTCTCCAATTGTATTCGTATCTCCCAAAAGGAGAAATATTAAGTCTCTCTCAACAGAATAACATGCCATTTGCTGACAGGGTAATCCGGGCTGCCTTCCAATCGGATGAGAATTTAATAGCAGTTTTAAAAGATAGTTTCTCCGAGCTTGGACTGAGCGCAAGAGAGTTCAGCAAGTTCTCTGGCATTCCTCAGAGTACACTGTACAAGATTTTATCAGGCCACAGAGAACCTAATATAACGACGCTCAGACAGATAGTAAGAACCATCCGACATCTTGAGGGTTCCGATGGAAACTTCATAGCCATAATAGCCGCCCGCCCAGTTCTCGATAAGATAAGTGAAAAGAAGATGAAGATAGGGGATAAGATGCTGACCTTAAGGGAATATTCTGCGACAAATATCGAAGAAGCTATAATTGCTGCAATACGGGCAGAGCGAGACGGTGCATCAGCCCTGGTTTGTGCCCCAATTGTTAGTCCCACGGTTGAGAAGATACTTTCTATTCCCGTGGCTACAATTATACCGAAGGACAGCGTCATAAGGGCTATTGAGGTAGCTGCCAGGAAGATCGAGTGAGATAAAGACGAAAGATTTTTATCGCTATGGATGAATAACCAAGGGCTGTGGGAAGATTATGAGAATGGCGCAGATAGTGGTCATTGCATTGGTTTCTTTGAACTTCACGCCGATTAGCAGCGGTCAAGACGACGGATTTCAGAGCGTAAGCGGTGATTTTGCACGAAACTGGCTCGATGATTTTCTTATTGAGAATCCCAAACTCGCGGAGGAGAAGGAAATTGGTCTATGGGGGTGGGGAGGTACTCCTAAAGGTAAGATGGCAATCAATGGAATGCTTATGCCCATACCGGATATTAATATCACCAACGTGGCCGACTTGGGCAACAGGACAGGCAATTGGTTGGGAGAAGTCTATAAAGATCCCTATTCCGGATCGCCAGTGTATTACAATCGTCCGCCATTTTTTGGATCAAATTCTTATTCGGGCGACAATTCAGGAATAAACTCAGATTATTATCCACGTCTTCCTCCGGTATTTGGAACGAATAATCCCTGGGCTTAATGGCCTTTCTTTTCACATGAATCGAAGGAGAATTATTATGAACATCCCAAAATCATTGGCAACAATATTTATTCTATTAGTGATCGTAATGCCAGCGCTTGGTGAAATGGCGGATTATCAGAAAGGAGTCATGGATGGTCTTGAAGCCGGTTTACGCATGGGCCGGCTCTTTGGAGCATCACAATATGATTCTAGCCAAGCTCAAATGTATAACGAGCAAGTAAATAATTTCAATCAGGGAATTGCTAAGATTTTTGCAGGAAACCAGACAGCCATCGAGAGGTTCTGGATGATGCCCTTATCTGCTTATGGAAGTTATACACCTGGAACTATCGCTCGAAAACCTGTCCATGCACTCGATGCTAGCTTTAACCAGACGAATATAGTATTGGGCGACGTGGAATCGGGTAATATCGGCAGAATTTATGATTGGCCGATTTCAGCGTACGAAACCACTTATGGTGTACGCAAGAATGCACCTACATTAGCCTATGAACAAGCTCTTCCGGGAGTATAATCGCTTTATTAATTTTTTATTCATATGTGATCCAATTAAAAATTCCAGAGGAAATTATGGTCGGAAATGAGCTTAATGAGCTTTTCATAGATCTAAAACAAATTCATGAGGACATTAAGCTTATCTCTTCTGAAATAATCGTAGTATCAGACTGGGTTAGGCTCAAATGTCGGTTTGGGTGTCGAGCTCATGGCAAACATTTTTGTTGTCCACCCTTCGCGCCAACACCAGATGAAATGCGTCGAGTACTAAAGGAGTACACTCATGCAATATTGGTCCGAGTTCAGATTCCTGGAATCATAGGTTCAACTCCCGATATTGCAAGTGCCCGCGTGCATGAGCGCAAGAAAGACCTGCAAAAAATTGTCTACGAGCTAGAACGAAAGTCCTTTCTCGGTGGATATTATAAAGCTTTTGCAATGGCTTCCTCACCATGTCATCTTTGCCAAGTTTGCATAGCGGAAGAAAAGCTGCAAAAGGGCGAAAGCCTTTCAATTAATGATGCAATAAGCTGTAGGCATAAAGATGTCATGAGGCCGTCTCTTGAGGCCGCCGGGGTCGACGTTTTTCAGACTTTAAGGAATGCTGGTTACGGATTGAAAGTATTAAAAGACTACTCAGAAAGCGTAGAGGTCTTTGGATTAGTGCTCCTCGACTGAAATAGATCAGCTCATATACTTACTCTTTAAGCTATGGTATCGATGAACTGGGAGTTGGTTGGAAGCGTGGCCGCCCTATTGACGATGTTCGGTTTCGTGCCTCAGATTTTTAAAATTTATCGGACAGAATCCGTTGGAGACGTAAGTTTTACTATGCTCTTTCAGTTCACTATCGGCATTTTTCTTTGGTTGCTCTATGGAATTCATATTCAAGACCGAATACTCATCGTCGCAAATGTGATATCATTTACAACACTAATAGTGGTTATGGGATTATACCTGAAATATCGGAAGAATAAGCTAGGGGAAGCTATTCTATGATAAAAAATATATTCCTCTCAATTACTTCGATTATTCATTTTGCCGCAATATCGCAATTTGTTTTCTTCATTTAATTTCAAGATACTTTTAGTCAACTAATGAAAGCTGTTTTTCAATGGCACGGCCGATTTTTTGAAAATGGAATTCGATATAGGCACTTTTAACTTGCTAGCGGGAAGATAGTGGAGATAGTAGGAGAATCTGTCAAATGAACTCGCATCGAATCGCATCCTGTATAGATGCATTAATGAAGGCACCTTTTGCAGAGGTTACTTTTTTTGGGGCAGACTTCAAAACGTTCAAGGCTCCGGGATCATTTACTATTTCTTTAAAATGGACGAATTCGCCCATAGGAAGCTATTCTCTGCTAGAATCCAAAACATTTGCATATTGCTTACCGGAGTTCTATTAGGTGGTTACCAAAAGATCCCGAATCTCACTAAGCGGATCTATGGATAAAGCACTTTATTGAAGGATTTTTATGAAATAAGCTGCAAAAAGAAGAATCGGAAAAGCTCTCTTTTTAAATACTCTGCACTTGATAAAAATATAATAATTTGACTTTAAGGTTGATCGTTCAGAACGCCCAGCTCTGATCATGCGCCAGAGAAAGATTGTAGTTCTCTTATTTGTTTAGCTCTACTATCAAAAATAAGCCTGATTTTCGTAATGCTTATCTAAATTTGGAATCAAATTAGCCTCTTTGCTGCTGTCAACAGAGGTTATATGACATCAAGAGATAGGCTGATTTTAGCCGCAAATATTGCATTAAATATGCTGGAAGAGTTCATCTCGGCGATGGAGCAAGCGACGAACAATCTATGCGATGGTCTTGCTCCGGGAGAAATCCATTTGGGTAGGCATAAGCTATATATGATATCCTATGAGCGACAAAAAACGGCAGCATGTGTTTGGGATTCTGAGGACTATTTTCGCATAGTAGAATCAGCTGCATTGCAAGCTTGCATCCGCTTGGACGAAACTGATCATTAGACGTGCAATTACCTGAGGTGGAGTTATTGGAGAGAATATGATAACTGGAGGATTTGAAGCGTGGAAAGGGCTATCGTTAGATTTGCATAACGATCTTTTGGAGTTGCTACTTGACGAGGTAAGTTGTCAACTGAAAAAACGTGGATTGCGTGTAAACTGTACCCCAGGTGATGACGTAATCTTTTACCTTCCTATCTAAACGCATATACTGTAGAATCAATTTTATGCTTTCGGACGTTTTATTCTAATGGCTTACTTTGTTATCTTCGATTTTGTTTAGCCATCCCCGCAACCAGATGCGTTTCCAAGAACATTTCTAGATTTGATCAGGTATAGATCAAGTTATCTTTTGGCATCGATAATGATATACTATCTTACATCATCGTATTTGCCTGATAGGAATCCAAACCTTTAGGTTACATTCGCGGGAATGGCTGTTGATTTATGTGTCAGGCGCTCGCACAATTTATCTTTTTACATCATTAGTTAAAATAATTATTAAAGTTTTAAGGGATAGGTCCAATCTTTTTTCTTATAAGAGGAAGAACGCATGATTACGGTTGTTTCATTGCAAATTGAGCAATCATCTATCATCTAAATTGTTGCTTTTATTCATTTCTCTCTCTAATTGCATCATTTAACATCACAATCTTTAATTTGTATATTGCTGTTTATTGTTTTTCAGGAGATTTACATGACGAATTAATATCATGAGAGCATTGAGAAATGTAAGATGCATGCTCATTTAATGTTCATTCCCGGACTAAAATTGCTCATTTTATCGCTGTAAGAGCTAATCTGGGAGTCCGATTCTATTTTGCCTTCAAAAATTATTAAAGGTAGTGTGCCAGAATTTCTGTAATTTGCTTGCCCTATATCCTGCATAGCTACTTCACATCCATAGTTAAATACTTTCTACCTGTCAGCCACTCTTCATTGATATCCATCAGGATAGAAACAGCTAGTCTCATGAAAGACTCATCATTCGGAAATGCTCCCACCACTCTTGTCCGTCGTTTCAGTTCTTTATTGATCCTTTCCAATCCATTGGTAGTCCTGATCTTCTTCCAGTGATCCCTGGGAAAGGCCCTGTGATTGGATAGATCCAGTTTGAAACGTTCAATGGTGTCAGCAGCTTTAGAATAACCTCTGCTCTCCAATTCTAGGGAAAAATCCTGCATCTTTTGCTGGTCCTCAAGAGCTTCATGGAGTTTGTCTGCTATCTCTTTTTGGTACTTCTTCGCTACATTCCTCAATACAGCTCGCATGAAGTGAACATGACACATGTTTCGACTCCGTCGAAACTCTCACTGACTTTAGTCAGTGATATTTGCCAAGATGCACCTAAGAAAGAAGCCTCTATCGCATTCTGTATACCTTTATGACCATCTGACACAATGAGCTTGACTCCCGATAGACCTCGTTCTTTCAGTTCTTCGAATAGACCTGACCAAAATAGCTCATCTTCTCCATCGGCTATTCTGGCTCCAAGTATCTCCCG
>JALHSR010000103.1 GCA_022865315.1 Methanotrichaceae archaeon | reverse complement strand
TAGAGAAGCGCGAAAAAAGGACGATGTGGCGCTATTTACAGGCAGGTTAAAGGGCAGAATCAGTCCGAAGCAAGTAGATAATGTTGTTAAAAGGCATGCCGCTCGAGTGGGTCTGCATAATTCCAACTCAAAGTGCCTCGAAGATCGCTTTACTCCTCATTGTTGCAGACATTGGTTTACCACTTACCTCATCCGCGCAGGCATGCCGAGAGATTTCGTAAAAGAGCTACGTGGGGATGTAAGACGAGATGCTATCGATATATACAATCATATTGATAAGAAAGAGTTGAAGGAGAGCTATCTGGCGCATATTCCGCAGCTGGGGATTTGAATCATAAACAGGATGCTATCCAATGAGTTCTGAAAGCGGATTGCTCCAGCAGCCAACAGTCCGTGAAGGTCTATTATATGAGAAAAAAGAGGACATAGTTGTCTGCAACCTATGCGAACGCCGTTGCCACATTGCTGCCAATAGAAATGGATTCTGTAAAACAAGGATAAATTATAGCAACAAACTTTATACAATTGTCTATGGCGATATTAGTGCCATCAATAGCAGACCAATAGAGATCAAACCGTTCTTCCACTTCTATCCGGGATCAAGTGCACTTACCCTCTCAACCTGGAGCTGCAACTTTCCATGTCCTTGGTGCCAAAACTTTCACCTTTCAAATAGGCCGCCAGCTCCAAATTTTGGTAACTTCATTGCCCCAGAAGACATCGTGAAAAGGGCAGGTTCCGCTGGGGACGAAGGCATTTGCATCAGTTTTAACGAGCCAACCTTGCTGTTCGAATATTGCCTTGATCTTTTCCCACTCTCAAGAGAGCATGGCTTATGCAACTGCTTTGTATCAAATGGCTATATGACGCTTGAAGCACTTAGAATGCTGAAAGATAACAGGCTGGATGCTATCAAGATTGATGTGAAGGAGAACGATGAAGTATACAAGAACTATTGTTCAGCCGACTCAGAGGTGGTCTGGAGGAATATAAGAGAAGCGAAGCGTCTAGGAATGCATGTTGAAGTTGTAAACCTCATCATAAACGGCCTGAATGATACCACTGATTGCATAGATGAAGTCATCCAGAGATGCAGAGAAATAGATCCAAGCATCCCCCTTCACTTCACTCGATATTTTCCAGCACATCAATTCTCTTCACCTGCAACGGATGTCGAGGTGTTGGAGAAGGCTTGCTCGACTGCGAAAGAAGGAGGCATAAAGTTTCCTTATATCGGGAATGTTCCTGGCCATGACTTCGAAAATACTTATTGCCCGTCATGCGGAGAAGTTCTGATTGAAAGGTTGAATCATAGGATAGTTGCTTTCCGGCTTAAAGACAAGAGATGCCCAACATGTGGAGAGTCCATACCAATCGTGACGAAAAGATAACACCATTAATCAAGATCTTTCATATATTCTGATCATACATTTAGCTTGGCCAAATAAAGCGATCTCTCGTGGCCGAACAATAGGACACACTCAAACTAAATGGATTGTGAGATATGATACATATGGATACTAAATCGATGATTATTATAGGCTCAGGATTCTCCGGTCTCTCCGCTGGTATTTATGCCCAAGCCAATGGCTATTCATCAACCATATTAGAGCAGCACAATAGAGCAGGAGGATTGGCTGCCTGGTGGAGGCGGGGAGATTACAACATAGATGGTGGCGTGCACTTCCTCATGGGTCACACGCCAGGCAACCCGATTTACGAACTATATGAAGAGCTCGGGATAACAGATGGGAAAAAGTTCCTGGACCTCAACACTTACCTGCGTTTTCATGATCAGGCAAGTGGAATGGTATTGGATATAAGTGGCGATCTGGAAAATCTGGAGATGAACCTCTTCACCCAGTTCCTTCAAGATGGCAAATTGATCGAAGACTTGACTAGCAAGGTCAGGGAAATGCAGCATTCCAATATCATGTTTAAGCTTGGACTAACGGATCCTCCGGAACTTCAAAGCCTGATCGAAAAGGCCAAGACGCTATGGGAACTGCGCCACGATATGAAGTACTTCAGCGGTGAGTACGCCGAGCCCATAAACAAATACGCGGCTTCGGCCAAAGATCCCCTTTTCAGAGACGTGCTTCAGAATCTTTTCCTAGAATCCAGCCCTCTGTGGTTTGTGCTAATGATACTGGCTCTGGCCACCAATAAACAGCTCGGCCTGTTGGCAGATGGGTGCGAAGGCCTGGTGAATGGCCTGGTCAATAAATACGAGTCTTTGGGCGGCACGATCGAGTATAGGAAACGAGTAAAAGAAATACTTGTGCAGGATGGGCAGGCAATTGGCGTAATACTGTCTGATGGAACAAAGATGGCGGCTGATATTGTGATTTCCGCAGCAGATGGCCGCAGCACTATTTTTGAGATGTTGGGTGGCCGATTTGTAGACAAAGAGATCGAAAAACGGTATGCGACATGGATGGTAAGCCCCTCATACGTTACTGCGAGCTTCGGAGTAGCCGGGGACTTCGCTGGCCAGCCACCTTTTGGCATCATCTTTCTAAAGCGACCGATGATCTGTGAAGGCAAAGAGACCGGTGTTATGTCATATCGACTGCTCAATTATGGAGAAAAATTTGCGCCTAAAGGTAAGTGCTTGATTCAAGCTATGTGCGGCGGAGATTTCGAATTCTGGAAAGAGCTACGAAATGACATAGCGAAGTACAGAATTGAGAAGGAGAGATTGGCAGGTGAGATGCTCCAGAGGCTAGATGAGGTTTTCACGGGCTTTGTTACTCAGGTAGAGATGATGGATGTAGCCACGCCCTGCACGACCTTCCGCTATACAGGGAACTGGAAAGGTGCAATGATGGGCTGGATGCCTACTACCAAGCAGATGATGAAAACCCTGAGTCGATCGCTCCCAGGTTTGAATGGATTTTATATGATCGGACAATGGGCTCAACCAGGCGGCGGGGTTCCCAGTTGCCTAATGCAAGGGCGCAACATAGTGCAAATACTCTGCCACCAGGATGGCCAAAAGTTCAGAGTTCCAAGGTAATCCGCCTAGATATTACAGACTTTAATGCATCCGATCTTTTCTCAGCGAATTCCTCACGATGTCCAAAAGGAAGCCATCGATATCTAGGACCACATCGATCACAAGGAGCTGAAGGAGAGCTATTTGGCGCATATACCACAGTTGGGGATTTAGAGTATAGTACCCTGGTTGGGAAAAATGCTTGGACAAATTTATGGTGTATAGCGGCTGATAACGATCGGGACAATCTGCTAAGTTCCTCGCTAATCTGCCAGAGTCTCTGCTACGCCGCCTGATCGTAGCTTTGGGGCGAAGAGCGCAAAACCGGATCGCACCATAAGTACCCACAATGATAATCAGCCGACTGAGCCTTTTCTGGAAATGCCGAGGTATGACCCCGCTGCCTTATTATTTAGCTTGGGGATCATCCTCCCAGAGACCAAAAACATTGCTCTCTGTGTCCATACATAACGCGAAGTATCCCATCCTGGCAACGGTCATCTTGGGCACGAGAACCTTGCCACCCAACTTCTCCACTTTGGCGGAAGACTCCAGGACAGAATGGACTCCAAAGTAGTCAGTGATCTTCTGATTTGGATTGAAGCGCTTCATCATGCCCCCGGATGTTCCTTCTTGGGT
>JALHSR010000102.1 GCA_022865315.1 Methanotrichaceae archaeon | reverse complement strand
TATGGTATGTTGCAGTTGCCAAAGGCATTGAGAAAGATGAGCTTGATCTTGATATCGTTATCACTCTCTACTGCTAAGCTATCCTCCAGTTCCTCAGCCCGCTCTACTCTGATGATATTCCCCTTCATATGGATATATTAAGCAACGCATTATTTTATGTATTTCGGTGAACTATAATTAAATAATGAGCTTTTTTTCAAACTGCTCTAATGCACGATTTAGAAAAATTTTCTTCGTTACTTTGGAATCGCTAGGCTTTATTTCTTTATTGAGGTCTCGTAAAGATTAAATGTTTGAATCAACTTAGAAACAAGCCCCCATATTAATTGCTATATCTCTTCAGATAAGCTTCAATATATTTTCTGATCTCTTCGCCTCTATAGACTCCAGCATGCCCCTCACAAAGGATATCCGCTTTAAGAACTAGCAGCTTTTCCATTGACAATCTCCAATTGTTCAGATTAGATCCCCACTGAGGTGAAAACGGTCCGTGAATGTCTTGGCCAAAAAGCACCCTACCGTCTTTGGTATCAATTAAGATAGATAAACTTCCAGGTGTGTGCCCAGGTGTATGTAGAAAGCTAAATTCCAGGTTGCCGAGATGCAGCTTATTTATTTCGTCCCTTAGAGGCAAATCTACTTTTACATGCCTAAGATTTAAACCATACATGGAGGCTGCAGTAAGGTCATCATTTTCTCCTTCAATACCGGCACGATCTAACTCGTGAGCTATAATTTTGGAACCATAATTTTCTTTGAGATATGCCATACCGCCGATGTGATCTACATGGCAATGAGTGGCAACAGCATGCCATATTTGGGCTGGCTCGAAGCCTAATGATTTGATGTTTTTCTCGATTATGGCCATTCCATAGCCCACTCCTGAATCGATAAGAACTAGCTCAAATCCCGCATCAACGAGGTAGACGCAGCAGTCCTCTGGAGCGGAAAGACTTGGTCCTCCTACTGCATAGACTCTATCACAAATGGTCATTGCTTTATTCATAGATTCTCTTCCTATCCGAAAAATTCAAAGCTTTTTCTCATTTTCTTCACGAATAGATCTGAGCCGTCTCATGCTCAAATAGTATTCAATTAGCAAACCAAGAGCCAAGATAGCCAAAATAACTAGACTTATTCTCATGGCTGTTGGAGCAGTATCTTCATAATAGTTGACTTCGATTATCTGATATTTCGATGTATTTTGCCATGTCAATGAAGTTCTATTTTCTTCAACTCCTGCATCGTAGGACGAGGGTCTTGCTATTCCAAGCAGCCTGTCTCCTGTGGTATAGCCGTATGGGAGGACAATTCGAACAGGTTCACTTTGTTTTTGAATTAAAAGAAACTGCTGACCCTGGTGTGGAATTGTGTACCTAAGACTTCCCAAAATGTATTGGCCGAAATCCAGGCTATAAGTATGTTCTCCTCTCCAGAAGGTGTAGGTACTATTGATCTTAATCCATTGTCCCGCTGAATCAATCAAGGTTATATTTTCGGTTTTATCGGAGAGGACCAGCTCGAATTTGCTGGCATTAATAGGCTGGACCACGTCAACTTCATTATAACCTAAATAATAGGTCGTGCCATTGAAGCTAGAAGATTGAGCTGTTAAAATGAGCACGAAAACCGCTACAAATATGGATATCAAGGCAGACGTGCATTTATGCATCGAGCATTTCTATGCAACTTTTCCCTTTATCAGCTTTTAGGCCTCTCCTTTCCATAGAGTGAATCAACAAAGATCTCCTCAATTAACTTAGCTTCAACCTATACAAATGGGCTACTTTTAGGTATTAGCCAAGGAGGACTGGCCAGAAATGATATCTGGATAACTAGGTGGAAACTAGATTTGATTGCTCATTAACAAAAAAATTACAACTTTTTTTAATATTAGATAACTAATGTACTATGCTGGACCTGTTTTTAGAGGGATCTCTAAAATAAAAAAATTTTCGATGACGGAAGGTTGAATCAATACCTTCTGGGCGCCCTAGCTGGGGGCTTGCGCGTTTGATAGCAATCACGACAATACACAGGTCTAGAGCCGTCTGGTTTAAAAGGAACTTGGCACTGCTTTCCGCACTCTGCACAGGTCGCATCGTGCATTTCTCTTGGGCCTCGGTCGAAGCCTCTGCTTCCATATTTTTCCATTATTTCACTTACCTTTTGTGGTCGGTTCCTAAAAGCCGACTCATGCTACAAACACATCCCATCAAATTGAACTTGGGCGACGCTATGCAGCTATCTTTATAACGAGCTTTCTATGTGATATATCTGTCGCTCCAAATAACTGCTGAACATATTATTCAGTTTCATTTTCCGACCTGCCATAGTTGTTTCGTTATTTGGATATAATTATGAAAAAATTATGAACTGCTGGATTTCGAATATTGAAGCAGGTTATATCAAATGAAAAACCTAAATTCTTAATAGAGTGAGCTGAGAACGATAATTTTTTCGATGCGATCTATCCTTTATAGCTCTCACCTACTAGTTCTCGGATCCTTTCTGCTATTTTTGGTCCTACAAGCTCAACCTTTTCTAGCTCATCTTTTGATGCCGTCATAATATTTTCTATTGTCTCAAAATATTTTAATAGATTCCGCGCAACTGTTGGTCCTACGCTCGGGATGGCCGAGATCAAATATTCTTGTTGCTCTTTGAGTGTCCGAGCAGTCTTATGTCCATGTATCTTTGGAATCCGTCCTTCTTTGTGCTCTCGAGCCGCTAATATCGCAATCAACCGAACTGTATCTTCTTGGTTTTCAGTCGGAATTATTGGCACGCTGTAGTCCACGGCGATCGAGGCCATTGCACCGCGAATGGAATTAGGATTGACCTGCCGAGTAAATAGGTCACGCCCTTCGAGAATCAGAAGTGGTCGTTCATAAGTTCTTGCTAAATCTGATATTTGACCAAAAAGGTTCCTATCTGGATCTATAATAGAATCAACGAAATCTTGGGCAGTCTTTCGTTCGATCGCTATGCGGTCGCTAATTATATAGTCGGCAACTTCGAGCCTTTTCAATGTTACCTCCAATCCCTCAGCTTCGAGCAGCTTCCCCATCTCTCGCTCCCTGAGATCCACGAAAACTTTATCTCTTTCTTCTTCCACTGCTTGTCCAATTTCCGTGATCTCTATCTGTCTAGCCGTCTTAGATTGTTCGATTGGGTAACGGATAGTTTCGGCTTGACCGCTCAGATCTCGGATTCGCTTCTGCATGGTTTTTTCTTTCCTATCTGAGATCCAATAGTAAGCTTCGTCTCGTGTACCTCGGGCCATCAAAACGACAACTTTTCCCGCTCTAGCCCGACCAGTTCGCCCTTTTCGTTGAATGCTCCGGATCTCAGAAGGTACTGGTTCATAAAACAATACTAGATCGTTAGAGGGAACATCGATACCCTCCTCACCCACGGAAGTTGCAATAATAACGTTATACTCCCCATTGCGGAATTTTTTTAATATAGTTGCTTGTTTCTTCTGGCTCAGCCCCTTATCGTCTTGGCGGTTCGACTGGCCGACAAAGCGAGATGCTCGAATTTCATGATCTGATTCCAGGAATTTCAGGAGAGCAGAAGCAGTATCTCTAAAATTGGTGAATACCATGATCCTTGAGTTAGGTTTTTCGTTAAGTTGCTGTTTGATTATTTTGTGAGTAACAGCCAGTTTTGGGTGATCTATATCCAGGTTTTTAAGAGATTCTGCAGCTTCTTTTATCCTGGTGTCTCCCATGATTCTTCGGGCAGCCTTAGAGCCGCTTCGAGAAGAAGCCTCACTTTCAAGCCTGAGTAAATACTTGGTTAAGGAATTGCCACTTTGTGTCTCTGCTAATTCTATTGCATGGTGCAGTTTGAATATTTCGGCTAAAACCGAGACGCCTTTGAATAGCGTTGCATTAGGCTGTTGGGCAGCATTAGATCTAAGCAACGCCTGAAGGTCTAAAAGCTCTTTCTTTGAAGTCTTGGCCTCTATTTTCGTGGGAATTATGCCGAGGCGGTTAAAGTCGTTCGTTCTGTCCTTTAATACTGCTTCTATTGACATCTTGACTCGTTGAAGTCCTTCAGGCACTTGGACCTTGATCCACTCGATCTCTCTTTGGAAAACGAAAGGCCTTACATCTGGATCCGTCTCAGTTCTAATCTGAATTTTTTCAATACCTAGATTAGCACAAATCTCCTCAATTTTATTGCTCTGACTTCCTGGGCTGGCGGTAATGCCCAATACTAA
Organism: Methanotrichaceae archaeon; assembly: GCA_022865315.1. Lineage (GTDB taxonomy): Archaea > Halobacteriota > Methanosarcinia > Methanotrichales > Methanotrichaceae > JALHSR01. The sequence goes on along the minus strand of JALHSR010000102.1, from coordinate 6,617 downwards.
AGGATCTCTCGCTTCCCGAGAATAGCGTTCGGCAATGTAGACGTATGCATAATTGCCTACAGCTCTGTGGGCTTCATCGAAGATGATAAGTGAAACCTCTTTCAGATCGATACGTCTGGACAACAGGTCATTCTCTGTTGATTGCGGTGTTGAAACTATTATTCTTGATCTATCCCAGACCTCAGCTCTTCGTTCTGAAGGGGTTTCACCGGTTACGAAAGCTACCATTTCTTCATCCGTGAGAGCTTTTCGTATGAAAGAGGCATGTTGTTCGACAAGTGGTCTCGTGGGAGCTAGAAATAGCGCTTTACCTCTATCAATTCGAGCCAGCAAGACGATTAATGCGATCACGGTCTTGCCTAGGCCAGTAGGGACCACAATTAGTGTAGAAGATTGCAGAGCATTAGCTGCCAGATCGAGCTGAAATAATCGCTTTTCGATGACTTGAGGCTTGAGCAGAGTATGCTCAAGATAGGATGGCATAGTAGGATTATTACGGGGGTGAAGATTTCAAATTTGTGTCGAGATCTTGGATAGTTTTCGGGGATCTGCAGTAATGCGTGCAATATTTTCAATTCCAAGAATGATTCAGGCTTAATTGACCCAATTTCAGAAAATCGTCAAATTATATTATTTTCTGGAACAGAAGCTCCAAATATAATTTATGATTAATATATTTAATAAACACAGAAAATAGAGAATATCTCAAATATAGAGTCTATCTCGGATATCTTAAATCGTGATCGAAACTTGATAAATCATTGTCTTTAGGGGACAATGAAACAATAGATAGCCAATAAGAATCTGAACCAAATATCTTGCTCAACAATCCGGAAAAGAATCTTATTTGGAGGTCATTTACAATCACTTAAGAAAGCAAGAGCGTTTGTTACAGATATCTAATAAAACGACATGAGGAATATAAAGTAAGTTTGACGCCAAAGATGCATAAAGATTAATCTCGACCAATTATCTTCTTCATTCAAACATTATATAAGTCCGTTCGGATTCATAAGTTTCGATTATTTTGAAACGATTTATCGATTGGCATTCCACAATTCCTACATTGATAAGATTTCGTAGCTATCTTTGTGCGGATTGATCAGCAAACTCTCAGTTATCTGTTTGGCTATCTCTTCTTGGTTATCATCCTTAATATAGAGCTTCCAAATTGTAGCTCTTTTAACATCTCGTATGTTCCTGTAACCCAATCGGTTATGGAGTCGGTTTTGAGTTGATATTGCCTCTCCGTCTTCTATATGCAGATTGACCTTTATTGGCACATAGCCATCCTCGAAGCTCAAATCTTCGAATGACGATCTATAGCTCTCTTTGTTCTCATTTACCAATTCTTTCGCAAAATTTTTAGCCAACTCGGCTGGATCACCGCTATCTACTTCGATGATGTATAATCTTTCTTTCTTGACATCTGATATTTGGTTCTGGAAGCCTAATCTACGAGTGAGGGTATTCTTTACTGTGGCTGCTTCGGCGTCTGGTATCTTTAGCCAGACTCGAATGTATATCCTCAAGCTCTCACCTCAATATAGCGCTTCATAGACTCGAAGATCAACCTGCCAGGACCGGATTCGCCTATATATTTGCTAGTATCGCCTGGGGGAAGCTGCCAGGAAAAAAAGGCCCTTTCTGGATGTGGCATCATGCCCAATATGTTACCTTCAGGGTTACAGATCCCAGCAATGCTTTCCGTACTTCCATTCACATTAACTGGAAATTCATTGAAGTCTTTGCCCTGGGCATCGCAGTACCTGAAAACTATTTGGTTTTCCTCATTAAGCCTTTCTAGCAATCCTGGTGTTGATGTTACTAGATTACCTTCACCGTGGGCTATAGGCATCTGAAGCTGAATTCCTCGATCGATAATGAATGAACCGCTGCATCTTTTAGACGAAGAGTCGTGCCTCAGATTGATCCAGTCGCAATAGTAACCGCGTCTGACGATTTTGCCCCGAGAAACCATTACATTCTGGGCCAAAGCCATGTCGACACGTCCTGTACCAGGCAATAGGCCGGACTCGATCAAGATTTGGAAGCCGTTACAGATCCCAATTATGGGTTTACCGTTTTCTGCTTCCTCTATTAGGGTCTTTATCACAGGTTCTTTTGCGGCAATAGCGCCTGCTCTGACTCTGTCCTGATATGAGAAACCCCCGGGGAGAAAAAAGCCATCAAAGTAGGACAGCTCTTCGGGTGGCTTATTCCAACGAAATATCTCCCCCTCCATGCCCACGTTTTTTGCAGCTACCAGTGTCTCATATTCGCAATTTGATCCTGGGAACTGGACAACGGCAATCTTCATTTGAGAGCCTCCCCTAGTCCTTTATCCCATGCTTCCTTAGCGTCATCGAGATGCAAGTCGATTACAGTAATGCCTTTTCTTTTTATCAAGATCCTTTGTACTTCAGTCACAACCCCTATCTCCATTGGCTCGAGTCCATAGTCATTAAGCAGATTGAATAGCTGGGCTTCAACTCCTTTGCTGGCTTCAAGCACGAAACCCGAAGACTCGGAAAATAGCAGTTTATCAGTTCTCATGATGGATTCACCAGCCTTGTCAAGGTTTAGCTCAAAGCCAAACTTTGCGGGTCTGACCATAGCCATCTCTGCAGCAGTACAGGCCAATCCGCCATTGGAAATATCGTGACAGGCCTTCACTAGCTTTTGATCAATCGCGTCAATGACAGCATGAATCATGTTTCTTTCCAGGTCAAATCGGACTATTGGCACATTGGCTCCAGAAACATCGAATATAGTCCGATAATATTCTGAACCGCCCAGTTCATCAAACCTCGGGCCTATCAGAAAAAGCTTATCGCCTGGTTCTTTCAGGTCCATCGTGATGGCTTTGCTAATGTCATGAATTATGCCTACACAGGCGATAATTGGAGAAGGATCGACCGTCCCTTCAGGTGATTCGTTATAGAAGCTTACATTGCCAGAGACAATAGGAACTGGTTGGTTCTTATAACCCTTCAGCCAGATCTTTTTGCATGATTCGGCTAAGCCCTTAACGGACTCTCTGAATTCCCAAAATGATTCGGGTTTCTCAGGATTCCCAAAGTTGAGGCAATCAGTCAATGTCCATGGCGTTGCACCTATTGCAGCCACATTTCTCATGGCTTCTGCCACCGCTGTCGCTCCTCCCCAATAGGGGCTGATTCTGCCGTAAAATGGATTAGAGTCTACTGAAAGAGCGATGCCAAACTTCTCTTCCCGTATAGGTGCTATTAGACCAGCATCTGCCTCGCCAGGCCTTATGACCGCATTTCCCATAACTTCTGTATCATAATATCTATAGACGTGTTCACGGGATGCTATATTGGGAGAACGAAGAATCTTGAGAAGGACCTGGTTCATGTCCTCGAGCATCTCGATATCCGGTTCGACAAAATTTTTGAAACGCGGCTTTTCGTCCCTTTGGTATTTGATGCCCCCAGTCAGATGTTTGATAGGCACATCGCATACGATTTTGCCTTTGTGTTTCACCACGAAACGATCGGTGGTATTGACTTGGCCTACAACGCTGGCTCTAGCCCCTTCATACACGTTAGGAAGATCCCAATCTTCATTGTATATCCTCATAATCTTCGCACAGAGGCTTTTGGGCGAAATGAGTAGAAATCTTTCCTGGGTTTCGGCAATGGCTAGAATCTCTGGTGAGAAGTCGGCTGCCTTATGCATGAGGTCTAAGTCCAACTCCATTCCATAGCCGCCTGCTGCTCCCATCTCTGAGGTGGCGCAGGTAAATCCTCCTCCACCCAAATCTTTAAAGCCAATTTCGATACCCAAATTCCTGACGAGTTCAAATAGATCGGCGTTGGCCTTGAACAAAACGTTTTTCAGAAAAGGATCTGGGATTTGGACAGCGCCTCTGTTTGTTATCTCATCTTCTTCTCTCAAAGCCTCGGATGCGAAGGTCACTCCTCCCACACCGCTAGAGTCTGTTGGTTTCCCTATCAGTATCACATCATAGCAATTTTCCCCAGCGGCTTGCGGAGCTTTGGAGTGAATTATTTCGTTCTTTCTGACAACCCCTATGGAGACAACATTTACTAGGCAATTATCGTCAAAACTGCTATTGAACACAATGTCTCCGCCTATATTGGGGACACCCAAGGCATTACCGTACTGCCAGATTCCATCAACAACTCCTTCGGTTACCCATCTGACCTTATTGGCTTTGGGACCAAAAGGATCGCCAAATCTCAGCGGATCTGCTGTGGCTACCACGATGGCGCCCATGCAGTTTACATCTCGCACAATGCCGCCAATGCCTGTAGCAGCACCCTCATTGGGCAAAACTTGGCTAGGGTGGTTGTGGCTTTCGTGTGATATTGCTACGCACCATTTATCGTCAATGGCAACAATTCCAGAGTCTTCTACAGGTCCCATTACGACATTAGGTCCCTCAGTTGGCAGGAATTCTCTCAAAGTGGATCGGCTGCTTTTATAGGAGCAATGTTCAGACCACATTGCATCATAACAAAATAGTTCAGTGAGAGTTGGGTCGCGACCCAAAATCGATGCAATGGATCGGGCCTCCTGTACGGTCATTCCTATATCATTAGACCTTAGATTGGATTCAACTTTCTCATCGGCTAAACCGACGATTTTCAACATTATACACCTCTCTGTAGATCGCAAAGACGGGTAAGATTGTTATGAATTTATCGCTTGTCATGTTGGATTAGGTGATAGAATTTTAGTTGAAGATAAGATTAAAACACTTGAGATGGTCTTCTAAAGGAAAATGATTGTCATTCTCTGTAACGATGCCGAGATCGAAGTGAAGGATGGAGAAGTTTGTCAGATCTGCGGTTACGAGTTAGAGGAGTACGACGAGGTCACAGGTACAGGAGTATTCGGGTACTATCATTGGACCTGTGTTAGCCACGTTGATTAAGGTCAGAATGAATAGATGGAAACATTCTTAATCCTAAGATTATACCTATTTAATTCGTCTTGCTCTTGCAGATAGCGCGGGGGTAACCAAGCCAGGCCAACGGTGATAGACTCAAGATCTATTCTCGCAGGAGTTCAAGGGTTCGAATCCCTTCCCCCGCATACGGCATAGCGATTTTCCACGACGTACGCAACCTGATATTCGAGAATTTTGAGTGGTTCTAATATATTAATTTTAACGCGAAATAGATTCAATCTATTTCAATTCAAGAATTATCCTGTCTGAGAATGTGCGGGAGAGGTGATAAGAATCCCTGCTCAGATGATCATCGTGACTTACCTCGATTTTTCGACTCGTTTGCTACATTTCTCGTGGTCGCCCGTAATATGTTTTAAACTCACTGCCAATGGCTTTCTCTACCTTATTATTAGGGTCCCTGTGCGTCATCATACGCGCAACCGGTATGTACTCTAGTTTCTGCCAAGTCCGCGGATCAACGAATCCAAAGACGGGATAGCGACCCCTGTACGGCCAACTCATACACCGTTCTATCAATTTCTTCTTTTGTTCTCATTCCTTTCACTGTTGATCCGCTGAATCAACTCTTTTTAATATGGCCTCTTGTTGGCCTTTTGCTTTTACCCCTGAATATTGATACTCGCCTTTATATAATGGCTGCCTGTCCAACACCCGCTTAATCGACATGGCATGAAACGGCTTACCTTCTTTCGTGGTATAACCTTCTGCATCTAAGGTACCAGCCAACTTCTGTAATGATGCGTCTGGCATGGCATTCCGCAATTCAAACACACGTCTTACTGTAGCAGCTTTCTCTTCATCTATTGTTAATTTCCTACTACCGCGTGTTGCTTCATAACCGATTGGTGCTTTACCGCCAGCATAGCCGCCCTGTCTAGCTTTAGTCTTTCTGCCGCTTGATAGTCTGGAAGTAATCAAAGACCGCTCAAACTCAGCGAAGGCTGCTACCATCGTTAAAAGAAGCTTCTGCGTTGGGTCATCCCATCTGTAAGGTTCTGCCACGCTCACCAATTCAGCACTGTGTTGTATATTTCCTTCTCCAGTCACAGACAGAGCAGGTATGTCTCAAGAGTTCATCCAAGAATTACGAGGCGATGTCCGAAAGGAAGCCATCGATATCTATGACCATATAGATCTTAAGAAGCTAAAGGAGAGCTACTTGGCACATATACCGCAGCTGGGGATCTAAGGCACAATACCCCATCGTGGAAAATGCTTGAACAAATTTATGATGTATAGCGACTTATAACGATCGGAGCAATCTGCTAAATCCCTTGCTAATCTGCCAGAGTCTCTGCTACGCCGCTCGATCGTAGCTTTGTAGCGAAGAGCGCAAAACTGGATCACACCATAAAGTACCCACCATGGTAATCAACCGACTGAACATTTTCTGGAAATGCCAAGGTATGACCCCGCTGCTTTATTATTTAGCTTCGGGATCATCCTCCCAGAGACCAAAAACATTGCCCTCTGTGTCCATACATAACGCGAAGTATCCCATCCTGGCAACGGCCATCTTGGGCACGAGAACCTTGCCACCCAACTTCTCCACTTTGGCGGAAGACTCCAGGACAGAATGGACTCCAAAGTAGTCAGTGATCTTCTGATTTGGATTGAAGCGCTTCATCATGCCCCCGGATGTTCCTTCTTGGGT
>JALHSR010000101.1 GCA_022865315.1 Methanotrichaceae archaeon | reverse complement strand
TGAGCTTGATCTTGATATCGTTATCACTCTCTACTGCTAAGCTCTCCTCCAGTTCCTCAGCCCGCTCTACTCTGATGATATTCCCCTTCATATGGATATATTAAACAACGCATTATTTTATGTATTTCGGTGAACTATAATCCACGAAGTCGTTTGGTCCCTTCCTGGAAATATTTATAATTCAATCTGAAATTTGTTGCATTATTTATATGATTATAAAAGCCGTGAATTTAGTTTAACCAAAACTATTTATTTCAGGAAAATCCCGCCATTTCTTGGTGGGTCCGCTGAGATTCTTAATACTTTTCTTCTATTATTTTCTTTCATAATCATGTGCTCGAATGCTTATTTCTTAGAGATTTTTTATGGAGACACCGTCTCTATAGATTCACCGGTAGATGATGATATCTTTGCGGCAGGAAGTATGGTCAAGATAAATGCTCCTGTGGATTCGGCCACTGTAGTTGGCGGAGCGTTATATTTGAATGCACCAGTAGAGAGAGATCTAATAGCAGCGGGAGGCGAGGTTCAAATTGAATCCGATGTAGGAGGCAAGATCATGGTCGCAGGTGGCAATATCAACTTAGGAGGCGATGTAGGCACTAATTTAGTAGCGGCCGGAGGCAACGTAAACCTCCAACCAACTGCAAATGTAGCCAGAGATGCACTCATTACTGCGGGACGAGTATTGAACGCCGGAACTGTAAATGGCACGTTGACAGTTCGATCAAACGACTTTAATAATATTGGTAGCGCAGGCGCGGTGGATTATCAAATGATTGAGAATCCGCAGGACAGGCGCGAATCTCAAACTAGGTTCCATTTATTCAGCCTTCTTACAACTCTAGGTTGGTTGATTTTAGGACTAATACTTCTCAAATTTCTTCCTGGCCTATTCAATGCAGTTGAACGCGAGATAAAACAATCTATAGCTGTAAAGACCGGGATGGGCTTTGTTTTCATTATTGCCATATGCATAGCTATCTTGATAACAGCTATAACAATTGTTGGACTACCTATCGCCATAATTTCAGCACTCTCAATGATAGTCGCTTTGATGCTTACAGGTATTTTTGTCTCTTTCAGCCTAGGCAGTTGGATAGGAAATCGACTTAACCTCCAATATTCCGACATGATTCTATTTATCATCGGCTTTGTTTTGCTTAATATGTTATTCATCTTACCACTCGTTGGTTGGCTTTTATCATTGATCTCAATTTGCTTGGGTTTTGGGGCATTTCTTTACGTGGCAAGAAAAAATCTTCCTAAATTGAGCGAGAAATTCCTCTCGCCTTGAATCATTTTATTGAAAGCGATGCGGAGTTGGGCAATACAACATTGCACAAGAGCGTTTATATTTTCTGGCAGTCATTAAAGATTTGTTTTAGAAAGGCTAAGTGACTAGATTAGTCTTCCTAGAAACCTTTATCCTCCAGAATAAATCAAAAGATTCCATGACCAAAATTTTCTCCCACCCGGTTTTCACAATTTTAATGATACCTTCCGAATATAATTCCGATAGCTACTGGATGCAGAAAGGAAATGAATTGTGCAACTCAGGTTTGCTTCAGGCCGCTCTTCAGGCATACGATAAAGCCCTCAGTCTCAATGATACCTTAGTCGAGGCCTGGAACAATAAAGGTTTGATATTGGGGCAGCTGAAACGTTATGCTGAAGCTCTCGAATCACTTGATAGTGCTTTGAAAATTGATCCGAGGCACATTTTTGCGTTAACTAATAAGGGCATGGTTTTAAGCCAGCTTAACAGACATAACGAAGCTCTAGCATGCTTTGATGCTGCGATAGGAATCGATCCATACTTCTCTGGGGCATGGTACAATAAAGCTATGGTTATGCAATGCTTGGGTCGAAAAAGGGAAGCAATGGCAGCTATGAAAACAGCGAAGGCATTGGAAGGTGAAAAAGGTTGCGGATTCAGGTAAGTAATGTTAATTTCTTATGACTCCTTCTCCAATTCAAAAATTATTTATTATTTTTTTTATTTATCATAAAATCTAGGTTGTCGGAAATCTGACTGCGATGATCTATAATCAAGGACCAAAGCGGATTTAACAGTTTGCTTATTATGCAATTGAAATGCCTTCTTTGGCGATACTGCGAAATAATGGAATATTAACGTCTCCATTATTGAAATTGGGCTAAAAGGAGACCTGGTGATTATGTTTCGATTTGAAGACGATGGTGATTAGACCGCAATCTATTTCCGACCTGATTGAACCTTGTCTATTTGCCATCGCAGGCTCTTGATTACTCCTAGAATAGTCCTTGTCTCCCTTTCCGTCAGCTCTGTCCGTCCCAAGATGCGCTTAAACATAAGCACAGTATATTCGATCTTATGTTCCGGGTAGCAAATAGCTCTGAGCAGAGATCTAGTCTTTTCATGCAATAATCGAAGGCTTTCCTGACTAGCTAAACTATTATTTCCTCCTTCCAAATGGCTCAATTCGTAGAATAAGACTGCCGCTGCATGAGAGAGGTTCATGACAGGATATTCTTGGCTAGTTGGTATGGATACTAACATATCACATTTCGCAAGTTCTTGACTCGTCAGCCCGATATCTTCTCGCCCTAATAGGATGGCCACAACGCCTTGTTTTCCTTTTAGCTTCTCTGATAGCTCAAAAGGTGTTAAACAGGGTACTCTTAAGTGCAACCGTAAATGTTTTTGTTTATTGACCAATCTCTTGCCGGTTGTGCCAATCACCAGATTCGCTTCAGTCGTTGCCTCTTCGATGGTACGGACTGTTCTTGCTCTTTCTAATACATCCTTAGCGTGAGATGCCATGGCCCATCCAAAGTCGTGAATAGGGCATGGGTTTACTAATATCAAATCATCAAAGCCAAAGTTTTTCATGGCTCTGGCTATGGAACCGATATTACCATCGTAAATTGGTTCGACCAGCACAACTCTGCAGTTCATCTATTTGTGGCTCCAAAGACTGTGTTAAACCGCTATAATCATTTATATTTGGTTTAAGAATGCTTCTTCGTGGAAATTCAAAAATTGTCTTCATTTTTTGCGGGAATGTCGAATCAGAAATCATTGATTATTGCTTCCGCCTACTATTTGAAAACAAGGTCTCTCTTCAGGCACAAATTTTCAAGATGTAGCTACAACCTTTTGTCAATTGATGATTTTTTCTTTTGCAGGTCAATTTGGGTACTTATAATAAAGATTGAAGTTGAGATTTTAGAGATCAATTCAATTATCTCTTGATAAGTCCTACAGTGTCAATTGTATCTCATTTGACACGCTTTACCTTCTTGGATTCACATTGAGGGCAAACAGGTAGCACCCCAACTCCTTTAAAGTTATTATTGCAATCAATGCATTTGTAGTTCTTTGCTAAAATCCGCTCTTCATCACCAACATTTACAAGGCTAAATCCTGGTCCTGAGCACAATACGCTCACCTCCTCGGCAAATCTCTCATCCAAATTAGTTATGTATCTCTCTTGGAAGAAAAGATTTTGGATTTGAGTAGAACCTTCTTTCTATTGTCAGCCAAATTGTGCATGTACGGTGATATAAGCTCATTTTCATCTTAGAATTTTTTATTCGAGGCTATTGTAAGAGAACGTTTCTCTAATAAATCGATTTCGGAACGAATAAGCAGCGGTTCGCAAGGTTCATATCCATTTTCATTTATATATATATATATATATATATATATATATAAATAAATGAAAACCCATATACTGCTTCTATTGGTTTTGAAACCCAGATCTCCAAAGATTAAGAGGTCATCCTTTGGAAACTCCCAACGGCACAAGCTTAGCAACTTTAGTCGCTATGCCTAAATTGTGTACTACTTCTACAACTTTATCGGAAGGCTTGTAGACCTGAGGTGCTTCTTCAGCCAGCATGGCGGGGTGAGTAGCTTTAACTTTGATACCCTTTCCGCTCAATGCAGCCTTTACATCCTGGCCCGTGTAGGTCTTCTTTGCCCGAGTTCGGCTCATGATTCTGCCTGCTCCGTGACAAGCCGATCCAAAAGTCAATTCGAGTGCCTTGTCTGATCCGCAAAGTACGTAGGATGGAGTACCCATGCTACCTGGAATAAGCACAGGCTGGCCTAAATCTCTGTAAGCGGCTGGGACCTCAATCCTACCTGGTCCGAATGCTCTGGTAGCTCCTTTCCGATGGACATAAAGTCTCTCTAGCTTATCGTTCAATTTGTGTTCTTCGATCTTTGCCACATTATGGGCAACATCATAAAGAAGGTCAAGCTTTGCATAATTGAAATATTTCTCAAAAACTTCGCGTGTCCAATGTGCAATTATATGTCGGTTTGACCATGCATAATTAGCTGCGCAGACCATTGCTCCGAAGTAATTCTTTGCCTCGGGAGAACCTATGGGTGCACAAGATAATTGTTTATCAGGAATATCGATTTTGTATTTGTGCACGGCTCGGCTTATAACCTCCAAATGATCAGTACAGATCTGGTGCCCTGCGCCACGAGAACCACAATGGATCATGACTGTAATTTGACCTTTGAAGAGGCCGAATCGTTTGGCTATCGTTTGGTCGAAAATTTCCTCTACCTTTTGTATTTCCAGAAAGTGGTTGCCGCTGCCCAATGTTCCCAATTGGGGTCTGCCGCGCTTTCTGGCTTTGATGCTTACCTGTGCGGGATCTGCTCCGGCCATACTGCCATTTTCCTCGCAATGCTCTATGTCCGCCTCCACGCCATATCCTTGTTCTACTGCCCATTTAGCGCCGTGGATGAAGGTCTCTGTGAGTTCATGATCCGATACATGGAGCCTACTGGTGGCACCTACACCTGAAGGCACAGCTTGAAATAGGTCATCAATTAGTGTAGAAATGAGCGGCTGAACTGATCTGGCCTCTAAATTTGAATAAAGTAGTCGTACACCACAATTGATATCAAATCCCACACCTCCCGGGCTTATGATGCCTCCGTTCTCGTGGAATGCTGCTACGCCTCCGATTGGAAATCCATACCCAAGATGTGCATCGGGCAGTGCCATTGAATATTTAACAATACCAGGAAGCGTGGCTACATTAGCCACCTGGTCTATTGTTCCCGGTTCAACCATTTTTAATAATTCTTCCGAAACGAATATCCTTCCGGGAACGCGCATCCCCGGACGGTAGCCTATTGGCACCTCATATACGTTATTATCAACCTTATTGATCATAATTACACATCCAAAACTACCTGAATGCACCAGAAATCATTTTTCTTTATGATAAATTCATGCAAAGTTATTGCCTTGACTTCATTATCAAAAGTATGTCTCTTGATATCTATCTTCTCTCCTCCTATTTGAGCCTCTAGTTTCCATTCTTTATTTTGTTCAATTTTTATATTGAATTTTGAGAAAATAGCGAATTCAGTTTCAAATAGGAAGACCAGCTCGGAAAGCCAATTGTAAGCCAACTGCTCCAGTTCGGTAGCGCTCAAATTCACTTTCCATGTATCAATTATCTGTACAGTTGATGTATCTATCATGGCATTGAAAAGTGCCAATGCGGCATTATTCAGCATTTCTGCTACATTCTCCCCGTAGGCTCGGAACTTGATATCAGCAGTATGCTCTAGATAATCAAAAGGCTTCATCTTATCACTATTTCAAAGTATGATGCATTAAAAGATTACTAAACCCCTGGTAAGTCCAGCATCCACTGCCAATTGGACAGCATCATGGTACTCCCTTAATGTAATCCTGCGGTCAAGTTCAGGAAAAGAACAAGCATTGTGTTCCGGGTGATACTGTGCCATGATATTTAGATAGGTGTCCTTGGAAATCTCCTCTGACAAAAACCTCACAATTTCGGCCGTACCAGCTAAACCGTCGGGAAGTACCAGATGCCTTACGATTAACCCTTGGATTGCAATATCATCTTCGATCCGTAAATCTCCTACCTGGCGATGCATCTCTTTTATTGCGGTTTTCATATATTGGGTATAATTCGGAGCTTGTGAATATTTCAGAGCCAGTTCATCCGATCCATACTTTGCGTCAGGCATATAGATGTCAAAAATGCCATCCAATTTCCGGATTGTATCCAAAGAGTCGTAGCCTCCACTGTTGTAAACTAAAGGCACAACAAGGCCATTTTCTCGGGCAATGAGCAACGTTTCAACTATTTGAGGAATAAAGTGAGTCGGTGTGACAAAATTAATATTAGGGCAGCCAATGTCCTGCAATCGAACCATAATTCCGGCCAAGACTCTTGCCTCAACCTCTTGACCCTGGTCCAACTGGCTTATATCATAATTTTGACAGAATACGCAGCCCATGTTGCAGCCTGAGAGGAAAATTGTGCCTGATCCATGAGTGCCTACAAGCTGGCCCTCTTCGCCGAAGTGCGGAGAATAGCTATAAACTTTTGCTTTTCGACCCATGTGGCAGAATCCCCTCTCATTTCTGAGTCGATTAACGCCACAATTTCTCGGACAAATTTGACAATTCTCCAAACTGGCAATTAGGTCGTTAGCTTTCTCATTGAGAACCTTTGTGGACATTTGGATAAAGATTGCCAAGTTCTCTCTCACCATATTATTAAATCTACTTAAGATTCTATTCTCGAAAAGCTTAGGCTCGCATTTGTGGCACTTAGTTCAATCATAGCAAAATTTTTAAAGATATAAATTGACAATTTAGCTCTTAAAGTCACATTAGTCAAAAATTATCGGAAGGTGCCGTTACTGTATTTATATAACCTTGTAATAATTGTATTTCCTTTGCAGGTTTAGGTATCCATTTTCCGTCAACCATTGGCTCCCATTCCGCCCTGCGCTCACTATAGCTCAAGATATCTTCCAATCTGCAAAATCCGGATGAAATGCCATCAGATCTATTCTCATAAAATCCAAAGAAGAGCTCTTTCGTTGGATCGTATTCTGACAGGAACCAATTCATCTTTTTCCGGTTGTATAAGTGAAGATAGATCCTCTCCTCACCTATGGAATAATGTTCGTTCATAATCTTAGGCAATTTCGCCAAGTCAGCTGGGGTCAAATCCCTAAATCTAAGGTTCATATATCCAATATTATGAATAACACTTTAGTCTTATAGCTTACTAGCCTTGCCCAATTAGTTTAATGTTATATCGATCCTCTTGGCTCGGTTCATTTTCCGGCGTGAAAATATATATTAATGCGCAAAATCCAAGGACAACTAATTTATTTAAAGAACATGTGCGGTTGGAAAGATAAAGACTCTGGATCTAAAGAGTTCTTATCCCCTTTGGCATATTGCCAAAGTATTTCCTAAAGGCTTCTGGCCAGTTCTCAGGATCCAAGCCGTTCTGAGCGAGAAAAGCGCTAGCCCACCTTTCTAATCCAACTCCACTACATCCGCTCCACAGAGGTTCGCCCAATTGAGTTTTTACGCTAAAGCCTTTGGGATATTTCTCACCATTTACCGAAAGGTTTTGGAACTCGATCCAATTTCCGTTATATGGCAGTAATGCTTCGTAATCCACTGTGCCCGCCCCCTCCATCTTCGCTAGGCCAGTCTCCCCTTCTTGGGCCATAAACCAAGGGGTCACCCAGGCAATACGCCAATGAAGTTTTAAGATGGTCTCAAATATGTACTTATACCGCTCTTTGAGCTTTTCCGCCTCCTCAAGGGTCTGCTCTCTTGTGCCGAGCCAGACTATCTCTATGCGATGAAATTCATCTACTCTCTCTATGCCATGGATGCCGCCTGATTCATACCTGTGGCTGGTTCCGGATCTGTCGAATACTTTGATGGGCAGATCATCATTGGGAAGCGTTGCTCCCTGTATGAATCCCCAGAAAGTTGGGCATTGAGCGTAGCACATGCCGCCGATAGGAACGTCAATTTTCTCTTTGATCAGTTCCTGAGGCACTTCGTGGGTTACTTTATAATAATCCATTACTTCCTCCCAAAAAGCAGGATCCCTGGTCTTGGGAGGGCAGACAAAATAAATCTCAGGATAGACGCCCTTTGCGTGTCCAGATTTCTTCCAGACATCCCATGTATCCAATTTAGGGAAAATCATCTCAAGGTAGCTTAACGGTTTTATTATTTCCTCCAAAACGATCTTCTCGAAAGTCCGGAACAATTGAGTAGCTTGTGGCCCATAGATCCATTGCCCTCGGCTTGCACCATGTTTGATCCAGTTGCGCTTGATCATTTCATTTGTGGGATCCTTGTTGTAGTTGCTTTCTTTCGGCGAGCTTTCCCAAAGCAGTTCCCAATGCTCACTCTTTCCTCCATAGGTTTGCAGCTTCTCTTCCAGAAGGTTCACAATGCGGTCGGGAATTCTCTTTTCTATCTCCGACTGGCCTAAGCTACCATTCTCTCCCACATCCAATTCTAATTTTAAAAAGCCGTCCTCATATCTTATGTTACGTACATAAGGTATCTTGTGTCCAATATCTCTATGCGATTCCACTTCAATTTGGAATTCGTTGATATCTAGGCCACGAATGCCGATTTTATAGTTGTTGCCGAGAAGCTCAGCCAGAGGCCGACGCAGGCGCAGAAGCGCATCATGTGCGCGTACATATCTATCACTATCAATAATGAGGTCAATTCTGTTGCCTGTGAGCTTCCATTCGATTATCTTTGCACCATGACCTTCAGGAGCGCCCTTTTGAACAATATTTTTCGCATTGGAGAAAAACACAGAGATAGCGGCTTCCGCCTTCGAAGCATCAGCGCTAAGTCTAAAACTGGCTCTTAAATGAAATTTCATATATCCTCCGTGGCGAGCAATGTCTCCTCCGCGACTTTAAGATTCATTAGGAAATCATCAGCGGTGGATAGTAGTGTACCAATTCTATCTACGCAGAATTCAAGGCTCATGTGGCCCTCTGCAATTTGTAGCCGCATTTCTGGGAGATTATCTGGCTCAACTGCTTTGGCCAATTTTTCTACGTTGTCTCCAACGAAAGTCAGTTTGGCTCGAATCATGCCTTACCAATCCCTTTCAATTGCTCTCCAACCAATTCATCAACAATGGAAAGGAATTTCTCCTCCATGCCTTGTGGAATGGAGGCACCGCTAGCTATATTGTGGCCGCCACCTACCCCGCCCACGGCTTCTGCTGCTTTTCTTAAGGCAACGGAAAGATCAAGGCCTCTAGAAACAAGCAGCCTATTTCCTCTAGCCGATGTTTTAACTTCTTCATTCTTTCGATTTAAAGTTAGAAGGGGCATATCTGTGAAGAGATATCTTATGCCTAGACTACAGACAACAGCTCCTGCCTCCATATTTTCTTTCAAAAGGAAACGGATATTTTTTAGTTCCTTATGCTCTTCTTTAAGAAGTTTGACTTCCTGTAGAATATGACTTTTGTATTCATTGGCAAGTCGCCTTGCTTGATCCAGAGCTCCTCTGTCCCTCAAGCATAATGTGAGGCCTAATCCGGGATCTTCGCGATTGCCACAAGCGTTGAGGAGCTGAACAAACTCTAAAGAATTCTCAATAACTTCTTTCTTGAGCCTTATGACTTCTCCGATAATTGAGTCGGCAGCGAAGCTCCCTTGAATTAGCAGTTTTAGAGTCAAAGCTGTGGCAAACCTTAACAGATCGTCCCCTTCCAGATTCTCGATATTACCCTTAATGGTTAATGAATTAAGGAATTCTTTTGTCTTTTCGTAGTCACCTGTGAAATCAAGTAATGGCTCAATTGATTCGGATAAGACATTCTCTAAGGGCCCATCCTCTGCCATTTTTATTCCGGATTTAACGATCACTGCACCTGCCTCAATAGCCTCCTCAAGGATAGCCCGGTTTGCCCCAATCATGCTCTGACGATCACCAATCGCTCCAACTAATGCTAGACCAGCTAAGTCTTTGTTTTCTCCCATATGGCGAACGACTGAATAAACCGTTCCAGCGGCACTCATCTCAAAGGCTCCATCCATGCCGAATTGGTGAGGATTAAGATGCATGCAGCTCAGGCTACCTACCGGTTTATGGTGATCTAGCACAAAGCATGGGTACTTGATGCGCGATATTAGTTCGGGTTTACCACTTCCCATATCACAGAAGATTACTGGACCTTGGACGTTATCCACTACCGAGGCATCTAACCTATTAAGCAGAGTGGCTTGAAAGGGTATGTGAGCTCTAAAAAGGGCGCTGCAAATCAAACCCGCGGACGATATCCCATCTGCATCATTATGGGATATCACGCGCATGTTGTCGCAACGCAAAATCGATTTGGCGATGGCCTCTGCAACCGTCTCGAGCTTCTTCATGTAATAGCGATCTCAGCAGTCTCAGGTTTATACTCCCAGCCTTTCGAAAGTCGGCCAGAGTTTCGATAATATTTAACAAGCCTTCTAATCTTGTTTTCATTTAAGTGGAGAGATCTCTTATTGTGCAGATCTTTTTTGTTATTCTTTAAATGCTTGCGAAGATGCATGGCTCTCTTCATGAGGTTGCTAAGATCTTCTGGAATCTCGGAAAGCATACCTTTTCCCTCTAGAAAGCTACTCAAGTTCTTGCCATAAACCAGCCTGACGCTAGGCACTCCGTATTGGTCTCTCAGAGTCAGACCTATTCGGCTTGGAGGTACGCCGCTATCATGAAGCTTCATTATAAGCTTATCCAATTCTTCTTTTGAAATGTCATACCATTCTGGCATTTTGGCGATCTTGGGCGGTCTTGACCGGGAAGATCCCCTCTTCCTGCTATGCATTTTGGCCATTAAATATCCTCAGTAAATTCATAAAGGCAAAGGCACAAATGTCAAAGCAACGAGGGATAAAAAGTTTGCGCCGTATTAGAAGCAGAGCATTCAGTTGAAGTCCAAGGATAGGATTAATATCATCCGTAGCAAGTTTTGTGTCTGAAAGGTGATTCGTGGACAACTATAGCGATTTGTTCTTAGCTCTGAAAGAGCTAAAAAAGAATTTGAAAAATGGGACAGATTACCGTGTGGTAGAGATGATGGAAATTTTTGAGGGTATTGCTCCTTTTCTCGATAGGCAGACAATAATAAGAATAAAATGCTCTGGATGCGACAACTATGCCAAAGCATCTTTTCCACTATCCAGCGACTATTGGGCTGTAGAGAAGGCCGACTATTGTCATGCCAATATAATATCTCTCAAAAATCTAAAGCTATCAAAACTAGCTATTTGCAATAAATATTCGTCGGAAACCCAGGAAAGTATGAAAGTTTTGGCCAACTCTATCATTGAGGACTTGGAGCCCTTTGTTGAGGTAAAGACGCTCTATGACAGAAGACACTTTGCGAGTTTTTCCATCGATTTGAGAATGATTTGTGAGCCTGGCAAGGTCTGTATCGAGTTCGGTCATAAAATCAATGATTTATTTGAGCCATTTGGTGTAATAATTCATCTGGTTAAAAGGCTGGATCCAGGGTTCGGGCCGGAGAATGCGCGGAGGTTAGCTGAATCCCTCAAGACTGGGTCGACCATTGCAGTGGAATGTAGCCAACAGTCGAGAAGCATGTTGGATTTGGATAACATCTTAAAAGATATTTCCGCAAAACACAAGTTGAATATAGTATACATTTAATTAGTATACATTTAATTCACTTAAAAAATAATTCAGGATGTTTTGATAGATGGCGCAGCAATTAGTGCCTGACACAAGCGTTGTAATCGATGGCAGGATTTCTGCTAAAGTAAACTCGGGAGAGCTGCTAGGAAGGCGAATTGTTATACCAGAGGCAGTTGTCGCAGAGCTGGAGGCACAGGCAAATCATGGTCGGGATACCGGCATAAAAGGCCTAGAGGAGCTCAAAAGGCTCTCTGGGCTAGCTAAAGCGGGTAAGATAGAGTTGGAGTATGTTGGAGTGCGGCCCAATTTAGATCAGATAAAATTAGCTGGGGGCGGTGAGATAGATGCCATGATCCGGGATGTTGCACTAGAGCTAAACGCATCTTTTCTTACCAGCGATCAGGTTCAGTTTAAGGTAGCGGAGGCCATGGGTCTCAATGTAGAGTATATGAGACCCCAACGAGAGCCTCTAAAGTCCCTAACTATTGAGAAGTATTTCACGGATAGCACACTTTCCATACACCTAAAAGAAGGGGCGGTTCCCATGGCTAAGAGAGGCAAAGTGGGCGATTTTAATCTGGTTCGCATTGATGAAAAAAAATTGGGCGATAAAGAACTCCGTGATATGTCTAGAGAGATTTTTGAGAGAGCTAAACTGGACCCAGAAGGTTATATTGAAATTGAAAAGATGGGGGCTGCGGTTATTCAGATTGGATCCATGAGAATAGCAATAGCCAAGCCGCCATTCTCAGATGGGCTGGAAATAACAGCTGTAAGGCCTATCGCAAGAGTAGATCTTGAATCTTATAGATATAACGAGGAGCTCAAAGCCCGCTTGAAGGAAGGACAGAGAGGTATTCTAATAGCCGGGCCACCTGGTTCTGGAAAATCTACATTTGCTGCAGGAGTAGCCGAATACCTCTTGAAATGCAACTATGTAGTTAAGACTTTAGAATCGCCTCGTGACCTACCGGTCCCCCCGGAGATAACGCAATACGGTCCCCTTGAGGGCAGCATGGAGGCTTCAGCGGACATTCTCTTGCTTGTGCGACCTGATTACACTATTTACGATGAGATACGCAAAACTCGTGATTTCCGCGTTTTTGCTGATATGAGACTTGCTGGTGTAGGTATGATTGGTGTTATTCATGCTAACAAGCCTATTGATGCTTTGCAGCGCCTCATTGGAAGAGTAGATCTCGGCATAATCCCGCAAGTTGTTGATACAGTTGTCTTCATTGAGAAAGGCGAAGTTTCGAAGGTATACGATATAGAATTTACAGTCAAGGTCCCATCAGGCATGGTGGAAGCCGATTTGGCACGACCAGTAATCGTCGTTAAGAACTTTGAAACGGGCATCGTTGAAACTGAGATGTATACCTATGGCGAGGAGATCGTAGTTATGCCGGTGACCCGCGAAGCAAAGAAACCCTCGTGGAGGTTAGCCTCAAGAGAGATAGAAAAAGAGATTTCACATCATGTGCATGGACCTTTTGAAGTGGAGATGTTGACCGATTCTAGTGCAACAGTTCGCGTTCCGCAGAGTGAGGCGGCCCGACTCATTGGAAAATCTGGGCACAGGATCGGCCAGATAGAAAAGACTTTGGGAGTTCATCTCGATGTTCATGCTCGAGAAGAGGTTCTTGATGTTATGCCCAGGGTGGAGAAAACAGCGAAACACATCATAGTATGGGCGGAAAATCAGGCAGGTATGGCCGTAGAAGTTCTTTTGGGTGGGGAACCTTTGTTCACAGCTACAGTTGGCAGAAAAGGCGATATCAAGATTGCAAAGTCTTCAGAAATGGCTAAGTTGATTCTTAATAGGCTAAAACACGGCGAAGAAATTGGGATCAAGAAAGCTAGACTGGATTGAATTTATCGAAACTTTTCACTCAGAAATCATAATTATATCCCCTTATATGTGAGGACTCCTATTTACCAGCCTATTTCCGATGGCGAAGAGTGTTGCACCCTAGATTAACACTTTTTCGCTTTAATTATGTCCCTTCTCTGAATTTGACATCTTTTTGATCTTTTTCCGATAGCTTCCGCTAGGTCTAGATTATTTTTGCATTTTTCAGTGTACAGAGCAGATATAAGTTGAAATGCGAATGCTGAGTCCATCATCCTAATACCAGCTCTCTGGACGGTTGTGACCAATATTCTCCCAGCTCCAAAAATCCTTTTGATGATGTTTCGACTGTGTCGAAACTCTCGCTGACTGATGTCAGCGATACAGAAAAAGGTCTCTCACCCGGCGATCTCAATTTACTTATCAACCGATTGCGCTCTTTATCGAGTTCGTTAAGAGGCTTATCCGCAGTTCTGCGTTTCATGGTAAAAATCAATGCCCTTAGCCTTCGCACCGAAATACCCTCTATCTCTTAACACCGGTTCGCCATGGGCAGATAAATCAACCTGGCTATCATGTAACGATGCTGTAGACGTTTCAAGTTCGCGTATTAGGCAGTAATCGATATCGGTTTTTTGATGCAGCTTATATCCAAATTGGGTTTCATCGCCTTTCTTGGCCCAGGTTCCATCTCGGCTACGACGAGTTTTAGCCTCCTAGCCGCGTGGTTTCATTGATAATCCGGGATCTGCTTCGATGAATGTGGCATCTTGAATAGTCCCACGCTTAACCTGCAATCCCCTGGCGTTTAGCTGTTTTTGAAGCTCCGACCAGACTATCTTATCTTTTCCAGTCTCCGCCATTCGTTCTTTGAATAACCATATGGTTCTGGAATCAG
>JALHSR010000100.1 GCA_022865315.1 Methanotrichaceae archaeon | reverse complement strand
TGAGCTTGATTTTGATACCGTTATCTGTTTCTACTCTTAATCTCTCATCCAGTTCCCCAGCCCTCTCAACTCTGATGATTTCCCCCTTCATATGGATATATTTAGCAATACATTATTTTATGTATTTCGGTATACTATAATTCATGGAGCATATGCAGATCATTAGCTACGTTGCCCACTAAAACCGTTCTTCTATACTTCGTGCACCATACGAAACGATAATTCACATTGTACACACAGTCTCTAGCACTTATCCAATCCTCTTTTTTTGGTCATCTTGAATTATACATATCGTAACCATGCGTATAGGAAGGTATCGATAGGTACGGACCGTATCCCGCCTTTGAAAAGGCGGGGATTAGCCTGCGTCCACTTAAATTCATATAGGCAACGGAAAATCTAGTGTGAGATGATCTATGAATGCTAAATATTACTTGGTTTAAGCCATCTATTTGATTTGCATTCATTTCTCAGATAATCAATAAAATTAAAAATTGATATTAATAATCTATTTAAAAATATAAAGTGAAGCTGGGAAATACCAGCTCAAATGGGCTTGGCAAACCTACTAGAGAGAGCCATTCCAACCGCAGTTGGCTGAACTTTTTTCATGGCCTCATCAAAGTGTCTCTTTTCCATTTTGTAAACGCAGATACTTGCCTCTTCCTTAGCCTTGCCTTTGAGTACACACTCTCTGATGGCCAGCATTACTGCCTCATTGACTATAGCTGCCAAGTCTGCTCCAGAATACGTTTCGGTCTTCTTAGCCAATTCTTCAAGATTTACATCTTCCGATAAGGGCTTATTAGCGGCGTGAATCTTGAATATTTCCAGTCGGGCTTTCTCATCTGGAAGCCCTATTTCTATTAACCGGTCAAACCTTCCCGGTCGCAATAATGCGGGATCGATTATGTCCGGTCTATTTGTAGCTGCTATTACAATTACATTGTTTAGCGACTCCA
Source organism: Methanotrichaceae archaeon (assembly GCA_022865315.1). Classification (GTDB taxonomy): domain Archaea; phylum Halobacteriota; class Methanosarcinia; order Methanotrichales; family Methanotrichaceae; genus JALHSR01. The sequence goes on along the minus strand of JALHSR010000100.1, from coordinate 12,236 downwards.
GACCATCTATCTCAATTAGTATTTGAGATATCACGCGCTCAGTTACATGAGAATCAGCCGTTCCAGAACTCCTAGCAGGCACTATTGAGTCAATCTCATCTAGGAACACCACCGAAGGTGCGGCCTGTCTCGCCTTACGGAATGTCTCTCTGACAGCCTTTTCAGACTCTCCTACCCATTTGCTGAGGAATTCAGGGCCCTTAACACTGATAAAGTTGGCTTGACTTTCGGTGGCCACAGCCTTGGCCAGCATTGTTTTTCCCGTGCCTGGTGGTCCATAAAGCAATATTCCCTTTGGAGGTTGAGCATTCATGTGCTGGAAAAGCTTTGCATAGGTTAGAGGCCATTCTACCGATTCGATGAGTTGTTGCTTGACCTCACTAAGACCACCTATATCATCCCAATGAACATTGGGTGACTCAACCATCACTTCACGCAGAGCCGAAGGCCCCATCTCTCTAAGTGCTTCGACGAAGTCGTCGTTGTTTACCTCGATCTTCTGGAGAACCTCGATAGGAATGTTTTCTACTTCTAGATCTAACTCGGGCAGTACTCTTCTCAATGCACGCATGCCAGCCTCGCGAGCAAGGGCAGCCAAATCAGCACCAACAAAACCGTGCGTGACATCTGCAAGTTTCTCCGAATCTACATCCTTGGATAGGGGCATTCCTCTTGCATGTATCTGAAAGATCTCTAGCCTTGATGCTCTATTCGGAACGCCAATCTCAATCTCGCGGTCGAACCTACCAGGCCTACGCAGAGCAGGATCCAAGGCATCGGGCCTATTGGTGGCCCCAATTACTACTACCTTGCCTCTGGACTCCATACCATCCATCAATGCCAGTAGTTGGGCAACAACTCTGCGTTCTACCTCACCAGTAACTTCCTCACGCTTAGGAGCTATGGAATCAATCTCATCAATTAGCACGATAGAAGGAGCATTGTCCTCGGCAGTTTTAAAGAGCTGCCTAAGCCTTTCCTCAGACTCGCCATAATACTTTGACATTATTTCGGGGCCACTTAGAGTTTCAAAATGGGCGTTAATCTCTGATGCTAAAGCCCTGGCCAAGAGCGTTTTACCTGTTCCAGGAGGGCCATAGAGCAACACGCCTTTAGGCGCTTCTACGCCAAGTCGTTCAAAGAGTTCCGGGTGCTTCATTGGCAGCTCTATCATCTCTCGGACCTTTTTGATCTCGGTGGAGAGTCCCCCAATATCCTCATATGTGACTCTCGGCACCGCCTTTTCCTCTTTTGCGGGCTTCTCAGAAATCTCTATTGCGGTTTTATCGCTAATAACGGCAGCTTCCTTTGGTGGAGATACTCGAACCGCCATAAGCTCTATCTTCCTGCCCATGACGCTCAGCTCAATAATATCCCCGCGTGTGATTACCCTGCCTTCCATGTACCTTTTGAGGTATTCCTCACCGCCGGTAATTCGCAGCGGCACAGTTGGCGCAAATACAACTTTCTCGGCTGAAGCCGCTTGTATCACTTTTATAGGCACTCTATCGTCTATGCTGACTTCAGCATTACGTCTTATGTTGCCGTCCAATCGCACGGCGCTTGATCCCGTATCATCAGGGTATCCGGGCCAGAGTAATGCTGCAGTCTTCTTCTTGCCCTGAATGCTAATTACATCACCTGCCTGCCAGCCTTTCTCCCTAAAAACAGCAGGATCTACTCTAGCTATGCCTCTTCCAACATCTGAGGGACGTGCCTCAATAACCTTAAGTGTAATTTCTTCGGACATTGAAAACTCCCAATATATTTAATTAATATCCTATGAGCTTAATTAATTTTTTGACCTGGTCATCAACATAGAACTTCAAAAGATACGGAGATAAAAATGCTCCCAATATCGTAAAATTTCCCAATCTTAACATGATTTCTTCGTCGCCTCTTGTAGGTTTTTTGTTGAACCAAATTTTACTAACTTGAAGTTAGTGATATATTTAGTATTTAAATCTTCCTATTAATAAATATATTAATTGAAATTCAAATTCAAAAATAGTCCTTTGTCGAATGAATATCAACATCCTGCAACATCTAATCTTCTCTGAATGCGTCTAGATGGAACCTCAATGAAACTATAATTTTAGACTGAACTTATTGGTAAGTTCTATATATGAAGCCGTTCTATTTTTATGCATGACAAAAGGCTATCCTGACAAAAAGCGATATGCCTATATTTATTGCAACTCGATCGAAGAGAAAAAACGATTCGAGAAGCTTGCCAAGGAAGCTGGAGTAAGCACTAGCAAATTCTTGTTAAATGCGATCGAGATAGGTCTGAATCCTTCAGAGGAATCTGTTTCCAGTAATGCTCATGATATTGAGCAAGAACTCGAAAAAACTCGCGATGAACTACGTATTGCAAGAATATTGCTGGAGAAATATCAGGAAGAATTGCGAAAGGCAAATGAGGCGGCTCCAAGCCTGCACATCGACAGAGATCTCTTGGAACTTTTCAAAAAATCGAGGAGACCTCTTTCCGAGAAAGAACTCTATGGACTACTAACATCGCCTCAAGTCGGACTTTATATTATTGGTGATGGACAAGAATTATCTCGCACAACAGAACCTGAAATTCACACAATTGACATAGAAGCTATCGCAAAGCAACTTGAGACTCTGGAAAAGCTAGGTTTGATATCAAAGTTCGCCGATGGATGGTGTTGGAATGGATGATCTGGTTGAAGAATATGCAGCCGATGCTGAAGCCAGAGGCTTAGACAGGAAAACAATTATCGTCTATGTAGGCAACATCCGAAGGTTCCTTAAATTTGTTGAAGAGAGAAAAAAACCAATTACCAAAATCAATAAGCTAGATCTCAGAGATTATATTATCAAGAAACGTGAGAAAGGATTCACAGCATCGACACTCAGATACAATTTAGCTGCGATAAGCTCGCTTTATGATTTTTTATTATTCGAAGGAAAAGTCAAGTTTAATCCCGTTATCGAAGTCAGAAAACGATATCTTTCGACCTATAAGAATGATGGCGAGAAGCAAACTCACAAAATAATTTCGATTGCAGATGCGGCAAAAATGATCCAAAACAGCTTCGATATCAGAGATAAGGCGATGTTGATGGTGTTTTTCAAAACAGGTATCAGGCGAGGCGAGCTGCTATCTCTCGATGTTAATGATGTCGATCTTGAAGATGGTTCTATATTATTGAAGCCTACGAAGAAAAGAACCAACAGGCGTGTTTATTTCGATGGTGAGTGCGCCCGGTATTTGAGTCGATGGATCGAAATCCGCAAGGAGAGAGTAGATCCAAGCTGCAAAGCACTGTTCGTATCGAGTCCGACACAAAGGGTTAGCGAATTCATGTGCTATACCATTATAACAAAAGCTGCAAACAGAGCTGGTCTTCATGATAAAAATTCAGATCGCATGGAAGACCACTTTTCGCCTCACGCTTGTCGACACTGGTTCACGACACACTTATTAGAAGCAGGTATGCGTAGGGACTATGTCCAAGAACTCAGAGGCGATAGAAGAGGCGCAGCCATCGACATCTATACTCATATTAATCCAAAACTGTTAAAGGAGAGCTACCTAGCTCATATTCCAACGCTTGGAGTTTAAGCTCGCATTATTTCTATGCCTTAAATCAATTTTAATGAGCCACGAATAAAAATGTCTTTAGACCCAACTCATAAAAATATAGATTGATATTAGGGAAAACATTTTATACGGAGAATTATAATGTACGTCTGAGACATTTAGTCACCCCTTAAAACTAAATAGTCTTATGCGACGGTGGGAGCCTTACGAGGGTTTCCACTTTCGCTTGAATCCGTTTCATGATTTTTTAATGAAGATGGAAACTCGAATGGTTCGGCGCGGTCTTCGCTTCGCCAGCCCCGCTCGCATCCGCTCGCTTCACAAGTGAGGCTGGCTTCGCCCGCCCGCTCCTCCTTTCCTCCGTCGAGTTCGTTCAAAAAAGAAAATGTCATGCCGCCGATTGTGGTTTGCGGCGAGGACGTTCCACCACAAATTTAGGTACCTAGGTACGCTACGCCGACATAATTGCGCCCACTTCCCCGCCTAGTCAAAAAAAGAGTCGGATGGCTTTACTAATTCCGTAGACTAGCTATGAAATTGGCTAAAGATTCTATCTCACTTGAAGGTAATTCATTATAGGATTTAGTACTCAAAATGTGATTAACCAACTCATCTAATCTCAATATCTGCACGGTGGGATCATATAATTTCAAATTGACACTCGGATCTGTAAATACTACTATAGGATTTACCCATGCCTTAAATCTATTGTTATAAAAGTCTTCTTCTATAATCTGACTTAGATTATATGCGTTCCTCTTTATTTGCTTGCTTGGGCTTTTCACTATATAATCTTTTGAAGTTAGGCCTCTTCTACGATGTTCCGACCAATCATCACCTTGACAAACATATTCGCCTTTCCAGTTCTTAGTTTCTATAGCAAAAATTCCATTGGGGGAGACAATCATATGGTCGATGTTGCCTTTAGATGGTGGAATAACGATATCATTAACCATATAGTGAGCATCATCAAGGTTCATTAGAGCATCAACAACTAAATCCTCTCCAAACTTCCCTTTATGGTGATGCCTAGCTTGCTTTGAAAATATGCGGAGTACCCATCCTCCAACCCCCGATCCTCCTTTATTCTTAAGATAATCACCGCTTTCGCTTAGGATTATCATTTCATCTCCAACCTTTGCATACATATGTTTGTAAATTCATCCTTATTATGATATGCTATTAACCGAGTGTCGCCCACTTCCCCGTCGAGTTCGTTCAAAAAAGGAAATGTTATGCCGCATCGGCGAGCATCATATCATCCCGTCCACGCCAGCCCGCCTAAACGACTCACGGCGATGATTAGGCCTCCTCTGCAAGTACAAACCCGTTGTAGCCAATGATGCGTGTCCTAATTGGCTCTGAACGTCACTCACAGGTATTCCCGCATCCAACCACCATATAGCAGCACTATGTCTCAATAGGTGTGGTGTAATGCGTTTCCTGCTTCTCATTGATAATTGCCGTGTATCCTGGAGGCCAGCTTTGATAGCAAGCTCATCAAGGATGCGTTGGACTTGTCTAGTGCTAGTATGCCCATTGTGACGGCCTACGAACACGTATCCCGCCTCACTTTTTCTTCCATGTAGATGAACACCTAATGCTTCGAGTGCGTTCTTGGAGCATACGACTGTCCTAGGACGCGATCCTTTGGCCACCTCTACATGAAGATAGCCTCGCTCAAAGTCGATGTCCTCAACCTTCAGGTGGCACAGCTCATTCACCCGTATGCCCGTGCCTCCCAAGGTCATGATTATAGCCAGCTCCCGCTCATCTTTACAAGCGGCCTTCAATCTACCAAATTCTTCCAGGCTAAGAAAATCCTGAGGTCGCATATCATCCAAGACGTATGTCATGTTCCTCATAATTTATGACATTGATATCAATAGACAGCTCGATTTGTGACCATTCCAAGTCCGTCTTGGCGTATATAAGGGACACACACCTCGTAACACTTCTCATCGAAAGGGTGTTACCATCTCCAAATAATCGGTAGAACTGGAGTATTGCTAAATACATTAGTCACACAAATTCATTATACTTCTGAATTTGGACGGGGAAGAACCTAGTTAGGTGAAAGAATATGAGCATAAAAGATAAGCTGCCGCTCATTAACAGCAGCAACAAAGGCATTAGAATAGTTGGATACGTTTTTTATGTGATTGTGATCTTAGTTATTTTGGGAGCGATATTATCGCCCGCTCCGGTACCGCTCGCTTCGGCCGAGGAGAAGACTGCGATGAGTGTTACCTTGGAAGACTACAATTTCACCGCATTCCTGCCTAGCGGATGGGCGATAGGTGGCGAACATCTTTCAAGCAGAGATTTGCCAAATGCTTATTGGAAGGGGGCAGTTTGGGATAAGGCTTTTTACAGCGGCGATGAAGATTCAATTGGTATGATGGTCGAAACAATACCAGAAGATCTAAGAAGCTCAAGCCAACAAGCAATTATTGAGGATCTCGCCTTAGGATCTGGGTATACTTTTGGCTATCCTCTGAAAAAGACAACCTTTGACGGGAAGGAAGCACTAACAGACGAAGATATTAACGATTATGGTAATTTAATTAATTTCTATATGTTTATGCCAAACAATACACTCGTTGTTGTTAGTGCTATTGATCAAACGAACAAGAAAGCCAAGGATCTTCTTGAAAATTTCGAAGTTAAAAAGGCCACCTAACCACATCACCGTCTATTTTATTCATGACTCATAGGAGTGGGTGATTCTTCAATCTCTTTATCATAAAGAATGCAATGCTTCGTGATTCTACGCTTGTGATAGCATCGTGAATCTCTCATTCTTATTACTCCGTACTTCCTTATTTTACCCTAATGATTTTTCTTAGCTCTTCCAGCGAAAGTACATCGTCTTTCCTTCGATGAATCATTCTATGACAGTTTGAACACACAACAGCCATTTCTATCTCAGGATCTATTCTAGTCTCTTTTTCAAGCGAACTAACTGGATTCAAATGATGAACTTCAATATACTTCGAACCACGCTCTCCATATTTTTGCTCAAAATCAAAATCACAAGCCATACATTTAAACCCATGAAACAAAATCGCTTTACTACGTAATTTCGAATTACGTTCGTAATAGTTTGTAAATTTTTGAACTTTCTTGCCTTCAAATAATTCTTCTTCTTCTAAAATCGAATCTAAATCAGCATCAACCGTTGACTCTATAGATGAAAGTGACTCTTCAGGCATTTCAATTAGCTTTCGATATCCAGGATAATCAGGATTTATCTCTGAAGCCATTCGATCTAATTTATTCCATATATTTTCTGGAATATCGAAACATCTTCCTTGGAAGTTGTGCCTTTTATACGCCTCCCATTCTTTGAGTTCGGAATCCTGCTCAAGATCTTTATATCTTACAGGGTTCTTGAATGCGTAAAGTACTTGGCAATCGCAACCGTATTTCCATCCTCTCTCGCGCCAAATGGGATCATCATCTATACTACCAGCATCGCCTATCGCTTGAATCAAATAGCAAAATGCACTCTTATGATATCCTTTTTCGGCCTTTCCTTTTGAATTAAGGTACAAGAGAATTAGGTCTCCATTTTTGGTTTTCTCATCGCACGTCCAAGTCCAAGTAGCATCTCTGTATTCATTAAGGTCGGCACCTGCTGCGGTTTCTCTGGTGGTAACCCATAACCAATAATTATGTGGTGTTTCGATCATTTCCTGTAACCTCTCGCCACCAATCTCTTTCTCGTGTGCCTCAAGCACCGCCCACCTGAAAAAGCTTGGGATAGTCAATAGAGTCAAAAGTATGTGAGTTGTATATGTGCAAGGACAGAAACACAGCATCGCGATAATATCCGATCTCCACATTGGCAGCGTTGAGGAGCCTAGCTCACAAGGCAGGCGTTGCTTGGTAGCATCCATCAAAGAAAAGAGGAGGGAACGGTGATGAACTCCCGCATGATGATCATTTTGATTTCTTAGGTCGTCCAACCTTCTTTGGACTGAGAGCCTTCTCCCAAGCCGCATGCCTCGTAGCATACCGCTTCTCAAAGCGCTCCTTGGCTTTCATTAGCGGAAGCCAGCGGCCTTGTGATTCCATCATCTCCTGAATATTCGCTTCGGCGATGCCGCTCTCTCATGCCAAAGGGAGCCTATAACGCACGAGTCAAGCTATTCGCCGACTATTGCGGAAGAAATGGGTTGGATTTGATGATAAAGCTTGACGCGTTCGATGTGTCATCGAATAAATAGTAAGCCGGATATATATTCGTTCTATGGTACGATGCGATGAGTTCTACGAAAAATGGAAGGGTGCCCCGAATTTTTGCGATAAGTCTCCCACTACAGTAGACCGAATTGAAAAATATTTAGATCTGTTTCTTCTTGTACAAGAAGAAGTCGCAAAAAGCGAAATATTGAATGAGCGTCCTCTGCCCATGGGCGAACTCCTCACAGAAAGGGCAAGCCGTCCCATCCTCAACATGAAAGACTCCGAAAAGCAACGGAAAGTCGTACAACAAATTGTAAAAAGAGCCGTAGAACAAATATTAGATGGCAAATCCTCTCCGATACACGTTACTACTCCGGAAGTCATTGAAATTGTTCATGAAGTTTCACCGCCGGCTTTTTCCACTCCCACCACCACTCCCGCCGCCTCCGTTTATGATGAGTTCAGAAAAGCCAACAAAAATCTAAAGGAAGTCAAAAGTCTCTCCGGGAAAACTCTACTCAATCTAATGATAACAGTCCAAAAAACCTGGAAATTGTTGAAGGATCTTGAGCGTAGGACCCCGCTGCCAAAAACAAAAGTTGAACCAGCGACCTTGCCGGTCAGATGGGAAATTGAAGCCGAGCATCTGAAAACCTTTCTGGAGAGCGTTCTGGTTCTTGAAAGTGATATCAGAGTTAGATTTCACGAAAAGGGAATGGTCGTCAATGCAGGAGAATCGGCTGTGCCCAATTTTGTTGTATCCGCATTTTTACCCAAAGAATTGTTCACGAAATACGATCCAGAACCTCTTGAAATCGGATGGTTTGACGCTAGAAATTCGTTTTTGTCAAAGATTCTATCGGGCAGCGTCGGGAAACTCCAATTATCTGTTCAGCCCGATGGTAGCTTTCTGTACATGGTTTATGCGGTTGATGAAAGGAGAAAGGAGGTACCTCTGCGCTTGATACCTCGATCGCTCCTTCGTGAGATGACAAGCGAAACTATGCCCTCATTAGAACCAGCCTCTAAGATCGTGGTACCTAGCAAGGAGTTTATCGATACACTGAGATCCCTGACCAAACTCAAACCGGATAGATGGGCCAAGTTCTCCATATCCGAAGACAAACTAAATCTCGTAATATCCGCAGAAAAGCTTGATGTATTCGATGTGGAATACAAAGTACCCATCACGGAAATGGTGCAGGACGGCCCAGCGGATTCTTATTACAGCATCGAAAAACTCATGTCTATCCAAAAAACAATTCTCCGAAGCGATACAGTCGCTCTGGGATTAGGCGAGCCTCTGACCATCGATTGTCAAATAGGCCAAATAATAATCAACTATGTATTGGCACAAGGCAAGGCCGCCTACCGGTTGACATAAAGATCTTGAGGCTTTTGGATCACTCGAATTGGGTCGGCGCAGTCTTCGGGTTGTCATTGTAGCATTGCTTGCCATTGGAAAGTCTGATTTGTCCAATCTGCTCGGCCATCGAATGGCAATTCTCAGAACTGACGTACCTCAAAGAGAATTCTTGATTCGAAGCATTACGGATTAGTGAGCAACTCGCAGGTTCCCGTTCCAGCACGTGGACAAGCGGATCTTCTGTAGAATCAATAAGTGCAATTGGGAGAAAGTAGCGGACTCTTTTGTGTATGTTGTGACTTTTGAGAGGATAATCGAAGGCTAATCGCAATTTTACGCGTTGTGTAGCTTGAAGGAGTTTTCATGAAATTGAAATTCTTAAGAAAATTGAGTGTTCGAGATGGCAAGCAGTTCTATGCCAGCCTATCTCTTCCAAAAGCGGTGCTGGACGTGTGGTCAGATGTGGAGAATGTGGAAATCGAGTACGAGGACAGAGGTACATCTCTTGGTGTGCTCACGGTGACACCGATCATCGATATCGAGGAGTAAAATTATTCAGAAGCGTGGATTAAAATGATAAAAAAGGAAAGGAACGGCGTGCAAGGCCGTTCAGTGTTGCAGTATGTCTAATCAATGTATACTGTTCGTAAAGTACTTGTGCTTATTAGTATATAAAGCTTTTGGTAGCTTAATCTTTAAAGATTTTGGTGCGGTGGCCTGAGATGAAGATTCACTCAAGCCGCATCAACCCAGCGATCGAGAACGCCGATCGAGCAAAGATAGAAGAGGCCAGGAAGGAGTTAGTAGGTACTTCAGCCGTGGTCGACAAGGTAACATGTGCAGGGTATACAACCTCGTCGACTATGGCATTGGAAGAATTGTGTAGACCAAGTCTCTTTATGATCCCCACTAATGCTATCTCCAGCAAAACCATACAAGACGCGTCAACCAACTTCTTGCCGGTGCTTGCCCACAAGAATTGTGAGAGGGTGCGAAAGAAGCTGGATAAAGACCCCTTTCTGGAAAATTTACAGCTTCCCCTACCCGATTGTCTGGAATGTAAAACCATGAACGAGTGCTTGGTATTCGCTGCAAGAACGGAATGGGCAAGTACGACCACGATGACTTACGCCAAGGCGATGGCTCTGATGCTCAATAACTCCGCGGAGAGTGAGGAGATCAGAGACGCATTGACTGAGCGAATAAGGGTCTTAATTTGTGACGAATCGCATATTATCGGCAGGGGAAGCGGGGCAAGCATTGAGTATGATGAGTCCATCGTGATTCCGGAAGAGTTTACCGGTTTGCGGCGGATATTCCACCACCGTTTTTGGAAACTGAAAGAAGAGCATCGAGAGCAGGCACTGAGCCTTGAAAGAGACCATGAATTCTTGGGGCCACATAGCCACCTCGCCTTCAAAGCGAAGAACGAATATCCGCTAGGCAAAGAGGAGATGAAGACGGTACTTGGAGAGCTTCTGAAGTTTGCCAACAAACGCAAAAGGCTAGGCGTAACAAAGGAGGGCATAGAGAGGTTGGAAGATGCCATCCTAAAGTTGAAAGATGTTATCACGATCTTGTCTAACCCCACTATCATCGTACACCTCATTTACGACGACAATGAAAAAAGAATGAAACTTCTCATCTCTTCGCAGACCAATCTCTTGCAACAGTCAGTCCACGACTTCATTGGAGACGTGATTCCTAAAGCCACGGTCTTTTTCGTTAGCGGCACCCAGTTTGAACCTTACACCGGTTTTTATGAGTGGCTTGCCGGCAGGGAGCTAAGGTCGATAGTCTATCCGGATCTGAGCAATACCAATGCGTCAATGACAATCCATCCGGACACATGGACGTTCAACCCAAACGATTCCAAGACTTTCGATCGAGTTTGCGACCATATTCGAAAAATTAGTGAACTTGTGAGCCACCAGTCTATCTACTTAGTGACGATCAACCGGCTGTGCTGCAACGAACTGGAAGAGAGGCTTGGTAAAGAGTTGACCAACATCACATTCGACTATTACAGGAGCAGCAATTCAGTGGGTGTGAGACTCAATAAAAAGGGAAAAGAGCCTCGTATATGCATTGCGGTAGGAGCCGCTGAAGTTCCGGTCAATGCGTTTGATCCCATCGCCCAAACCTATCTAGACTCCCAGCGAATAAGGTTGCTGTACGTACACGCAGACACGTGGCAGTCGTGGAGTAGGGTCAAAGATCCGCTTGGGATGGAGCCGAGCACGGTCTTCTGCATCGGGATACGGAAGCAGAAGGTATCGGATATCGTGACATGGGGTACGAACCGCCGTGTAATCGTTGCAGAGGAACATGGCCGCCTAACAAGCAAGGTGGAATGTGATGAACACCTGAGCCGGCCTAATGTGGCAATGGAGAACCGGAGCGATACGCGTCCAAGCCAGCGAACCGTGGATGACTACATCGACGCTATAATCCCTATCGGCGAGGATTGTCTAAATAGGGTATCTAGGTTCTATGTGCAAAAAACAGCGGATTTACTATATTATAATACTCTAGGGTCATATAGTAAATCCTACGATTTTTGCACTACGCCTTTAGGTACCTATAAATTTAGATTCCATAACAATAGGGATACGCCAGAAAAGCTAGAGGAGACGTTGCTGGCGTTGGGGTTGTTCATATCGAGGACGGATAAATGCGGGTTGCAGTGGCACCAACCTAATGCAGCTGGCGAGTGGGGATACTTTGTTGGGTCTCCTTCGTGGGAGTTTTCGGACTTGATGCGCATGCATCTAGGCGGGAAAGAAACGCTTTGCCTGCCGCCGTTTAATTTGGAAGATATTTGTTACTTTTGTGCTGTCGATTTCGATGACCACCTAGGATATATGCCACAGGGCGAGAACGTGATGAAGTTTAGTCAGTTCTTGTATAGCAAGGGTATACCGCATATTGTTGTGAGGTCAGGCACTAACGACGGTTATCATGTGTTCATTCCGCTGGAACCGGCTAAAACGTTTGTGGCGTGGAAGTTCATAAGGCAGTTGATCAAGGATGCCGGACTTGGTAAGGTCAAGGAGATTGAAACATATCCAAAACAGAAGTCAGTTCAAACCAGTCGTGGTGGAT
>JALHSR010000099.1 GCA_022865315.1 Methanotrichaceae archaeon | reverse complement strand
GTTATAGTATTAGGATCTTGAACATCAGAATAACGTCGCAGTTTGGCCTTCCGCCCTTTTCGCTCTTATTATCATACATTTCGTCAAGCTCATGACGAATTGGCGCCCAACCGATCAAATCTGATATTTGCAGCAGCCGGGACTTCTTTTGTTTCGCATTGAGTCCTCGAAGCACCCAGGTAGAAAAAGAATCCATAACCATGAATAGTATCAATAGTATATAATATTTTCGATATCCTAATAAGGGCTGGTTAATAGGAGTCCTCACTTGTCACATAGATATTATAAAAGCAGCTGATGACGGACCTAACGTGCTCCCATCCAAAGGTAATGGATTTCTTTATGATGAGTCATCAATAATCAGGGGAAATGGGCATATTTCCATCAGAGGTTCTCTTAGCGATCACGCCGCAGATTCTAGTGGTTGGATGAAAGGGACGGGGTCCATAAACCTTGAATCTCTTCGTGGCATAAACAAAATCGGTCGAATGGTTGATTTCACTCAGAAGAGCGATCTGGTTTTTGAGGGAGGGCAACTCAAAAACAAAGAGAGCCTGGCATCTCCTCTATTCAAAAAAGGTATCGGAGCCAGCGTCAACGTGAGGTTCAATCTAAGCCACGTAAAACAAAGTGAGGCTGGTATGATCCGGTCCATCAATCGCTTTGATAACACATTAAATTACAATACAACGACGGGATTAGAAGGGAGCTGGGCTATAAAAACCATTCAAGGCTTGTCGAAAAGTGACCAGCGATATTCAGGGTCTTACCAAATCGAAAAGAATATCGAGCTCAACGATTCTGGGAAAAAATGAGGGGCAAGCTCCTTGCTCAATATAGCCGGATTGTCTAGGAAAGCCTCAAATTAATGACAATTGGGCTGATCGCTATTCTGTGTTTCTGTGGTTTGCCAAAAAAATGCATGACAAACATTAAGACGTCTAAATATCAAGCCTTTATTCCATCTAAATAACTTTTAACTGGACGACCATGAGACTCCTCCGTCTAATTGGATTAATTGCCTGTATACGGATTCCAATCGTAGCTTGTTCCCTTGATGAAGTCTACGGCCGAGTTACCCATGTGGTAGATGGTGATACCTTCGATTTGGAAGTACAAGATTCCGATCGCCCTCTCGATGACGTAATACGTGTTCGACTTGCTGACATTGATTGTCCAGAGACGAGAGGCCCAAAAGCCTGTTCCGAAGGCAAAGCAGCTACTGATTATGCCAGGTCTTGGCTCTTGAACCAGTATATCTACCTTGACCTGGACGATAAGACTGGCCGAGATCCATATGATCGCTAGGTGGCAGTGGTTTATATTGTAACACCAAACGGCGACCTAATGAACTTCAATCGTATGATTGTAGACTCTGGTCAATCAAATATCGATGACTACAAGAATAACGAGTTCGATCCTTCTAGTTGGTGGGGCTAAAAAATCAAATTCTACCAACCTAAGTTCGAAGACCTATCTTCCTAAATCTCCGTATGATCTCGTAGATCACAGGATAATGGTCATTGATATTGATCGCTCCACCACCTTCCGAAACAGCATCAAGAAGCAAATCATAAGATATGACAAGCCTAACCGCTTCAGTTCTGTCGATGTATTCGACATTATTGGTTGAGCCGTCATCAGGGACGGGCGTCCAGGCCAACAGAATATGCCCATCCTCCACGTCCACGTAGAGGTTTTTTGCTTTGGCCAGGCTCTTACACTTCTGGATGAATGGTTCTGGTGAAATTACGACCTTGTTTGCCATATAATGCCACCAAAAAATAGGGGGTGAGAAGATCGCACTTTTTGCCCAGAATCAGGTAGGGTCTCGTGCAATCTTCGGATTCTACAAGCAAACTATTGCATTGGTAATCATAAATATGCGATCCAAGCAATGCGAAAGTATTCATACAGGCATCTAATGTCATAGAACAGAATTGTAAGGAGGGTCAATGGTTGAAACCAACATCATCTTGCCCATCCAAATGAGAAACACGTTTGAGTGACGGGCATTGCGATCATTATCTTACGGATCATGAATGTGGAGCTTATTTTTGTGAACTAAATGCCACAGGTGGATGTGTTGATTTTATGTGAGTTCTGTATATTTCTTGGATTGATCCTCTTGATTTCTCGAAAGGATATCTTGCATGACTTTCTTCCAATTTCTTTGTGGCTGCTTCTATGAGATCGATATTCAGATCATGAGACATCGACAGCAAATAAATGAATATGTCGGCAATCTCTCCTTGTCTGCAATATATACAATCGCCCATTCTTATAGGTTGTTTTCACTTTTACCGATTGCCCACTTCAGGAAATGGATTGAGATTATAACATCAGAGAGATAGACAAAACCCACAATGAATATTGGGACCTCACCAAAAAGGTATATAACGAAATGAGCCAATAAGTCTATTATAAATGGTTTTGATTTCAGCCAGACTTTTTGGTGAATATTTGCCATTCCCCATAGGAATATTGAACTAGGTAAGATTAATATTCCGCTCTTCCGCTAAAATCAATGGATATTCACAAGTGCTTAAGGCCATAACCTCTCCCATTTCAAGAGCCTTTAATGTGGCATTTAAGGCCATAATTTCCTTGAAATATACTCTAAGACAAGTTGAGGTGTGATCTGGCTATATTGGGTCTCTGGTTGCTTTATAGGTCCTCAAAATAGAACGCCCGATCGGTCAACTTAGCCAAGTCCTCAAAAGAGGTGGTCATTAAACCGCAAGCTATTGTTAATTATTATAGGTAATATATTTTTCCATTGCAAAATACCTACTAAATCCAAGCGCAGCATCTACCGCTTTGCGGCTGTGGCATTTCCCTTGCCTAAGGATTGCCCGCCTGACTTCAGGACATAAGTTCCCGACAAAGTATTATTTACCATAAACAGGTGGAGATCATACTCCCTATCGTAGTCGGGCACTGCCGATTTAGTGGTCAATGTGAGTTCGTGTGCCCCAACAGATCCGCTGGCGGTTACAGAGAACGTTGTGCTGCCCTCGGTCAGAGTGCCAAAACCCATTAATTTGGATCCACTGGACGACCATAGGTTCAAGTCAAGTGAGCTGTCTGTAATATCGCTGAGCTTTATCGACCATTTGCCGCTCACGTTCAATGGTTTGACCTCTTGTTGCATTTGAATCATTTGAGTTTTATTGGAACTAATGTTGCCAGTTAGGTTTATAGTCTGATTGAAATTTGTATTGGATACGATTGGAGGCTTTGGATTTGGTTTTGGCATATCCATAGTCGGCTTTGGAGTGAGAGGCTCAGGCATGTCCATATTCGGCTTTGAAACGAAAGGCTCTGGCACGTCCATATTCGGCCCTGAGACGAGAGGCTCTGGCATAGTCGTGTTTTGCCCAAAGATATTAACTTGAGCCTGTGCAGAGAAACATGAAAGCATTATAGCTGATAACAGGATGCTTGCCAATCGCATTCTACTAACCTCCACCTTTAGATAGTTGTCGCAAACAGTTTTAAAGGTTTCTCAATTTCGTAACCCGCGATTTTTGCATTTGGCCTAAATCGTGTTTACTGGCAAAATTCTCATGAGCCTCAGGACAGTGCTCATGCCCGAAGATGAAAAAATATCTGCAAGTCGAATTTTATATGGGAATTGGTGCAGATATCTCATGAGGAAGCACGAAGAAACTGGCAATAGATTGGAGTCTTGATCTATAAAAAGAGAATTTCAATCCAGTTTTTTGTTAGATACGAAAGATATCCCAAGGGAATGAGGCTAAGAGATTTTACGATCGAGTCGTATGCAATCCGTGTCAAGATGAAAGATGCGGGATCAATGTTACTGAAAGATAATGTATTTTCCTCAATGATCACCATTTTATACTACAGCAAAGAATTTTAATGAGCATGCAGATCGGATTGAGCCCAGTTATGAGCATAGGGGCAATTCTTGCAGTCATAATAGCAGTGACGCTTTCTGGTTTTGCAGACGCTACAGTCTCTGTCAAACCAGGATATAGTATCCAATCGGCCATAAGCGCAGCTAATCCAGGCCAGATCATTGAGGTTCTAAATGGTACCTTTAATGAGAGGGTCAATGTAACCAAACCTCTCACGCTCATAGGCGTGGGCAAGCCGATTATTGATGCCGGCGGTATTGGAAGCGCTATAACCATCTCGGCCAATGGTTCGACATTATTAGGATTTACAGCTACAGGATCTGGCAAAGGTGCTGGAGATGCCGGCATAAGGGTGCTCTCCGACGGAAATATAATCAAAGACAATACAGCTATCAAAAATAATAACTACGGAATATTCCTTTATTACGTCGACAAAAATATTGTCTTTTTGAATTCAGCGATAGAAAACAAAAAAAGTGGAGTTATGCTAGTTCACTCCAACAACAACCAGGTCTGGGGCAACAATGTCAGCACGAACTGGGATGGTATCTCCATCGAAACTTCCAGAGGCAATACCATCAAGGCCAACATTCTGACTAGGAACGAGATGGGCATAAATATTTCGAATAATAACTTAAGCGAGAGTATCACCGCAAAGGGCAAGGGGGTATCAATAAAGTACGGCTCTAGTGGTCAGTTGACCACTTTCAACATTAACCAGAATAGCACTAGTTCATCTCCCGGTGCCAACCTTCTCTATCAGAACGACCTGCAGGACAACGACCAGAATGCCTTCGATGATGGCTACAATCAGTGGGACAACGGAGAGGCAGGCAACCACTATAGCGACTATGATGCCCATGAACAGGGCTGCAAGGACCGCAACAGAGATGGGTTCTGCGATTCTAGCTACAGCATTCCGGGGAGAAGCAACGTGGACCGGCTGCCGAAAGCTTCTCCTGACGCTATACTCAGTTATAAGTCCACGGGAATTATGGGCTCAGAGCTGAAGATAGACCATAAAACCTTCCTGCCTGGCATAGATGTCAATGTGACGTATGTGGCACCAAGAAACTTTTCAGGCTGGGTGGGAATTATGGAGGCGAATCTGTCTAGGGGAAGAGCCAGCAAGGAAAAGACATTGTCCTATCAGAGTCTCGCAGGTCCATCAGGCATACTGGTGCTAAAGGCCCCAGCCGAAAATGGGTCCTACCATATTGGCATGTACAACTTTACCAGTGATGAGGAGATAGCTTCTCTAAAATTCAACGTCAGCCTCCCGACCATTATTGCAGCTCCTGCCTCGGTGAACACTTGTGAGACAATTACCGTCAACTATACAGGAACCCCAGGTTATGAGAATGACTGGGTAGCCATGTACGAATCCGGATCATCCGACACGAGTTATGTTACCCGCCAGTACCTAGATGGAAAAGAGAACGGCACTGTGATCCTAGAGTCATCCGATCCAGGTAACTATGACTTCAGGATTTTCGAGAACGATAGTTATACTCAGCTGGCGACCAGCAACAGTGTAGAAGTCAAGCCCCTAAAAGGCGTCAAAGTCATAGCCTCGCCATCTCGTGTTGCACCCGGAGGCACAGTTACTGTAACCTACTGGGGAGCACCTTCGTCAGGGACGGGCATTATTGGAATGTACGGAATGACGAGGCCAGACAAGTTCGCCCTGGGCAAGAGGAATCTTGGCAATAAGAATTGTGGCAGAATGACTTGGCGGCTTCCTTATGATCCAGGACAGTACGACTTCAGAATGTTCTACTCTGACATCACCGATGTTGGTCAAGGAGCTTACCAGATCTTGGGCCAGAGCAATGTGGTGACAGTAGGCTAAAGACTCAGAGTCGGTAGCTTCAGACAGAATGGAAGGGCTGCCAATGCATAGCCTGTTGTCTGATCCTCATTGATTCGCCTAATCTCTAATAGCAATATATAAAATTACTAGTAAAATCTTCATGAACCCAAGGACGGGGCTCACGCCCGAAAGATGATAAACGATATGTTAGTCGAGCTTTACATGGGAATTGGTGCAGAAATCCCATCAGTAATTCTTAATTACCACTATGCATATCGATTTCTTTAAATAAGAGAATTTTACCTTACTGGCAAATAAGAGCTGATAAATTCAGCTTCCAATGTTGCTTTTTTTCCTTATATGTTGTTCGATATTTGTCCCCAATTAATAGTATATAAGAAGCGTCTTGGATTCGATAATTTCTGGATCACGAAAAACACATTCAGGACTATCTGATTTTCGTTTAAACCAAATCTGGCAACCAGTTTGAGTGTGTTGAGATATTCTGCTCAAAACTAATAAATACTTTCGCCTTGCCTGGTTCGTGCATTTATAAGTGCCAATGCAATAGTTTGCTTGTAAAAGTTCGAAGATTGCACGAGACCCTATACGCTTCTGGGCAAGCAGTGCGATCTTCCTCACCCCCTATTTTTTGGTGGCATTACATGGCAAACACGATCACAATTTCACCAGAGCCGGTCATTCAGAAGTGTAAGAGTCTGGCGAAAGCAAAAAACCTCTATGTGGACATGAAGGATAGGTGTATCCGTTTAGCCTGGACGTCCATCTCTGATGACGGCTCTAGTAATAATATCGAATATATCGACAGGATTGAGGCGGTTAGGCTTGCATACCTTACGAATTGCTTCTTGATGCTGTTTCAGAGGGTGGTGGGGCAGTCAATATCGACGGTCATTATCCTGTGACCAATGAAATCATACGGAGTCTAAAGAAGGTGGGTCTTCGAACTTAGGTTAGTTAGAATTTGCTTTTCAGCCCTACCACTAGAAAGATCGAGGTGCAATAAAGGCGTAGGATATTTCTTGATGTCCTAATGACAGTGTTTGTCATGCATTTTCTTAGCAAACCACAGAATAGCGATCAGCCCGATTATCATTAATTTGATTTTAATGATTGTTTTAATGAATCCAAACATAGCT
>JALHSR010000098.1 GCA_022865315.1 Methanotrichaceae archaeon | reverse complement strand
TTTGAATCCCATCGAGTTCATCTGGAAATCCATTAAACGAGTTTTATCTCTCGAATTTGTGGCAGATTTGGAGAGCATGAAGAAACTCATATCTGACCAATGGAATGCGCTCTCATGTTCGATCAGTTATGCCAAAGGCTTGATAAGGAGATTCTTAGAGGGGACTAATTACAATACAAACTGATTATTAGAAATTGTGCGGAAGACTATAATCCTATTAGCAGTGAGTATTGACTCAAAATGAGAATTTATTATTTTTATATTTGGATTAGGTAATCGATATATATAGCCCACGCTAAAAGGTCTGAATATATGCTTACCCCTTATTTGGACGAATTTTATTACTTGATTGGAAAAATCGTTGTGTTTTCAGGAGTAATCCTTTTATCTTGCGCATTGATCGGAGCAATTCTAGTTTTGTACTCTTTAATACCGGCCACTTCTTTGCTGCCCGGCTAATGCTAGTCAGCATAAGTGTTCTTGAAAGCACGATAAAATCAATTTTCAGGCTTAGTGGGGCGGACGATTCGATAGTTGATGATGTAAGCGTGCATCTAAGAAATTATATCAATCGCAAGGGATTTTTGCGTATCCAAAAAGTCAATAGATTTATATTTATGCCACAATGCCTACGTAGCACCGCATGCCCAGGGAAACTAACTCCTGAGGGGATCGCGTGTATCGATTGTGACCAATGTGGCATCGGCAAACCTAAGAAATATTCAGAAGATCTGGGTTATAAATTCTATATTGTTCCTGGGTCGAGTTTTATTAAAAGAATCATTAAAAAGTACCAGCCAAAAGCAATTGTTGGCGTTGGCTGCCAAATGGAGATAAAAGAAGGTCTAGACCTCTGTCATAGATATGGGCTTCCCGCATTAGGATTTCCTCTCTCAAAAGCTGGCTGCTTAGCCACAGAGATTGATTGGGAACAGTTCAATGACGCTGTGAACGATTAAGAAGATAGTAATTTATTTTTATATATTTTTCTCTTAAAACCCATTGCTAACAATAAAATTAAGATAGAAGTAATAAATTAAAAAACAAATTGAAGCTGCAATTACGCTATGCTAATGGCCTCAGATGGACAGGCCTCAACGCAGGTAGCGCATTCATTGCACTTCTCTTTGTTTACCACAGCTATCTCGTCTTCGCCCATAGTTATGGCTTCTTCAGGGCATTCCTCGACACACGTTCCGCAGCTAACACATTCATCTCTATTGACTACTGCTGGCATTATTGATCCTCCAAATTGCCCAACTGGCAAAATCCACGAGTAATATATCCGATATATACCTTTCGTTGGCCTTCTAGACCAAGTCATTGTATCTTTTCCTATCCTTAAGCTCCTGCTTTTTAGCACTGTTCCACCCGCTGACTGCTTGGAGGTAGCCAGTTATTCGGCTAATATGATCTAGTTCCTTGGAATTACAGGCAGGGCACTCATTTGTCAGCCCAGCAGAAACTTTGCAGCAATTCAAGCATACGGTCATATCTTTAGTGAAAGTGAAATAACCTATTTGCGTTGTCTTGGCTAGCCGTAATCCAAAATCCATCAAGCCCATGGGATCCGGTGAAGCTTCACCAAGAAAGATATGAAATATATTTCCGCCATCCGCAATAGGAAAAAAGACGTGCTCCAGCTTAGCTCTTTCAAATATCGTCACATCGGCGCTCGCCGGAAGGTGTGTCCCATTGGTATAATATACGGGAAGGTCTCGGGTTCTCCGCAAGTTCGCTTTAGCAGCTTCAAGGTCGCCTTTAACAACAGTCTCGGCATTATCCCTGAATTCCTCATGTATGAGATCAGAAACCGCAAACCTCTGTGCCGTGGTCTCTGCCGGGGTTCTGGCTAGAGCTATGGTCATGCCATGGCGCTTACTGAGTTCCTTAGAATAGAGTTCCATCTCTGTCATCGCACGAACGGCCAATTTCCAAGCTTCACGAGACTCAGTCATCTGTTTTCCCATGTGGAATTGAACCATTTCATTTACCCCTACAACGCCTATTGTATACACCAAACCCTCTAAATCCACCGCCATTGAGCCCTTATCTCCACTCTGTGGGTCCCTCGGACGCTGAGTGGCAAAGGGCATTCTATGGTTCTTGATGACCTGGTTCATCCACTCTCGTTTGACTTTGAAAATTTCGACGGCAACATCCATTTTATCTCTTAGGTACTCAAAAAGAAGGTCGTCATCTCCCCTAGCCAAATAGGCTACCCTGGGACAGTTTAGTGAGACTACTTGCCAAGAACCCATTGAGAAATGTTTCCCATTTTTAAAAAACAACTTTTCTTCAAATTCATTGTCGCTCTCGAAAGTGGCTGCAAATTGGTATGCGCAACATTGGTAGCAAGAAATTCCCTTGCCTGAACCCCTATAAGCGGGGAGCTGATTATCGAAGTAAGGAGTACCATATTCCGATGCCAGCTTAAATGTGAGCAAATATAGATCTTGATATGTCGGAAGATCTGGGTGCAAAGCATTGAACTGTTCGTCTTCTTGCATGAAATCTGGCTCAATGCTAATCTCAGGCTTTGGAAAGTTGAAAGGTTTGCCCCAATGGTCACCGGCCAACATGACCTCCATGAGAGCCTTAAAGGATAGACGAACCTCGCGCTCGAATTCTTCATATATGCGCAGAGGAGCATGCTTGCCATCCCAGATCTTACCAGCAAACACGGCAGGCTTATCCTTCCAAAGACCGGGAACTCCAGGAGTCAATTGCACAGAAGAGAAGACTAGCTGGCCTCCTCGTGCCACCATCATCTGGGTCATCTCATAAACGAACATCTGCATAAGTTGCCTGATTTCCTGATATTCAAGCCGCTCGAAATAAGGAGCTATGAAAGTCAAGAAGTTGTAAAAGCCTTGGCCACCTGCAAAATTTGTTTGAGCGCTACCCAAAGCTTTAACCGCATGAAGTATGGCCACTTCAGGCTTCTTGGCTGGACCTGCAACACTAGCTTTAGTACCTAGACCGTCAGGCATTAATCCATAGTAAAAAAAATATCTGAGATCCCAATCTTGGCAAAACGGCCTCGTGCCAAAGTACTCTAAGTCATGGATATGCAGGTCTCCCGCTAGATGCCTATCGGCCAAATGTGGAGGAAGAAGGAGAAGGTACTGCTCCTTACTTATTTTATCAGCCTTTTTCTTGTGGCTAGTTTCAGCATTTTCCTGCAGGTTGGCATTTTCCTTGGCTTCGAAGCCAGTTCCAATATCTATAAGATGAGCATCGAAAACCGGAGTCCCTACACGCGTGCATATGTTTCTCCACTCTTGATGATGTCTTTCCAGGAGAACTACATTCAGTATCTCTCTCACTAGAGGACCGCTGAGATACTGCAAGTTCATCCATCTGATACGTCGCTCTACCTCGCGCGCAATTTCTTTGGCCTCCTCTTCAGTTATGCTAATAACTTTATAAAATTGCTCAGACAATTTTGTCTCTTTCAGGAGCTGCTTTGCTATAGCTTCCCTATCCCAATCAAGCAAGTGCCCATCTGTTGTCCGAACCCTAGGCATGGCGGAAACTGATAAGCCTTCTAATGTCTGCTGCACAGCTCTATTGCTCAACATCCATCCCCTCTAAATATACTGCTGCTATTTTTGCCAACTTAACACATCAGCTTAACACATCTTATGCTACAGATTATCTATTTATTAGATTTGCACCTTAAATATTCTGGAAGTTTAAAGTAGTGTTTCATAAGTTAATAAAGGACTTTGGAATTTTGTGGCTCAGATTATTTGAATCGTTCCCTTGCAGTTCGTAAGTATTCTCGTTTTGCAATAATCCAACTTGCAACTAGGAATCCCAACAATTTTGATTTAGAGATTTCTATTTATCCTAAAATCAATAAATCACTAATTGATAAATTTATATTTAATTATCTTTTGTTTACTTGAACTGTTTTGCGTGAGATACCGCCCATGGAATTATTAATTTAGAAAAGAATGTTTTCGATCGATGATCCCTATTTGCCTCAATAAACATTTCCCAATTGGTCATTAAGAGATTTCACTATGCTTCAAAACCAAAATCTATAATGCTCATCATGAGCGAATCCTCTTTTATATTATGTTCGCCGCCTGTTTGCAACTCAGAATCGATTTGTGCAATTCGACCGATAATACTCGAAGGGCATTAAATTTAGCTAAGTGCGCCTTAAATGAGGGGGCAGAGATTTTAGTATTTCCCGAGCTCTTCTTGACAGGATTCTGCTACGAATCTTTTGCTTGGGAGTCTCCCCCCTTCCCGATCCTTAATCCGTTCCGCACAATGGCCAAGGATTACAGCTGCTTGATAATCGGATCTCTAATGAGAAATAAACTGAATTTGGGTTTCTGTTTAGATTCGGAAACTTTAAGATTCCAGCCAAAGATCCATTCCTTTGACCAAGAGAAAGAACAATTTCGTGGAGGAGATTTCATAGCTCCTATCGATACAAAGTATGGAAAGATCGGACTAGAGATCTGCTACGACCTACGCTTTCCGGAAATGAGCCGATCTCTTTCTCTAAAGAGTGCCGACATATTAGTCACCATTGCCCAATTTCCTCTCGAACGTCTTATTCATTGGAGAACGCTTTGTTTGGCTAGGGCCATAGAGAACCAAATTCCACACATTGCCTGCAACTGGGCCAACGCAGGTGGTTCCATTATAATCGATGCGTGGGGCAATGTGCTGGCCGAAGCCGGCTCTGATGAGAAATTGATTATTAGCAAGGTAGACTTAGAAAAGCGCAACAACTTTAGAAGGGAGATTCCCTGCTTTAGAGATAGAAGACCAGAAGTATATAGGTAGGTGAATTTTCATGAAGTCTCCCACTAGAAGCTTCATGATTTCTAAATTCCAGGAATATTACCAAGCTAATTCTTTGGAAATACCTCCTATCCTGGATTCTAGAGAGTGGGGTTTCATATCATTTCATGATGAAAAGGGAATGCGACGCCATAGATCTTATTTAACTAAGACGGAACTAATGGATTACATCAGGAGCGTCGTTCCAGCCCATATATATCATTCAACCGCTTATTATCACAGACCTTCAGCTTCCACCATGAAAGAAAAGATTTGGAAAGGAGCGGACCTCATTTTTGATCTGGATGCTGACCATTTGAGAGAAGTGCCTGAGTCCTATACGAAGATGCTATCTCTAGTTAAGAAAGAAACGCTTAAGCTTATCACTATCCTCACAACTGATCTCGGTTTTGATGAAAAAAGCATCAATATCGTGTTTTCAGGAGGAAGAGGGTATCATATTCATATCCGTCATCCTTTGGTTTTGCCTCTAGAAAGTGACGAACGCCGTGAGATTGTCGATTATATCACTGGAAGAGGATTAGATATAGAAAATTTTATAAATATTGATCTTATAAAATATAATTATGACTCGAAGAGAGTTTCTAAACTTCGAGGTCCATCCGAAAGCTCTTCAGGTTGGGGCAAGAGGATAAATCGCGCTCTGGAATCGTATATAATCTATTTGCAGGAATTGAAGGAAGAAGATGCCATTAGAGTTCTTTGTCGGACAAGAGGAATTGGCAAGAAAAGAGCAATGACTTTCTATGAAGGCATACTGAATAAAAATATCATAAGAGAGATCCGCTTTGGCAACTTAGATTTTTTTAAAGGCAGTTCTGAGATCTGGCAAAAGCTTTTGATCGAGTATAAGAAGGGCGAAGGAGCGGAATTGGCTAAATGCATAGAAAAAGAAAGAGGTATGATAGACGAGCCCGTTACATCGGATGTCAAGCGTCTAATACGTTGCCCAGGTAGTCTTCATGGTGGTTCGGGATTCAGAGTAACGCCTCTTTGTATCCAAGACCTGGAAGATTTCGATCCCTTGTGGGATGCAATAGTCTTTGGTGAAGATCCTATTTCAATAGAAATAACAAAACCATTCATTGCTGAACTTTGTGGTCAAAGTTATCGAATGCTACCAGGCAAGACTGAAGTTCCTCTTCAAGCGGCAGTCTTCCTAATAGCGAGAGGTGCAGCTGAATTAAGCAGCCTTTAAGAAGAGCAATACTTTAGATAATTCTTTAAAAGATTAATGCGTAAATTAAATTCGCAGGAGAATGTATGGATCTAGCCAATACTCTGCGTGAGGAGCGAAAAACCGCAGAGCTTCAACAACTTGAGAAAAAATTCTACCAGCAGGTCGGCGTCTACCTGGCAGCTATGGAAGAGGAGCTCTCTAAAATCAAGAATCCATATAGTATTGAAACTCAGATCCTGCAGGATACTCTTAAGAGCGAAAGGAGTTGCGTCAAAAAGCTGATCGACCAGAGAATGAAGAAGATCCTTCGAAAAGTCGTTAGGAATGCCAGCTCTGCATCCAAAGACGATTCTTTCTCAAATATGACTGAGGAAGAAGAACTGATCTATTCACAGATGCTATCCGCCATAACGAAGGGCCGAACGAGCATCTTGTCACAAATTGAACACACCGAAAGGCCTTTAATGTGCAAGAAAGATATAGACCAGGAATACGAGATAGTGAGGTTGCTGGATAGTGTTCCTATGTTTATAGGCGTGAATGGAAAGAATTATCTCTTATCCAAAGATGATATAGTTGCGCTCCCAGCAGTTCACGCTAGAAACTTGCGAAATAAAAAGCTAGCTGTTGAAGTGAAGATAGAGAGATGATGTTAAGTGAAGATGCCAAAACAGATCATGGCTCACTGCCCTTTTTGCAAAAAACATACAACACAAAATGTAGAGCGTGTGAGGAGAGGCCAAGCCTCATCTTTGACCCATATTGTGAGACAAAAATTTAGAGCAAATGGAATAGGAAATCGGGGAAAGTTCTCTAAGGTCCCTGGGGGCGACAAACCCACTAAAAGGCTAAACCTCAGGTATCGTTGCACTGCATGCAAAAAAGCCCATAATCGTGCTGGATTTAGGGCGGGTAAATTCGATTTAATAGAGGGATGAATTTGCCAGCGAAGTTCGTCAAAGTGAAATGCACAGATTGTGAAAATGAGCAGATAATCTTCGGCAACGCCTCCACAGTAGTAAAATGCCTTGTATGCGGTCGAACTTTAGCTGAACCGAAGGGCGGCAAGGCCGAAATAAAGAGCCCGATCGTAGAAGTGCTAGAGTGATCCCCATGCAACGTGAGGGCTGGCCCGAACCGGGTGATCTGGTTGTTTGCACTGTATCACAAGTTGTAGACTTCGGAGCATTTGTTTCCCTAGATGAATACTCAGGAAAACAAGGACTAATACATATCTCCGAAGTGGCCAGCGGTTGGATTAAATATATCCGTGACCACGTTCGTGAAGGTCAGAAAATTGTTTGCAAAGTCCTCAACGTGGATAGCTCTAGGCATCACATAGACTTATCCTTAAAAGATGTCAATGAACATCAAAGAAGAGAGAAAATTCAGGAGTGGAAGGCAGACCAGAAGGCCTGGAAATGGCTACAAATGGCTTATAAAGATAATCCTGAAGACATTCAGAGGATCTCCAACTCCTTGATTAAGAGCTATAATAGTCTTTATCTTGCTCTTGAGGAAACAGCCATTTCCGGGGCAGAAGCGCTAGAGGATACAGATCTGCCTGAAGAAGATATTCAGATCCTGATTAGGCTCTCCCAGGACAATGTTAAGATACCCACTGTGGAGATATCCGGATTTGTAGATATCTCCTCGTCCGCTCCCGATGGTATTGAAGTAATCAAGAAAGCTCTTAAGCAAGCTAAGCGCATTAAGGATAAAGACGCAAACCTCGAAATCACTTACATAGGAGCACCGCGCTACAGAATACATGTTACTGCTCCAGACTATAAGCACGCAGAATCTGCATTAAAGAAGGCTGCTCAGACTGCTATTAAATATATCGAGCAGCACGGCGGAGAAGGTACATTTCATAGAGAAGCATGAAATCCAAGATCCTAAAGTGCCCAAATTGCGCTAGCTATACGCTTGTAACAGCATGCCCTAAATGCAGCTCAACAACAATTACAAGTAGACCAGCACGCTTCTCCCCTGAAGATCCATACGGCAAGTACAGAAGGGCTCTGAAGAAGGTGGCATGATGAAGGAGACTCTCATTCGCAAGATTAAAGATGTGTCCTTAACTGATCCCATTTTGATAGAGGGTTTGCCAGGAGTAGGACATGTCGGCAAACTCGTGGCCGATCATATGGTTGAAGCTCTGAAAGCGGATAAGATCATTGAAATCTATTCACCTCACTTCCCACCAAAAGTCCTTGTTAGAAATAATGGCACAATAAAACAAGTCAGGAACGAAATTTATGCTTATAAGGGAAAAGAGAATGAGCCAGACCTACTTCTGCTAATAGGTGACTACCAAAGCGCTACAAACGAAGGACATTATGAGCTTACAGGGGTATTCTTGGATATTGCTGAACAGTATGGAGTCAAAAGAATCTTTGCGCTAGGTGGATATGGCACAGGGCAATTCGTCGATAAACCTACTGTAATAGGGGCGGTCAATAGGCTTGAACTTGTGGAAGAGATGAAACAATGCGGAGTGACCTTCCATGAAAATGAACCCGGAGGAGGGATCATAGGGGCATCAGGCTTACTGCTAGGCCTTGGAGGACTCAGAGGCATAGATGCTATTTGTCTTATGGGGGTAACGAGCGGATATATTGTCGACCCAAAGACTGCCCAAGAAGTCCTACGAGTTTTATCGAAATCTCTAATGATTGATGTAGAAATGCAGGCACTGGAGGAGAGGGCAAAAGAGATGGAAAAGATCATTGGTAAGCTTCAAGAGATGGAGAAAGCTCAAGCTCCATACGAGGTCACAAATGATGACGATCTTAGATACATCGGATAACCTGCTCGAATTTTCACATAAACTCTTAAATTTAGCATTAAATGAGGGAGCGGAAGAGGCTGAGGTTTTCGGCTTTGCTGGAAGACTAATAAATGTAACTCTTCGAAAGGATAAAGTAGAATTAAGTAGCGAGAGTTTTCATAAAGGCCTTGGACTGAGAGCTGTCGTTAGAGGTGCAGTCGGTTTTTCAAGCACGAGTGACTTTAGTCGTCTTTCATTAATAGTTGACAATGCAATTCAATCTGCCCGCGCGCGAGGCGGCGATGAATCATGGAAATCATTTGTCTTGCCCGAAAAGATTCTTCATCCTGATAATTTATTTGATCCTGCTTTGGACAGGATCGAACCAGAACAATGCCTAGACCTTGCCGCTGGATTGTTAATGGGTTGTTGTGATGTCAAAGGGGCCAAACCAGTTTCAGGAGGAGTAACGTGCTCATCAATTATGGAAACAGTTGTTAACTCTCATGAAGTTGAGCTGGCCGAACCAAGCACAATTATGTACGCTTCGCTGGAAGCCATCGCAAAAGGATCTGATGTTGCTACAGGTAGCGAATTTCATAACTCCAGGCTTTTAAAGTCCGATCTGCAAGATGTTGGAAGATCTGCAGCTCTGCTTGCACAAGACTCATTAAAAGGATCCACGATTGAGAGCGGCAGATTTGAAGTTTTGTTAAAGCCCTTGGCTTTTACTGAACTTTTGGAGCATACGTTTATTCCATCGCTTTCAGCAGATAACGTCCAAAAAGGTCGATCGAGCTTATCAAAACATATGGGTGAGACGATTGCCTCAGAAAACTTAATCATTACAGATAATGGCCTGCTATCAGAAGGTATCGGATCTTCCGCTTTCGATGGAGAGGGGACTCCATCTAAGATAACACAATTAATTGATTTTGGAGTTTTGAAAGGTTTTCTATATGATAATTATACTGCAGGCAAAGTAGGCGAGAAATCTACAGGTAATGCAGTGCGCTCGAGTTACTCCGAGATTCCTAGGGTAAGCATAAGTAATCTGGTTGTAAACTCCAAAGAGTCCCGCAATTTAAATGACGATGTCGAGGGTGTTCTAGTTAATGATCTTATCGGCGCTCACACCGCCAATCCCATATCTGGAGATTTCTCTGTAGAGGCGAGGAACAGCTTTTGCTTGAAGCCAAATAAAAAGCCAATTCCGATAAAGTCTATGATGCTGGTTGGTAATATCTTTGAACTTCTTAAAGATATTGAGTTGGATAAGGATATGCGTCCCGTGGGTAATGTTATTGCACCCACCGTAAAGGTTAAAGTGAAGATAGTTGGCTGAAGGTGCAATATTTGATTATCAGTGGCCCCGCATCGCAACACTTAGCCGTTAAAGTAGCATCAATTCTTCATGATGAGCTTGCACTTTGCGAGTATAGGAGCTTCCCCGATGGGGAAGCCTATTCTCAAATTATCTCGAATTTGGATAATGAAGTAGTAATAATTCAATCTACGCCCACCGACAAAGATATAATTTATTTATTGCAGCTTTTGGAT
Organism: Methanotrichaceae archaeon; assembly: GCA_022865315.1. Taxonomy (GTDB): domain Archaea; phylum Halobacteriota; class Methanosarcinia; order Methanotrichales; family Methanotrichaceae; genus JALHSR01. Next base: position 1,455 of record JALHSR010000098.1, on the reverse strand, counting down.
ATCTGCAAGGGATTGAATATTTCCTTGGTGATACCGTACTTTGGCTATGCTCGGCAGGACAAGATTTTCAACAATGGAGAACCAATGACAGCCCGCGCCCTTGCGAGCGCTATGAATCCATTTCTTGGAGATAAGAGCGAGGTTTATTTAATCAATATTCATTCCACCTCAATACTAAGTCACTTCGCATGTCGAAGTCGGAATTTGGACGCTACGCATTTGCTGGCAAAAGAGATAGAAAATTTGGGCTTACGAGACCCGATCGTTATATCTCCAGATAAAGGTGCTATTGCTATTGCTCAAACGACTGCAACTTATCTTGATACACCTTTCGATTACTTTCAGAAAACGCGACTTAATGGCACAGAAGTGTATATGATACCGAAAAATGTAGAAGTTAACGCCAAAGATGTGGTTATCATCGATGACATGATTACCACTGGAGGCACAATGGCTACTGCAGCAAAACTGTTGCATCAGCAGGGAGCCAACCGAATCTTCGTTGCTGCTGTTCATCCGGTCTTAACTGGCAACGCTTTGATTAAACTTTATCGATCTGGAATAAAATCGATATTGGCCACAGATACACTAGATAAGGCGATAAGTACGATATCTGTTGCATCGCTTATCGCAGAGGCAATAAAATTCGATTCTTTAAGAGGCATGTGCTAAAGCAAGTTCAAAAATCTTGAGAATAACTTTCAAAATGAGAATTGTTTATTTCGCATTGTATGAAAAAATAATTTGTTTATTTAAACATTCATAATAATTTAGATATGCTGAGGAATGGGCATGTCAGGTAATAGCTTTGGAAAAATATTCAAAATAACCACCTGGGGCGAATCTCATGGAAAGGCAGTTGGCGTAATAGTGGATGGCTGCCCAGCAGGGCTTCCAATCGTCGCAGAGGATGTCCAACGAGAATTGGACCGCAGACGTCCAGGGCAAAGCAAAGTATCAACACAAAGACGAGAAGAGGATCATGTCGAATTTTTATCTGGAATATTTGAGGGTAGAACTACGGGTATGCCTATCTCAATGATTATATGGAACCAAGATGTAGATTCCAGCGTATATGAAACCCTCCGAAATAAGCCACGACCGGGTCACGCCGATTACACCTATCTAACCAAATATGGAATCTATGATTATCGAGGAGGCGGCCGAGCTTCTGCTCGTGAGACTGTGGGTCGAGTAGCGGCAGGAGCAATTGCTCTTAAATTATTGGCTCTGAAAGGAATCGAGATTTTAGGGTATGTTATTGAGCTTGGCGGCATAAAGGCAAATATTCACCTTGCAGGCTTACAAGAACTTAAAGCACTCGCTGAAAGCAACCCGGTACGCTGCCCTGAAGAAAAAACCGCAAACGAAATGCTCAAACTCGTGGATCAATCGCGAAAAGAAGGCGATAGTCTGGGCGGCATTGTAGAGATAGTTGCTCACGGCGTACCCGCG
>JALHSR010000097.1 GCA_022865315.1 Methanotrichaceae archaeon | reverse complement strand
TCCTATCGAGTTCATCTGGAAATCCATTAAACGAGTCTTATCTCTCGAATTTGTGGCAGATCTGGAAAGCATGAAGAAGCTCATATCTGATCAATGGAATACCCTCTCATGTTCGATCAGTTATGCCAAAGGCTGGATACAGAGATTCTTAGTGCGAACTGACCACAATACATTCTAATTATTAGAAGTTGTGCGGAAGACTATAATTGTGTAGTGGATACCCAACCGCTACGCTTAGACCACATCATGAGAATGCCTCCAATGGGTAATAGGTCGTGAAAGGATAAGAAACTTGGCTAGAAAACAATATCCATAAGTCTATTTTTGCTTTAATGAAACATCAATATATATCTATATCCAGAATTGGAGACTAACAATCTGCAATTCTAGATGAATCAAATAGACAGACATGTTCTATATATTGGATTTGAGAAGGACCATCCATGGAAAGCACATTTGTTGAAGGCATAACTCAGTGGCAAAATTTCTATATGCTGGCTGGAACCGCTGCCGCCACCTTAGTAGGTCTTCTTTTCGTCTCAGTTTCATTGCATATCGACCTAATTTCAAGGTTTGAAGGAACTATAGATATCCAAATGCTAGCAGAGCAGACTTTTTTAAACTTTTTACTAGTATTGTCATTCGCCTTCATCTTTTTGATCCCTGACCCGACATTATATGGTGTGGGAATTCCACTCTTGATCTTAGGCTTGTTAGGCATAATTAGAACTATGCGGCTGTGGCTACGATTTCTGAGAAAACGACCACAAAGCTTCTTGAAGACACATGAGATGCTTAGAAACCTTCTGCTCCCAAATACCATATGTTATTTGGCCCTGGTCTGGATAGCATTTAGTATTTTGTATGGACAAATAAATATGATCAGCTGGATGGTTCTAGTAATCCTCTATCTTCTGATCTCGGCCTCAACCAGTGCTTGGCTTCTCATGATGCGCATAGGGGTGCTAAAACGAGAACACAAAGAGTATTCCGAAAAAGGGGGTGACAGGAAAGATCTGTCTACCTGTACTAACTGATGAGCCTCCCGATCAGGATCCCCGCCAACGCTGCGGCAGTTGCTATTGCGATAGTCTCAAGCACTGTCCGCACTAAACTGCGATTGCCGACCCATGCCCTCACGCCACCTAGCAAAATCAGAAGGGCTGCGGTTCCTATGACACAGACAATCCGAGCTTCAGCAAACGGCAGAAATGCGAATGGAATGACCGGCGTGATCCCTGCAACAAAGCCCGCAAGCCCCATCCAGCAGGCATGCACAATCGGGGAGACCGTTTGAGCGGGCGCATCCTCTTCACACGCGACGGCATCCTCAAATGTGCGGATCGTAAGAGGATTTTTCTGCATATCATCCCTTATGGCGTCAAGGCTTCTTGTGCTCAGGCCCGTGCGCTGCAGCACGCTCATCAGCTCGTTCACTGCATGATCTGGATTGCGGCGGATCTCGCTCTCCCGCTGTTCAGTCTCCACTCGAGTTTCGTCACGCTCAGACTCGAGGTCGAGATATAGTCCCGCCATCATCGAGACCGAAGCCGCAATGGCACCAGTAGCACCCGCAAGGAACACGGCGTTTCCCGACTGTGCCCCCGCTGCAACCCCGAGCACCAGTCCGAAGATAGAGACGGCACCATCAGACATGCCAAACACGATCTCGCCTGAAGAGGAACGAAGCGATTCTTTCATCCGGCAGATGATTGACCCTTTGGTCGCGTTTTCGGTCATGCCGCAACAGACCTCTTTCCATACATGAGTTTCATTCGTATCATTATCTGCAAGAATGCTATATTAAATCCGTTCGAGGACACAATAGATTATCCAACCTTCTGAGGTGAACATATGAGTGACAGAATAGATCGATTATTGATTGAAATTCTTCGATTTAGAAGTGAACGCGACTGGAAAAAATTTCACACGCCCAGGAACTTGGCAATTTCGATATCGTTAGAGGCTGCGGAGCTGCTTGAGAATTTTCAATGGCAAATAGGAGAAGAGCCGATTACGCCTGTGATCAAAGAAGGAGCCTCCAAGGAGATTGCGGATATATTCATTTATTTGCTGTCGATGTCTCATGATCTGGGTATCGATCTCATAGAAGCAGCCACAAAGAAATTGGAAGAGAGCCATGCAAGATATCCTGTCGAGAAATCGAAAGGCTCATCCAAAAAATATACCGAAATCACATGAAGTCCACACATCCGCCAGTAGCATTGAGGTCGCAGAAATAGACTCCACACTCATGATCCGTAAGATAATGATCGCAGTGCCTGTCGCACAAACTTGTTTCTCCTAAGGATGGACAAGCTGGTGTCGGTCTCAACTATTGACCCTCCTTTAACCCTATTCCATGATATTGGGTTCTTGAATGAAATACTTTCGCTTTGCCTGGATCGTGCATTTATAAGTGCCAATGCAAATAGTTTGCTTGTACAAGTCCGAAGATTGCACGAGACCCTACATGGTTCTGGGCAAAAAAGTGCGATCTTCCTCACGCCCTATTTTTTGGTGGCATTCATGGCAAACAAGGTCGTAATTTCACCAGAGCCATTCATCCAGAAATGTAAGAGTCTGGCTAAAGCAAAAAACCTCTATGTTGACGTGGAGGACGGATATATTAGGTTTGGCCTGGACGTCCATGTCTGATGACGGCTCTACCAATAATATCGAACACATAGACAGAATTGAAGCTGTTAGGCCTGGCATATCTCATGATTTGATTATTGATGCAGTTTCAGAGGGTGGCGGGGCTATCAATATCAATGGCCGTTATCCTGTGACCCACGAGATCATACGAAGATTAAGGAAGATAGGTCTTCGAACTTAGGTTTGTATATGAAACGCCCCAAAGCCCACAAGATAAGATCCTGTGGGAGCTGGCAAGTAACAGCGGCAAACTCGCCAGGACTTCTCTCATTCGTAGAATGAGGATCAAGCAGGTAGATCTTGACTCCATCCTCGATGAGCTGGCTGATCGGGGTAAGATAAAAAGGTCGGAATTGGGAGCAGACAAACGAGGACGACCAAAGCAGACGATAGCATTAATTTGATTTTTTAGCCCCACCAACTATTGGGGTCGAACTCGTTGTTCTTGTAGTCATCGATCTTTGCAATGACAAGCGTCCACGAGCATGCGATTGAAGATCCTTAGTTCGCCATTTGGTTCTACAATATAAACCACAGCCATCCAGCGATCATATGGATCTCGGCCTGTCTTGTCATCCAGGTCAAGGTATACATACTGGTTCAAGAGCCAGGATCTTGCGTAATCAGTTGCTGCTTTGCCTTCAGAACAAGCTTTTGGGCCTCTAGTCACTGGGCAATCGATATCATCAAGTCGAACACGTATAATGTCATCGAGAGGGCGGTCGGATTCTTGTACTTCCAAATCGAAGGTATCACCGTCCACACGTGAGTAACTCGGTCGTATACCTCATCAGGGGAACAAGCTACGATTGGAATCAGTATAGAGGCATTTAATCCGATTAAATGGAAACGTTTCATCGTTGTCTAGTTAAAAGGATTTAGATGCAATAAAAGGCATAGGATATTTCTTGATATCCTAATGACAGTGTTTGTCATGCATTTTTTTGGCAAACCACAGAATAGCGATCAATCCAATTATCATTAATTTGATTTTAATGATTGTCTTAATGAATCCAAACATAGCTCGTTTCACCTCTGGCAAATATTTGTTTCGAAACTATAAAGTTCTGTGGTTCTCCATATTCCTGATCTGGCAACTGCAATAGTCCGTTTACCGATTCTCGTTTATTGCATGCATTATGTATCAGTAAATCATCTCGCCTCCAAGGTGAATTTGCTTCAAATGATAGATTGTTCGAGCGAAATCTTTATTTTTTTTGAATAGTTCCAGTGATCCGATGATTCCCTTTGACTCAAGATGACAAGTCAGTTGTCTCAATGAGGTGGTAAAATGCGTCCCTTCCTAACAGTATTAGCGACCTTGATAGGTGCAATACTGATCTTGGTCTCTAAAGAAAACCACCTCATGACATTTCTTGAGGGCGGCTTTGAAAATGCCTGGTGCTGACATCTCACTATTGATGATCGTCGGCACGATCACAGCTATTGTCATGGGTGCAGCCTTATGGTTCTTATATCAGTCGAATCAGGAGAGCAATGGTAAGATATGAACTCGTGACTTATATTATCCTGGCTCTCGGTATATTGGTTATGATCTATATACCTCCAGCATTTCCTGATCCTTCATCTTCTCCAGGTTTTGGGAGTTAACCCTAGGAGGGTCTCGGAGGCTTTCTTCGAAGTAGAACACGCGATCAGCAAGCTCGGCTAGATCCTCCAGGAAGGGTTCGATGCCAGGCGAGTAAAGAAGCACTGTGGCACTTACGGTAAGAGCCAGATTAAGGCTATGTAGATACGTCACCTGTTTTCTTTTCGCATGTTGTCCAACTTTCAGATATCGCTATTAGTAAATGGTATGCGATGCCGAAAAGTTGTATCCAACTTTTATCCAACTTTTCAAAATCAATAACTACAAAGGTTATACAACTAATACAACTATATATTATAATATATAGCGGGGTTTTGGATGGCCATATAGCTTAAAAATCCGGAAATCAAGTTGTTTTAATTGGATTAGCGCTGCGTATGGTGGTTTCTTAAAGTTGGATGAGAGTTGGACGAAGTTGGAGAGTTGCTTGAAATTTGAAGGATTAGTTTAGAAAAGATGTGCTTTGTGGTAATGTATGGTTAAATTCCATTCCCATTGCCGAAAATCCTAAGTACGTTGTTGAATCAGATCGTCTACGTATGTGGCAACCATGTCCTTAGCTGCATTCGGAAGTCATTTTTAATCCCCGGTGAATACATTTTTCAGGAAGTTTATCAATAGGATAAAGTTGGAGGAAAATGAGTGAGTCGAAATGCTGAATTGGCACTGGGGATTGTCGGAGGACTGTTCGGAATTCTAGTTGGCATTTTCAAAACGTTATTTGGAGGTATTGTTTCAATAATTGGATTTGGTGGAATAACCGCCTTTCTTGGAATGGGAACAATATTATTGGGAGTCATTGGGATCATCGGTGGTGCGCTTGTAAGTTATAATCGTAAGGCAGGAGGAGCTTTAATGCTCATAGCAGGTGTTTTAGGATTTATCACTGCATCATATTTCTGGATTATTGCAGGGCTTCTCCTGATTGCAGGCGGTATATTGGCTTTTAGAATCCCGGATGATGAGAAGGTAAACACCGCGACCAAGCAAATACAAGTCAAGCTGGAGTCATTGCCGGAGCAAACCCAGAACAACAAAAGCCTCAGTGAAGAAGAAACGAAAGGACCTAATGAGCCAGCAAAAGGCACCTGAATGATTAAAGATCAGTAAAAAAAAGCTAGTAGGCGTTAGATATGGATTATATGGGCTATTTTTACTTTTTCAATGTTTTAAGGAAAGTTATCTTATAATATAATAAGCGAAGAAACAGCCTATATAGCCAATATCTTCTCTTCAATTTGCTTGAAGCATTAACAGGCCAATAACTCCATCAAAATGAGGGAGTTATCATATTTCTGCATCTGGCATCCTATGAAGGTGCTATGACTACCCACATTATAAGAACGCCTCCAAGGTGACCTGATCCTTCATCTTCTGCCATGTCTTTGCGGTTAGCCTGGGCGTATCTCTTGGGCCTTTCTCGAAGTTGAAGACACGATCTGCAATCTTGTTTAGATCCTCCTTCCAAAGGTTAATAGATAGGGTCGGGTCATTTCTCGGTTTCTATGACAGAAAAAGTGAATAATGAGATTACACCAAAGGTCCAATGGCTAAAGGATTTGGTGACCTATCAGGATGGCGCGGTAGTGAGCCGAGAGCTAATCCGCAAGAGCACAGGTACAATAACGCTCTTCGCCTTTGATAAAGGTCAGGGGCTAAGTGAACATACCGCTCCATTCGATGCACTTGTGTATATTGTGGACGGAGAAGTTGAAATTTTAATTTCTGGCGATTCTCACCACCTGAATCAAGGCGAGATTATACTCATGCCAGCCAATGAGCCTCACGCCCTAAGAGCGTTAAGCAAATTCAAGATGCTATTAGTCATGATAAAATCCTGAGCATTAACTCCAGCACTCAATGCTTATGTAAGTCGTTATTATATTTCTATGATTAGACCATGAAAACACTCCAGAGTGGTCTGATCTTTCAATTTCAGCTAGGTATGACCAATGAGATAATACGGAGATTAAGGTAAGGAAATTAAGGAAAGTAGGTCTTCGAACTTAAGTTGGTAGATGAACCACCCACAAAGCCCGCAAGATAAGATTCTATGGGAGCAAACAAGCCATGACGGCAAATATGCTAGGAGTTCATTTATGGTTAGAATTAATACCGGGCAGGAAATGTTCAACAGCGATTCCTTGGATCTTATCCCTTGCAGACTTATGTGATTATTATGTCCCATACGTATTGATAAATAGTTGATCGGCAGGAATTATGCTACCAGATCATGAAAACGCCTCTCAGTTCCAGCAATTATATGGGTTGAATTTTGAGGCAAAATAGTCTGCATACGGCGAGATTCCTGGCATAGATTCAAGAGGATTAGCATGGCACGCTCGATAGCAGAAATAAATGAGAAAATAGAGCGCGGAAATGCAGTTGTGTTGACTGCTCAGGAGGTCTGTGATATTATCAAAGGCGGCGAAGATCTTGCCTTTGAAGATGTAGATGTAGTCACTACTGCAACGCGGGCCATTATGAGCGGGACATATGTTGTTCTGTCGTTTCCTATGGCTGAACCTTGCTCGTTTATCCGTGCAGAGCGCGCCTGGATTAACAACGTTCCTGCCAGTATCGGTCCATGCCCAAACGAGCGTCTCGGCATCATCGACCTGATGGTCTTCGGCACATCGCACAGCAAGGAAAAATCAGATTATGGTGGGGGGCACTTATTCAGAGATATTGTTGAAGGCAAGGAAGTTCAAGTCAAAGTTGAGACTAGTGAAGATGAATCTTTTACAAAAGCCATAACGCTAGAGGATATTCCATATGCTCGCATCTTCTCTACTCGCAACGCCTTTAAGAACTATGTAGCGTTCGTCAACCCGAGAGATGCTCCACTGCCAACGATCTTTAGTGCTCTCGATTTTCCTCCTGGCCTGACCTGTGCTACCGTTTCGGGATGTGGCCAACTGAATCCCATAAAGAACGATCCCTACCTTGAGACGATAGGCATAGGCACGCGAATTCTCCTGAACGGCTCAGAAGGATTTGTGATAGGAACCGGCACCCGCAGCATGGCCACCAGACCGAATCTTCTCGGATTGGCCGATATGCACCAGATGAACCCAGAATATATGGGCGGCTTCGTAACATCAGCAGGACCTGAATGCATTGGTTCTTGGGCCGTGCCAATTCCAGTATTGAATGAATCTATTCTGGAGAACATAAAAAAACTTGACAAAGAACTCTCTCTCCCAATCATGGATGTAAATATAAGGCAGGTGATCTGTACGACAAACTATGAGGACGTTTGGGGCTCAACGGATCTAGAGATAGAGTTCGATCCCATCAAGTGCATTAATTGTACGAATTGTACCGTGGAACCTGTCTGTCCAATGAGAGCAATAACCTTGGAGGGGGGCCAGATCAGTCGAGACAAAGAAAGATGCTTCAACTGTGGCCTATGCACTTCGCAATGTATCGGTGGAGCCTTTAAAGGCAACCTGGGTACTATCAATTTCGAAGGCAAAAAAATTCCGATTATACTCCGCCAATCTGATAGGGCTAGAGCGATTAAACTTGCAGAGGAGCTCAAATTGGATATTCTGGATGGATCGTTCAGGATCACTAAAATGGTAGAGCACATAAGGGGCGGATTATAATGATGGTATATGGCATAAGGGGCCCTCCTCTTTACCCGTAAATAAATGCGGAAATCCCTTGAGTAATTCTTAATTACCACTATGCTTATCGATTTCTTTATATAGCTGGATTTTATCTTACTGGCAATTGTGTGCTGATAAATTCGGCTTCCAATAATGTTTTCTTATATTATTGATCCATTTCTGGTCTATCTTTTTTGTATGTGATATTTCTTGAAATGATCCATTAATGAAAAAATATTGAAGGTGAGCACTTGGCCAGATTAGCTAGAAGCCTTCTTGCTTGCCGATAGGTTCTCTGCTGGTAAACACGTATCTTTTAGTAACAACATTGTTTGCATCACAAGTTACACAAATTTTTAAAGGCTCCTCATATCTGAACGTGTCGATAATTTCCTGAAATCTGAATTTAACAAGTCTTATTCAGCAATTTGCTTAAATATGGGAACTCTAGCATAAATGTAGAATTATAATAAATCTGATCGAAATATTACTTTCTTATTAAGCATAGCTTTAACGCGTATAATCGATTCTAAGGCCATAATTCCGAGCTTGGAAGGGTCTAACTACCTTGAAGATAAATACCCTCATGGACAAAGTTATACGAAAGCCTAGAATTGCATTATCTTCGGAAGCTTTGCAGATAATCAAAATATGGGCCACGCTTGAAGGAAGAACGGCAGATGAAAAATTAAGTGAATTGGTAATTAGCTCTGCCCCTAAGAAGGTCAAAGATCTAGTGATAATAGAACCTCCGAGGGTAGAAGACCCCTGAAATATTTAATATGACGGAAGGCAAAAAGGTAAAGTTGCAGAAGAATCCTAAAGCCCAGGCCAAGATAATGAGATTGTATAAGGAAGGTATGGCAGTAATGCAGATCGCCGACCTAGTCGGTTATTCTCGTAGCACAATTAGAGATTTTCTCACTAAACACCATAAGCAAGTGGAGTGCGCTGAATAAAACAATTAAATCAACATTAACGATAAATCTTTCTATATCAAGAAGAGACACGTCCAGCCATCACGCCACTTCGAGTCGAGTATATGGGCTTTTATGCGTCTCAAAAACACGGCTAATCCCTTGAGTAATTCTTAATTACCACTATGCATGTCGATTTCTTTATATAACTAGATTCTATCTTACTGGCAATTGGGCGCCGATAAATTCGGCTTCAATCCTGATTCTCCTTATATATTTATCTTTAATTCTCAGACCAGCTCTGGCATATAAGAATAGATACGACTCTATAAAATTAAGGTGGCTTTTGGCATATAAGAAGATTATCCCAGGCATGTAAGGTGGCCATCAAATGGGAGGTCGGAGCTACCCCCCTCACCTAGACTCCGTTCCACTTGGTCTATTCAGAGCCTTCTGCCATAATATCGCCAAAATTTTGCCATTGTCCATATTACTGCTACGATTATTGAAATTTAAGAGATAACGCTGGCGTGGATTATAGTTACATCCTTCAGCGGCCGATCATTGACGCCGGTTTTTACCTTGCTGATAGCATCTACCACACCCATGCCCTCGACTACCTGTCCAAAGACGGGATGCATCTTGTCCAGGTAATTGTTGTTTACCAGATTAATAAAGAACTGGCTGCCTCCCGTGTTCGGTCCAGAGTTGGCCATTGCAATGGTTCCGCGATCATTTCGGTTGTGATCGGTGAACTCATCCTTTATGGTATAGCCTGGACCACCAGAGCCAGTGCCCGTTGGGTCTCCGCCCTGAATCATGAAGCCATCAATCACTCGATGGAATATGATTCCATCATAGTAGCCCTTCTCGGTCAAATTATTGAAGTTTCCCGCAGTGATAGGCATGTCGTCATAGAGCTGGATGGTGATATTTCCCATGGTCGTTTCTAAAAGGACCTGCGTTCCGCTATCCTTTACGGCACCCGTACTGCTGGCCAGGGACAAGCCGGCAAACAAAAGGGCTGCAAATACAACGAATAAGTTTCGTATCATCACAAAGAGGCTATTATCTTGATGAATTAAGCCTTTGCTGTCGAGGAGGCGGTGAGCCTAGGCGCAAAAATCTATGAAGGAGAGGTTTCCTTCTGAGATTAGGCTATTCTCCTCGGATTTTGCATCTTACCCCTGAGATAATAAATTTTTCAAATTCATAATTCTATTTGGTTCCTATTTCTTTTGTGTAAAAATTAACCTATGCATATTGTTTTCCGGCCAAGTTTCATATCCTTACAAGACCTATAGCATATTGGGAGGCGTTCTCATGATGTGCTCTCGTATTTTCAGCCAGCCAGATCCGCGCTTCTTTTTGGGTTTCTCTGTATCCATTTACACCTCTCAATATTTTTATTCAGAAAAAGGGGGGCAATCCTCCCAAACAAATTTTTAGTGACAGCTAAATCAAAAAGGGGTTTGCTAATGGTGTCACTTTTCTCTATACTTGGCTAGCGTCGCTCGTCGACGTGCCCATCGCTCCTTTTCGTTCTTTGTAGGAGGAGTTTGCTTCAGTTTTTTTGCTTTTTCTGCCATTCTTCTCTTCGCTCTTTCCATGTGTCTAGGTGCTCAGGATTTAAGACATAGAGCCCTTTGCTCACTTCGACAAGGTATCCATTTCGTCGAGCCAAATCGAGATGTCCTTCGAGCCCAAATGGTCTAGGCGTAGTGGTTGTGGCATCCATTGTGATGCGGGCAATCCTAAGATGTTCGAATTGCAGGCTGCCAAGGAGATCCTAGCAGAGGTGTATGACATCCGGATCTCAGAGGTAGATGAACTGATCAGGCAGCGTATAACGGAGACGCAGCTGTTCGAGCGGGAATTTATGATGTTATAGTGATTACAGACACGTGCATCTTTCGTAGTGAAAGATCAAATATAGGAGAAATTAAGCCGATACTAGACGGTGTATCCGGTATATCCCAGCTCCTTGACTTTAGCGTGTCACCACTTTGTGATCTTTAGCTACTCGATTCTCAGTTTTCATCTACAATTTTGTAATCATCGATTTCAATGATCTGATCCTTAAATTCATGATCCCTATTTCCACTATGCATCGAGTTCGTCGGTGGCCAAAGACTTCCCTTTAACATCTTATTTAGCAGAGCAACTCCAACTGCAGTCAACATCATTCTAATTAGCTTTGCCATTTCAAGATCTCATATGTACACGGGCCGATATATATGTATCCAAGTCTTGATTAGTGTAACTGTGCAATGAAAATTTTGTGGTATTGATTGTCAATTCCAATGTTTGTATATATATTTGATGAGGATTCCGATTAACTTAAGGTCGCTAGAGTTCATGAGATACATTGTCCATTATTTCCATTCAAACAATCGGATTAAGCCTTCATCACCTCCATAACACCCTTATTTTCTTGAATTCAGTCCTTTTTTTCGACAGCTCAC
>JALHSR010000096.1 GCA_022865315.1 Methanotrichaceae archaeon | reverse complement strand
GTGAGCTGTCGAAAAAAAGGACTGAATTCAAGAAAATAAGGGTGTTATGGAGGTGATGAAGGCTTAATCCGATTGTTTGAATGGAAATAATGGACAATGTATCTCATGAACTCTAGCGACCTTAAGTTAATCGGAATCCTCTGGTTGTATTGAAAGAAAATTTCCGAAGGCAACAAATCAAAATCCAAAAAAAGTGAAACATTAGATTCATGGAAATCTAAGACATTGGCAAATTTCTGATGCCTTGGACATTTCCTGTTCTGGTCTGGCCGCTAGCTTCATATATTTTGTATATTCCTGAAGCGGAATCATCATTCGATTTCATTGACAACCTATAAAGGGCAATTGTACCTATGGAAACAATGTTTAAATCAAGCTGTTCTCCGCCAATTTTTCCAGAAGCAGCGGTTACAAAAGTGTTGTTTCTATCTTTAATGCTACCTGATCCAAAGACAGCGTCCTCGATCTGAAAAAGCGTCAAGACAACTTGCTTGGAAGGAGTGTCATTTAGCTCAAATGACCAGCTTCCTGCAACTCTATTATCTTTGGCTGGTGTAGCTGAAGTCTGGGCATTGTCCTGATCTTCAGAAATTGTTCTTGATTCTAAAGGAGTGTTTCCACTTCCAGACAAACTATTAGGCATGGGCGTCCAAATTAGAGACTTGTTTTCTTGTAGGCTTCGTGATTCCTTGGGGCTTGCTGGAAATCTCGAATCAGAGAGCCTTATAGATCCTAAACCTTGGCTTTCTTCAATTAGCTTATCTGCTAAGGATTCTCCTCCATATGCGCTGATTTCGTTTGGATCTAATATAGCATATGAATTAGTAGCCAAAATCATGAACAGGATCAGGAATGAAATCAACATTAAAAATCTCATTGATCTCACATCTAATGAGAAATAGCGGCATACTATTTGCCATTGATTTTTTCTTATCGCCATCCATGGAGGGTCACAGTTCCTAACTGATAAAGTTATTGGACTGATATATTAATGCAATTTTTTGTTGCTTAATCATCACATGGCTTTTTTCCAGAATCCTGACAGGAATCTTCACGATGCCAAACATATCACAACTATGATTATGTATGTAACTAGCTCAATCCTTATGCATCTACTTAATACCGCCAATAGAATTTGCTGCAGTTTCCTGGAAATTCGAGTAGTTCCTGCAGGTTCCCCAGGAATGGAATCGCTTTAACCTTCATTATTTCAAAACGACTATATTCTGCGATTATGAGGCCAAGTGGTAGGTCAATCAAAATTGCGGAATTACATAGTGGAATCAAATCTCCTCTGCCGACAAAAACTTACTCCCATGGGCATGTCTAAATGCGTTATCCTTCATCTGGCATGAGCATTTCTTAGAAAACCACCCGTACCTAGACATATAATCCCAAATATCTTTAAGTTGCATTTCCTTCACATTACCAAAGCTAAAGGGCATATAGGCACAAGGTAATGCTTTGCCCGAAGCATCAATATGAATCCATCGCCTGCCAGCAAAGCAGCCGAACATCTTCTCGCCCATGATGTAAGGCAAGGAAGTGACTCTGGGGCCATCACTCCTGTTTTTCTCTCGATGGAACTTCTCCATTTTTCTCACATCATTGGGCGAGAGTACATCATCTTGATGAGAAGCCCATCTTCCCACAGCAACAATCTCGTAGAGCGAGAGCTCGTGAACTCCGAGATCTGAAGCAAGGCAGAAAGCATCTTCAAGGCTATCGATGTTCATCGGCGATGTTACCATGAAAAGATCAACAAGAAGCCCTGACCTTAAAGCTGTCTTGATTCCATTGATAGCATCCTTGAATGCACCTTTTCTACCTCGAATCCGATCGTGTTCGTCCTGGTAGGGGCTATCAATGCTGATTCTTAAGGCATATAGCCCAGCTTGTTTGAATAATTGTGCTAGATCATCAGTGAGACCATAACCGCTAGAGAACGAGGCAGCAATGGCTCTGGATCCCACGCAGGAGACTAGTTGTGGCAAGCTATCTCTCAATAAGGGCTCGCCACCGTCGAAAGTTACAAGATAAGTGCCAAGAGCTAAACTTTCTTGAATAGTTTTAATTATTATCTGATCGCTCAATATTTCCCCCTTTCTAGATGGAGCAGAACAATGAATGCAGTCGTTTGGGCAGGCTCTAATTACAGCGACGGATAATTGGTCGGGAACCTTTCGACCAATAATGGAGCTAATCTGCGCAGAAAGCATCCTGTTAAAGCCTAAACTTGGCACGGGGGGGACCCATGTAGAAAATATAAATTTATCCGGGCCATTGATAATAGGTTTCTCATCTTTGAAGATTTTGTTGATGATTTCTAAAAATGGCCATGCTAGAGGTGCTAATGGACCTTGAGGAGATAGTTTAATGCTCTTACCATATGGTGTGGCATCTATTCTTAGCAGTGGCTTTTCAGCAATCTGCACTTCTGCAACCCTCGTTTTGTCATTTCGTCCACGATCTTCTCCAAATAGGCCTTCATCATGGCATCGCCAGAGGATTCTTTGAGCGCACTAATTGAAGCAAGAGTATTGCTGCTAATTAATTGAATGCATTTATGAATAGCTTCTTCTTCAGGGTATGTTATACTGAGAATCCTAGGTAGGGTAATGGAGGCTTTTTCGGATATCTTACTCTGATCTACGCCTAGGTACTCCTCGAGATCATCCAAGATCTGATACGCTAGTCCTAAGCGCATTCCATAGTTCTCAAATTTCGAGACGTCGCATTCTGGGGCATTAGCTATCAAGCATCCGATCTTCGCAGATGCTGCAAAAAGTGCAGCGGTCTTATGGGATATGCACCCAATATAAGCCTCGGGCGAGGGTGCACCAGATATATCCATCATTTCTCCTTCAGCCATTTTCATACATGCTTGAGAGAATGCTCTTATCACTTGCGTATCGTAATGGGAAATAAGCTCAATCGACATGGAAATGAGGTAGTCCCCTGCTAATAAGGCGGCTTCCCACCCATATTTTTGGATAGTACTAGGCGAGCCGCGCCTTTCAATACCACCGTCAAGAATATCATCATGCACAAGGGATGCAGCATGAACGAGTTCAATGGCCAAGGCGGCATTGAGAGATCGTTCGATTGGAACCCCAAATGTCTTAGCTGAAAATATGAGAATGAGTGGTCGCACTCTTTTCCCTGATACAGATAAGATATAACTTATCACGTCCCCCAATTCAGATTCAGGGAGCTCATTTGCCAAAGATGCAAGCTTATTATTTATTAGCCGATATTCATCCCACAAGGAGAACATCATTTGATACTGACTTAGAGCCTATTTAACTCTTGCTAATAGAATAATTGTATTGATAAATATTTAGAATGAGGGAGCTGATGCTTAGATACTTTATCTTTCTTGCACGCAAATTCCCAAGATCTTCATCCAAAATACGAGCCCCAAAAAATTTAAGAAATCCTTTTTTGCGTCCTTTATATCAGTATGAGTTTGAATCATAAAAGCTTTTTTTAATTATATTTTTAATTCAAAATATTTTTTTAAAAATTGAGGATTGTGGTTCAATCAATAATCTTGAATCTACCCGTGGTCTTCTTTTTTTGTCGTCCTAACAACCCTAAAATGACATCTGGAATTGCAGGATAAGAATCCGCGATCTCCGATCTTTCCCAACGTATTTTCAGTTTCGCAAGGCCAAATTGGCTTAATTAATTTTGGCAAAATTTCGCAGAAAATAATATTATGTAATTTATAAAAGCCGCATTGACTCCACCTTGATGCACTTTCTGGCCACTACATTATAGCCCTCCTTATCAAGCTGCCCCGCAACTTCCTGATTTTCGGTGCCTGGCTGCATCCAAAATGTTTTGAAGCCTTTTTTCTTTGCTTCCGCTGCTACTTCAGGCATTGCAGAGGGTCGCCTGAAGACATCAACAATATCGATTTCCTGGGGAATTTCATTGATAGAGGTATAGACCTTCTCGCCTAAGATATTCTGACCAGCATAATTGGGATTTACGAAATATAGCTTAAATCCAAACTCTTTCAGCACACTAGATACAAAATAGCTGGGCCTGTGAGAATCTGGTGAAATCCCTACAATGCAGATGGTCTTGCAGGTATTGAGGATTTGCTTTATCTCTTCATCGTTCATAATGATGGGCAGCCCTATCATCTCCTTTCTTATTCACGGAACCTTGTTAATTTTATTTCATTTTTTGAATATTACAAAACCTTTCAGTAGGAATCATGCATTTAAAATCTCCATTTGATATAAGTGAGAAAAGAAGCCAGAGAGAGGTCGCCTATCTTGCATTGGGATAAGTGATATATCTACTCCAGTGCAAGCATTATCAATTTAATTCTTATTTTGGCAAAAGATACCTTTGGGTGATTAAATAATTTAATCAATATTGATTTGATTACCCGAATAACGCTCCCATCCCCGCTTCAGCTGACTCGGATTCATCACGAAAAGCTTGAAGGAGCTTCTCACCTAAATCCCCTCTAAGTTCCTTAGCGGGAGAATCTGCCAACAACTTCTTCGCTTCTTCCATTAGATCATCTCTGGCTTTTATATAAATACAGAATCCTTCGGTGTCCAGGCCCATTGACTTACATTCCCTCATCGTAGGGCCAAGTCTCTTAAAAAAATCTTGGTCGAGCAATTTCTTCATAACTTTCTCATTATCTAATCCATACGTGTAAACTTGCTCCATATGAACTCTCCTAAATATTTCAAAGATCTTGTTTTGCTCTTTTTAGCATCTCAGTGCACTTATCCATGAGTTTTGCCGCTTCCTCGATATCAATTGCAGCTTTTTCGCTGATCTCTTGAATTTGTATAGCCCACTCCCTAAAAGATCTGCAGTGGCTCTCATTATGCTCAATCCAGTGATCCAAAAGGTGATTGGCTTCCTCTTTCAACATTCATATTCCCCTTAATACTTGCGATAGATCATATAATCTGCTAGATCAAGCATTAGAGTCTTAGCCTGAGTATCTGGTAAAATATCGAGGGCTCTCTTGCCTCGTTTCACCAGCATTTCTGCGCGTTCTCGCGCGTAATCGATTGATCCACCATTCTGCAACAGTCCCAAATTCTCTTCAAGTTCTTGTTGGGTTGCATCTTTTTTACCAAATGCACTAAGCTTCAATCCATGTTTTTTGGCATGAATCATGATTAGGGTCTTTTTTCCTTCAATGAGGTCACCGCCTCGCCTCTTGCCCAGTGCGCTGGTAGTTGATGTAAGGTCAAGAACGTCATCATGAATCTGGAAACCCATACCTGTAAACCGTCCGAATTCATCTAAGCCTCTCACGAATTCCTCGGATGCGCCAGAAAGGGTAGCCCCCATAGATGCCGAAGCTCCATAAAGAACGCCCGTTTTTTTCTCGATCATAGTCATATACTCTTTCTCAGAGACGTCATCACGATCTTCAAACTCAAGATCCATCCATTGGCCCTCACAGATGGATGTTGCTGTCCTGGAAAGGATGTTCATGGCAGTAATAAGACGGCTGGCCTCCACCTGGGTCATACCCAAAGTCTGAAAGGCTTTAGAATATAATGTATCTCCCACCAAAATAGCTTCAGAGGTTCCCCAAATCATATGCACTGACTTCTTACCCCGCCTTAACTCGGCGTTGTCCATGATGTCATCATGTATTAAGGTGAAGTTATGAATCAACTCAATTGATAATGCGGCTGAAACCAGGGTTTCTATCTTTCCCCCGGCAGCATCAGCCGCTAAGAGGAACATAGTTGGTCGAAGTCTCTTCCCTCCTGCCTCAACCAGATGTCTACTGGCCTCGTATAGACCTTCGGGATAATCGATAGGCAGATACGTATCGATTGCCTTGGTGATGAGTATGGCGTATTTTTCAATAGCTTTGTCGATCATAGTCCCAACTTAAACTATCAGTAGTTCCTGGCCATTTCTCACCAAATGGATATTAGAGCCCAAGCTGTAACCGGTTTCTTCCGCCATCATTAGATAGTAACCATGTGTTGCTAGGGTTCCATGGGCTGGTATAACATGCTCTGGATTGATCAATCTGAGAAGCTCCCAATGGTCTTCTTTGCACGCATGACCAGAGACATGCACGTTATCATAGATCCTAGCCCCTCGCATTTTGAGCTTTGTTTCTACGGTGAAGCGGTTTGACATATTGAGGGGTTGAGGAATAATTCCAGCGCTGAATACCACTTTGTCTCCCGATTCAATCAGATAGTCGGTCTCACCATTAGCTATACGGCTCAATATAGCACCAGGTTCGCCTTGATGGCCTGTTGTTATTGGGAGATATTTCTCTTTGCCTTCGGTCATAATCCTCTTCAGCGCTTTATCTACGCTTTTTCTCCTACCAAAGACTGCAATATCATCTCTGTCGGAGCAACCAGTTCTTATAGCAGTGCCCCAATATTTCTCCATCGACCTGCCAAGAAGCACAGGTTTGCGCTGCATTTTATGAGCAGCCTCGACGATAGCCTTTATACGAGCAATATGGGATGAGAATGTCGTTACAAGTACACCGGACTTTGATTCTTCTGTGCCGATTAGAACATCCCATACAAGATCTTTTGCTATCTGCTCTGATGGGGTCTTCCCTGAGAGGCCAGAATTGGTCGTCTCAGTAATTAGAGCTAAAACTCCTTCTTCACCTAGAGCCCTTAATCTGGTGAAATCCGGTGGCTCCCCCAAAGTTGGAGATCGATCGATTTTGAAATCATTTGCATATACGATACTGCCTTTGTCCGTATGAATTGCAGCAAAAATACAATCTGCAATACTATGTTGGACGCGAATGAACTCCAGTTCGAGATCTTCTGTTACATTATATCTTTCACCAGCGTTCATGGGCAGAACAGTATTACTTATATGAAAGATGCGTTCATCCTTGATTTCTTGATTGATCAAGTCAGCGGTAAAAGGCGTTGCGATTATAGGCGCCTTGTACCGATGAGCCAGTTTTGAGATAGCACCGATATGATCTAAATGCCCATGTGTACAGACAATTGCCCTTACATTGCCATCGATACTTTCCATAATGCTGTCATCCGGTATAGCTCCCATAGCTATTAGGTCTGAAGCATGCAGACACTCGACATCGGTGTCTTCGTGTATCTGAACTCGATCCAGTCTAAGACCCATGTCCATGATCACAATATCTTTACCAATTCTGATGGCAGTCATGTTCTTGCCGATTTCATTATAGCCACCAACGGCAATAATAGCAATTTCAGTCATTATGCCAACTCTCTTACAATAGAATATTTCTTAATGTCAAAACCCCTTTGATTTAGCCAATCTTTTGTGGATCCCAACACAACCAGCGGTGCACATTGAAGCTCATGGATATTCCTGCATCCAGTGAGAAACATTGATATTTTAAGCGCTCTAACATATGTTTTTAGCACTTTAACTACTTCATCCGAGCTCTTTGTGGCAGGGGATAGCAAAGGCAAAGCTATACCTGTCATCGAAGCTCCTAATGCAATGCTCTTAGCCGCGTCGATTCCGCTTCGAATCCCCCCCGAGGCTACAACGTCTGCTCCCGCAGATAAACACTCAACAATGCTTGCCGGAGTTGGAATCCCCCAATTCCAGAATAATTTACCTAACTCCATTGACTCTATATCGCCAGCTTCCTCTGCTCTATAAGCTTCTACTCCGGACCAACTTGTGCCACCCATTCCAGAAACATCAATAAGCTTCAATCCGTTTTTCACAAGCTCTCGAGCAATCTCATGCCCGATGCCTGCACCTGTTTCTTTAATCAACAGGGGTACCGTACCTCTAGCAGCATATCTAAGCGCTTCGAAAATTCCCGAGGCGTCTCTATCTCCTTCTGGCTGAACGCTCTCTTGAAGAAAATTGAGATGAATGGCTATTGCATTGGCATCAATCATTTCAGCCAAAATTTCCAGTACTTCAGGGCCACACTTCCGAAGCTGGACTGCGCCAATGTTGCCTATTATTGGCACATCAGGGGCGGCCTCCCTTACAGCGGAGAATGTATCTTCTTGCTTCGGATCTTCTAGGGCTGCTCTTTGCGAACCAACTCCCAACGCAACTCCCATTTCTTGGGCAGCTTCTGCCAAGTTTACATTGATCTTTTTTGTATCGGGGTGGCCACCGGTCATTGCGCTAATAATAAGGGGAGCCCTCACCTTTTGGCCCAGGAAGTCACAGCTAACATCGATATCATTCTCACTTATCTCGGGGAGAGCACTGTGGATGAGCACCAGATCTTCAAATGGTCTTCTATAGCATTCTACAGCTTTTTCGAGGCATATTCTTATATGATCCACTTTCCTTTTTTTTGTTATCACGTTGCTCTCCTCACGATAGTGCCAACAGATTCGCCTTCGAGTGCCTTGATGATCTGCCCTTTACGACAAGCATTGAATATGACCGACTCGATGCCGGCATCAGCCAAATCCAGCAGCTCTAACAGTTTTCCTCTCATGCCGCCTGTAACATCTATGCCCGAGCCCCCTCCTAATTCAATATCAATAGATGGTAACTCCTTCATTGATATCTTGGACAAAATTTTTCCCTGGACGATCACTCCATCCACATTAGTCCCAATAGCCACGATTTTTGCTGTCATAGTTTTGGCCATATGAGTAACAAGCTGGTCTCCTGAAACTATTCCTGAGCCGCGAGTGATATCCATCGCCACATCTCCATGCAGAACAGGCATCAATCCTCTTTTAACCATTTCAACAATTGGCTCCAAAGCAAAACTCTCTATTTTTCCGTCTTTTAAAACCATGCAGCTGAATGGATGAATTGGCATAGGATCGGCACCAGCCTCGCTCAAAGCCTGCACAACTAACTCGTTTAGTTTTATTACTGATTGATGTGTGGCCCTTAAACCTTCGGGATTAAACCTTTCGGGCAGACCATACTTCTTGGCTATCACATGGCCGAAGGAACCTGCACCATGCACTAAAATTAATGCTTCAGGTGATTGGGCAATCTCCTCTGCCACTCTTTTGATTTCCTTTTTCCTGGCTATAGAGCTTCGATTCTTATCTGTTAGGATGCTTCCGCCAATCTTTAGCACTTTTACCAGATTCATCACTCCTTCCTTAAGCCTTGGCATCCTGTTCTCACACTGAAGGCCTTTCCTCTGGCCTGCTGAATAGCTATTAGGAGGTCAGAAGTGCATCCAGGTGAGGGCAGAGAAATCATGCAGCCGCCACCCCCCGCTCCAGTGAGCTTAGCTCCCAGAGCCTTGCCTGCACCCCGAGCGGCATATATTAACTCATTGAGTTCTCTAGTCCCAACGCCCATGGCTTCTAATAGGCCATGGTTCACGTTCATTAGACCTCCCAACTCTTCTAATCTCCCTTCACGTATCAAATAAATGGCTTTGATAGATAAGGCACCAATAGCCTGAAAGATAGGCTCAACAACATCTGGATAGCATGCTCGAAGTTTCTGAACCTTTCCCACTTCATAACGGGTATTGTGCGGTTTGCCCGTATATCCAACCACTAAATCCAGCTCAGGAAGATCGATAGGTTCGGCTTTAGAGGAGACAAGGCTATAGCCGCCATATGTTGCTAATGCTGTATCAATTGGGCTTCCAAGGCCATCTTGTACTCGCTTCTCTATTTTATGAGCTTCAGTTCCAATATCCTCTCTAGATAGTCCCAATCTCAAGTGGTTATTTAATGCTCCCAGACTAGCTACAACGATTGCTGCTGAAGAACCCAGACCCGCAGCTAGTGGAATATCGGATTCCACTTGTACACACACATCTTTCACTTCGAATTCTGCCAAAACTGCAGATACATATCTAGTCGCGAGCAGGGCCTCCTGCGGTTCACCCTGCACTCTCACATTTCCAGTAGTGACATCTACAGAAAATCCCTTGATATTCAGACCCAAATTCTTAACATAAATATCTAAACGTCCGGACTGATCCTCAATAGATGCCCTTGCCCTTAGATCTATTGCTGAACCCAAAGCAAAAAAGCCCGAGACTACTGCATGTTCTCCAAAGATGATGACCTTGCCAGGAGCAGAAGCCGCAGTCAGAGGTGGCTCCTCCTATGTAAAGACGATGGCTCCGTAACCGACGACTTGTCTGTAGTCCCTTACAATATCGCCACTTGTAGCATAACGTAGCAGCTTCCCGCAAGTGGCACCTAATGCTATTGCTGCCGTTATAGTTGCAGCTATAGGTCCATAGCCACAAGCAGTTGCATTTTGGCTGTAAACTCGTCTATATAATTCAGAAACATCCACGTTCAAGATGGCTTCAATCAATTTGGCATCAACTTTTCTGGCAATCTCCTGAGGCTCATAATGAGTAAAATCGCTGCTAGCGATCACTATAATATTCTTGTTTAATTTATGGGCAGCGCTCGCCACACTCTGTCCCACCTCTCTAGCAGTTTCTTCATCCTGCATGCCCATGGCAATTGGCAAGATTTTGAAATCAGAGAACTGCATCTGTAGAAACGGTAACTGTACTTCAATGGAATGTTCATGTTTATGGGCCAATTCGTCATCTACAATAATACTTCCTGAAAGGGCATCAGCCAATTCCACATCCGATTCAACAATCCCCAATGGAGTTTTCCAGAAGTCCTTCGATAGAGCTAGAGGGGCACCCAAACCATGATGGTTTGGCCCTATAATAACATAAGTCACAGCCTTAGTAGGAAGGCGAGCATATACTTCGGCTCCAACCCAACCGGAATAGATATAGCCGGCGTGGGGAACTATAGCACCTATAATTGGCAAAGTCTCTTTTCCTGCATTTTTTAAGAGATCATCAAGCTGATGTCTGAGCTCTTCTTTGCTACTGGGGTAAAACTGACCAGCTACAGCTGGATCTCTCATCAATTAAAACTCCATTTCGAAGTCGGAGATGGTATACTTGAACCTATTCTCCTCATTCCTTTCACGTAGAACTTGTCTAGCAAGAAGCCAGTAGATTAGGGTTAGAGCTTTCCTGCCTTTGTTATTAGTGGGAATCACGAGATCCACATTTGATGTCATATTATTAGTATCGCATAAGGCAATCACAGGAATTGAGGCATCAGTTGCCTCATTAACGGCTTGAGCATCGCCACTTGGATCGGTTGCAATGAGAGTATCTGGCTCGACATAACCTCTGAAATCGGGGTTGGTAAGCGTATTGGGTATAAACCTGCCAACTTTAGCCATAGCCCCAATGGCCTTGGAGAACATCGTCGCAGGATGCTGACCGTATTGTCTAGCCGATACAACTAATATTTTTGAGGGATCATATTTCGCCAAGAATTTAGCTGCCAAACGGATTCGCTTATCGGTTGCTTGTACATCTAATACGTAAAGTCCGTCCGTCCTAACACGGTAGATATAAGGCTTCATATCGTTCGTTTTCTGCTGCGTGCCTATATGCACTCCAGCAGCTAAGTACTCATCAATTGGTATGAGAGTCTCATATTCTCCTTGTACTTGTATCACCTCATCTTCTTCCAATTATTTCACCTACCTTTTATGATCGCGTTTTACGGTGATGGGTATCGCACCCAATTTCATCTCTTCGAGCGCTATTTCGAGGGGGTCGATGCTATCTGTATCGATATATACTGGAGCGCCCATGAAAATCTGCAAAGCCCTCGCTCCCACTATTCTTGCACGTTCATATCTTGTATATTTCTCAGCTTTCAAACAGCCACCTCAAAAAGGAAGCATGTGATGGGGTTGCTGAGATTCGAACTCAGGTCACAGCGTCCCGAACGCTGTAGGATAGACCAGGCTACCCTACAACCCCCCCCTCACTGATATTGTCGGAGAGTATCCACAATCTCTACATGGGATAGGAGCATCCTCCTGCAGCAGTACTTTTCTATTCCTAGATTGTCCAAGACTTTAGCTGGAGGTTCAGTCTTGATGCGATTTCGATATTCTCCCCAGACGTGAGCTATGACTTTGCCGCAAGAAAAGCACCTAATTGGAATCACATTTCTCACCTGTAAGACTTCTGGTACTTGGACCTAGCGCCGGGGCCGCCAAAATTCTTTTTCTGCTTCTGTCTGTGATCGCTGACAAGGAGATTGTGGTCATATTCAGTGTATGCCTCTTTAAGTGCAGTATCGCCAGTCCATTCGATAATACCCTTTGCGATAGCCGTCCTTATGGCATCCGCCTGGCCAATTACCCCTCCTCCTTTAACGATCACATCTATGTCCAATCCTTTGGTAAAACCGCTTGCAATCTCTATAGGCTCCATAATTTTCATTCTAGACAGCCGTGGCTCAAAAATCTCTACAGGAACCTTGTTAATTCTGACAATGCCATTTCCTTCCTTAATAGTAGCCCTAGCGATAGCCGTCTTCTTCTTTCCCGATGAATTTATTATCTTCATGACGAACCTCTCAAAAATTTGCGCCAAGCCTCTTGCTTAGATCGCCCAGCTCAACATTTAAGACATTGCTCGCTTTTTTCATCATGGCCCCATCAGGCTGCTCGAATTGCATGCCTCTAAATTCTCTGGGAACTCCTACATATACTCGAAGTCGGGCCATTGCATCTTTCCCTCTCTTTAACTTATAGGGCAACATCCCCCTGACTGTTCTTCTGAGTATCATTTCAGGTCTTTTGGGAAAATAAGGCCCCTTCTCACGCGATCCACGAGCTCTTGCCCGGCTATAATCGCCATAGACGCTCTCCTTGCGACCGGTTATCAAGACTTTCTCAGCATTGATAATCTTGATTTCTTCGCCTGCAAGAAGATTTTTGGCTGTAACGCTTGCCAATCGTCCAAGAACCAGTCCGCTTGCGTCCACTATTATCATCATATCACCTCAGAATCTTAATCCCCGTGCCCTTAGGATATTCCTGAACGAGCTTTTCGAGTTCCAAGCATTTACCTCCGGCCGCCAAAATTTTAGATGCAGCTTGGCCGCTGAAACCTAGAGCACCAACTACGACATTATGATCAAGTTCGCCTGAGGCAAGCACCTTTCCCGGAATAATAACCGTGTCGTTAGCTTTGGTGTGTCTGTTAATCTTGCTCAGATTTACAGTTGCATAATTTCGTCTGGGTTTTTCCAATCGCTTTGCGATATCACGCCAAAGGCTTACGCCGTTCTGGCGAGAGGCTGATTTGAGATCGTTGATAAGAAGTATCAATCTCGGATTAGTTTTTTGTCTTTTCATTGGAATCCTCCGCAAAGTCTCATCAGAGACTGACTCACGCATTTTACGCGTTCGAACCTATCGGTTCATGCGCCTCGGGCATGCAATCCCGCGCGGAATAAAAAGATCGACTCCTCGCCAGTATTTAAGCGTTTTCTAAAGTAAACCAAGAAACTATGACAGTTCAGCGCATAGAAATGAAAATATGTAGGTTTTTTCGACATTGAATGGCCGATTCAGGTCCAATTATTCATAATATGAAACCCCTTATTTCACTAAGAGAATTGGCTTCCATCCCGCATTGTCTCAGATAATTTGCTAACAGACTCGCTCTTTTGCCTTCAGGATGATAGATAAGTATCTCATGAGGTGATGTATGCTCCACCATTCTCATAAGCCCCCGGAAGTCCAAGTGATCACTCAGCTTAATGGCTGGATAGGGCATATCCTCTCTGCCCGTCAGAACAAACTTGTTCGAGCCTGGTATTCTTCCAAGATTCCAAGGCGAGACTACGTTCGTGTTAGCATCACCAACTTCTGCTAGAGGTGCTGAATTCTGCATGAGTTCACGTGTCAGAGCTAAGCTCTGAGTATCCATGCCAATGATTCCTTTGTATCCCATAGCTCTGATTAATCCAACAGCTCGTTGAGCCTTACCGAAGACATAAGCGCCAAAACTTGCGCCGGATTCTGTAGCTTCAAAGAAACTAGCAAGGTCATCCTCAAAACAGCAGGAAGGATCCCAAGGATCTCCGTAATTGGCCTCCATGACCAGAAGATCGCATCTCGGCAAAGCACAATAGTCCTTTACATCCCCTGTTATCAAGACCCGAACGCCTAGTTCTGTCTCCCAATAAAAAGCAGATGAACCAATTGTATGGCCCGTGGGAAATGTCTGCACTTTCACATTTTTTATTTGGATGTTATCTCCCACATCAAAAGTTTGCCCTTTATATTTTCGGCCATATCGAATCTCAAGTGCTCGCGCGGTCTCTGCTGAAGCGATGGCGAAAGGCGAGAGCATTGCCGACTTTCCATGATGGTCGCTGTGAGCATGGGTAATCAAGTAAGCATCTGGCTGAAGACTGGCATTTGGGGATCTGCTCGTATCTATCGAAAAAAGATGAGAATCAAATCCAAGAGAGAGGTGGGGTGTCGATCTGCCCCGACCGTTGATCCTTCGTAAGGCCTCCGTTCCCTCCATCCCCTCCCTCCTTATTTTAATGCTTCATTTAGGGCTTTAGTCAATTCATCCTTTGATGTTACGCCAATCCATTTCCTTAGCTCCATTCCGTTTTTCTCAAGAACTAACGTAGGAACTACAAATATTCCTTTCTGTGACGACAATTCGCTCTCTTCATCTACATTGACTTTCTTGAATACAACCTTATCATGGAAATCCTTTTCCAAGGCCTCGATTACGGGAGTTTGCATCTTGCAGGGACCACACCAATCAGCATAAAAATCCATAAGAATTGGTTTTGACATGATTACACCTTTATAAATAGCTCAAACTGCTTGCAACATTCTTTATCTATATCAAATTATATCGAATTTTACTCCAATTTTAAATATTCTCTTGGTGGGCAATATGAGCTCATCCAAGCATGTTCTTTCTTTAATCTCAGCCAAAATCTCACAGATGCGGTCTTCTCTGGCTGATATTGTGAACCAGAGGTTATAACCGCTTTCATTGGGGCGAAGGTAATTGTGTGAAACTTCTTCATACTCATTCACTACGGCTGCCACTTGATCGGCTTGCTCCAGAGAGACTTTCAGTGCAACTAGAATGCCGCTGCATCCAAGCTTTCGCATATCGAGAATAGGACCTATCCTCCTGACAAAACCTTTTTTTTGGAGGTTTTCCACTCTAACAAGGATTTCGGATTCACTTATTCCCATCAACTCACCAAGAACGCGAAAGGGACGTCTAACTAGCGGGAAGCTCTCCTGAATAGCAGCCAAAATCTTCAGATCGGTTTTGTCCATCAGTTCACCAGATAATTGCAGAGAGGATCGGATTCTAAAGCATCCCCCTTTTGTGCATAAGCTCGGGCGCGGCATCCTCCACAGGCGTCTCGGTAGTTACAAGCTCCGCATTTACCTTTAAGGTTTCTCGTTCTCAAAGATGCAAGCAGAGGAGAATTTTCCCAAATATCTTTAAAATCAGTTTCCCTGATGTTTCCAGCCGGCAGCGGTAGGTAACCGCAGGGATAGATATCACCCGTTCGAGATATAAATAGAAAGCTTATGCCTGCAAGGCAGCCAACGCTACGTTTTTGGCGGTTTCTTGGTTCAGCAATCCGAACATATTGAGGAGCACAAGTGACTTGGATATCGAGTTCCGTCTTGGAACTTTCACGATGGATCAATCGGAGCAATTCTTCCTGCTTCTTTGCAGAGATTGAATCAGTTTCCAGACCTCGACCAGTTGGAACTAGAAAGAAAAAATGTAACGCTTTGGCTTTCAAATTTTCCGCTAAATTGAACATATCCAAGGTTTCGTCAGCATTTCTCCGGCATATAGTCATGTTGATCTGGAAATCAATATTACCCTGTAAATATTTAGCTCCCTTTATTGCATGGAGGAAGCAACCTTGGCCTCGTGTAGAATCATTAGTCTTTGCTATAGTTCCATCAAGGCTGATGCTCACACGTTTAATACCACTTGATTTGATCCTATCCACGATATCAGGCGTTAGGAGGATGCCATTGGTTGCTAAAGATATGCGCAATCCTTTTCCAGAAGCATGTTCAGCCAATGAAAAAATATCCGGGCGCAGAAGTGGCTCTCCGCCGCTAAAGATGATCATAGGATTTAGAGGAGCTAACTGGTCTATTAGAGTCAAGGCCTCCGCAGTTCTCAACTCATTCTTCCCCGGATTTGCTGAAGCAGAAGCTCGGCAATATGTACATGCCAAATTACAGGCCGAAGTTGTTTCCCAGGCTACTATAAGCATTACAGCATGCCTTTCTTGTGCAGTAGTTCAGCATTAAGTATGCTGGCGCCGGCAGCCCCTCGTACGGTATTGTGCCCCATGCAAATGAATCTTATTCCTGATCTTATTCTGCCAACCGTTACAGACATGCCATTTCCTCGATTCCTATCAAGCCTCGGCTGGGGGCGGTCAAATTCATCTCTAATTATCAGAGCTTTCCTGGGGGAGGTGGGCAAATCCCCAAGTCCAGGATCAAAATCAAGCATTGCCCTTTTGACCTCTTCGGGGGTAGGATTATCTCTCATCTTAACCCAAACAGCTTCAGTATGTCCATCCATCACTGGCACACGGTGGCAGCTAGCCGATACGCTGAAGTCAGCAAAAACAATCTTTTCTCCATCGAAAGTACCCAATATTTTTTGTGGCTCCTCTTCTACCTTCTCTTCTTCTCCGGAGATATAAGGAATTATATTGCCTAGGATGGCCATAGATGGCACTCCTTCATATCCTGCGCCGCTGACAGCTTGCATTGACGCCATATGGACGCTTTCAATGTCGAACTTCATTAGAGGTTTAAGGGCGAGCGTAAACATAATGGTTGTACAATTGGGATTGGTTGTCAGATAACCTTCCCAGTTTCGTTGTTCCTGCTGGATCTTTATTATCTCGAGATGCTCATGATTACATTCTGGTATAAGTAGGGGAATATCAGCGACCATGCGGAAGGCACTGGCATTGCTAGCGACAGCAAAACCAGCAGCTGCGAACACAGGCTCAACTTTTCGAGCTTCATCGGCTGGAAGTGCCGAAAAAACAACATCTGCATCTACTTCCTTGGGATTCACATTGACGACAGTAATCTCGCCGAAATCTTCAGGCAGCTCGCTTTCAAGGCGCCATTTAGCAGCCTCCTTATATTTTTTGCCAGCGCTGCGCTCAGAAGCTGCAAGACTTGTCAATTCGAACCATGGATGATCCCTCAATCCTTCAATGAAACGTTGTCCTACGGCGCCAGTTGCACCTAGAACGCCCGCTTTGATCTTGGCCATAAGAAATCACCTAAGTTAGGTGGGGGCATGAGGACAATGATATATATATCATTTCTCGGACATTATCTGCTGGGGTTCAATGAGAACAAAGCATGAGAATCATCTGCATCTGCATATTCTATCCTGCAGAGCATAGCTTTCAGCAAACTCTTTGATAACTTCTACAACCTCTTCATTGAAGAGCGACAATCAGGGCGCATTCTCGTGACTTCAGTCGTGAGTTAGCCCGTAAAGATAACTATTTAACCTTACAATACATATCACAGAGAAATGGTTAAAACGTATCGTTATAGGCTCGTGCCCACAAAAACACAATTAGGCGTCCTAAATAGGCAACTTGAGATTTGCCGATGGGTCTATAATGATGCTTTGGCTTATAGGAAGAATGCTTGGGAGAATGATCAACGGCAAGTCAACCACTTTGAGACACAAGACCGGTTTCCTATGCTTAAGGGGGCTAAACCAGAACTTAACGAAGTCTATTCTCATGTCCTTCAAAATGTTACTCTCCGGGCGGAGTTGGCTTTCAAGGCATTCTTCAGACGCTTAAAGGCGGGCGAGAATCCTGGTTATCCCAGATTTAAGGGTAAAGGATGGTATGACAGCTTCACTTATACGGAAAGTGGTTTCAAGCTTTCAGGAACTCTTTTGCATCTCTCTAAGATAGGCGATATTAAAGTTAAACTCCATCGAGATATAAAAGGCAAGATTTCAAGACTAACCATTCGAAGGAAGGCAACCACCAAGTGGTATGTC
>JALHSR010000095.1 GCA_022865315.1 Methanotrichaceae archaeon | reverse complement strand
TAAAGAATTGAAACGGAGAACCAGAGTCGCGGGAGCATTTCCGAATGATGAGTCTTTCATGAGACTAGCTGTTTCTATCCTGATGGATATCAATGAAGAGTGGCTGACAGGTAGAAAGTATTTAACGATGGATGTGAAGTAACTATGCAGGATACAGGGCGAACGAATTTACAGAAATTATGGCACGCTATCTCGTCAAGGATATCTAAGGAGCCACGAAATTCTCCAGCTTAGGGTGTTCAATGATATTGTGCAATCTTTACAGTCAATCTGGCAGATTGCAAATTCAGCAACCGTTTGAATCTTAGCCCTGATGCCTAGCAGTATCGGCACTACAATGAATGCCGATTACTGATAAAGTTGCATCAAAATTTGTAAGAATTATTACCCATCACGAATACAGGTTGTTCGGCTTCCGTTCACGATTGTATTGGTCGCTTAATCTCATGATTTCCAGGATTCTTCGCTATGTAAGGGCTGAAAACGTATTCCATCAAACGATGATAATTGCAGACCAATAGTAATGAGAGTTAAATGATGAAAAGAAGTCAAATCTTTACATCATTGCATCGAGACGTTGCCTTGACAAACTAGGAGTACTGACTGGTTTTTTCCTCAAGGATTCAGTATCCAGAACGAGTAATTCAAGTAGGCTGCAACGCTCACCCAGGCTATATATGGTATTAGCAAGAGCGCAGCAGTTTTGTTTATAGGCCAGAATTTGATGATAGTAATGAGAATCAAGATCCATAAAACGGCGATGACCGCCAGACCGCTTATTGGGGACTGCAGGCCGAAGAATGCCACATTCCATAGAACATTGACAATAAGCTGAGCCGCAAAGAAATATAGCGCAATCCTGGCCGCTGGATTGCCAGAAGTTTCCCTCCAAATAAGGAAAAGTGAAATGCCCATTAGGGTAAATAGAACAATCCAGATCAATCCGATATAAGATCCAGGTGGAGTAAAAGATGGCTTCACTAGAGTCAGATACCAGCTCGCTACTGAACTTGCTGTAAATATTGATCCTATAATGCCTGCCATCTGGCAGATGACAATGCACAAAACAAGATGAAAAAGCTCGTTTCGTTCCATATCATAACACCCCCAGTTCAGTTAAGAATTCTAGAGTTTTATTTTAGTTTTCAATAATTAATCTTCTGGTATTCTGCTCAGAAAGAATCCTACAAAAGAAGCTAATAGTGTATTCTACTTCGAGGAAGGGCCAAGAGAGTCACCTAAACTAACCGCAAAGATGTGGCAGAAGATGAAGGATCAGGCTGATTATAGGGGCCCCTGTCTCTCGTAATTACCTCACATATTTTCTTGCAAACGTGACGATTCTTGCTAGGTTTAATTTTATTCCATAGGAAGCAAATAAAATTCGATTAGGTTCAATCGACCGAGACCCTTTGAGCACTCACGACTGCGAGCTTTGGTAGATGTATTTCTAGGATGCCGTTCTCATAACTTGCTTTAACCTGTTCAGGTTTTATTTCCTCCGGCAGTTTAATCTCCCTTTTAAAACCTTTTTGGCTTGTTTCTCGGCTCAGATATGTCATATCCCTAGGCGTGGTTCTGGCGCTTATTGCAAAGCTCTCTTCTGTTACTTTGAGGTCAATCATATCCTTTGTAGTTCCGGGCAAGGCTACAAGAGCAACCAATTCTTCATTTGTTTCAAGCAAATCAATAGAGGGCATGTCATAGTCTTTTGATTCGCCCGTATCAGAGGACATTTGATCAAGTATCTTCTTTGCTCTTTGATGGACTTGGCTTCCCATTCTAGCTGCTTCGACAGCGGCTTTGTTGACCATATGCTCAAGATCTGATGAATTAGAGGTCATGATGAGAGGAAAACCTTGTCATGATAAAATCCTTTTCCCAGCTCCATGCCCTTGGCTTTAGCATATCACCACTTTGTGATCTTCAGCTACTCGATTCTCAGTTTCATCTACAATTTTGTAATCATCGATTTCAATGATCTGATCCTTGGATTCATGATCCCTATTTCCACTATGCATCTCGGCTATATTGAGATTAGTCCTGTTATGCATATTCCATGATCTGTCTAAAAAAGCATGGTTTGAACCAATTGACGCGCCTAACTCCGATAGATCACCTTCTGTTTTGGGCGTTAAACTTTTACATGCTAAGCTTCTAGTTTAAATAGATACTAGTACTTATAAATTTTAGTACAAAAAGCTTTATATATAAAGGTGTCGTGCTAGAGTTAGATGAAAACAATAGCAATAATATTAGCCTTGTTGCTTGCAGGGATAGGAATAGCAGCAGCGAATGGCGACCCACAGGGCAATGCTACAGCGCTTCCAGAAGTAATAGTTTTTGAAAATTTAAATATGGATGGCGCTCATAAACATTACTTTTCGAGTGATTTAGATTTGACCGATAACCAGGAAGGAAAGTTTTGGAATGATCAAATCTCATCGATTGTGGTAATTTCCGGGAATTGGGCTTTTCTGGGGGATCCTGTAGGTGCGGTACAAGTGCCAAATCTGCCTGCAGTATTAGGGCCTGGAGTTTACCCAGATGTGAGGCTAAAGCTCATAGATGATAATACCATCTCACAAATCCGTTTAGAATCGTAAAAAAAGAGGCAGATAAGGCCTATGCGGAGATCCTTGGGATCAGGCTCTATTTGTTCTCTCCAATTTTCTCTATCCTGCGTTGGTCTGCTATAGATAGGGCAGTCAAAACGATATAGACATCTCCACTCCTGGCAGACTGAATTTTCGGGTAGTTCTTGGTAGGGCCTCGCATGGCCTATGATATGGTCAATCCGAGGATATTAGAGTTGGAGGCTGCCAAGGAGATCTTATCCGAGTTGTTCTCCTTTGTTCTATCATGTATTTGCAGCCTCTCCTTATATATTAAAAATACATCAACCCTCTATACTTATCTTAATTTTCTTCCGCGCTTGTATCATATCTATAATATCATCAGGCACTTCAAACTCTTCTCTGACAATAGGCATAAATCCTACTTTTATTTGTAGTTCAATCTTCATCTCTATACCACATCACACCAACAACTATCAAAGTATAACATGCCACTCTTCATACACCTTATGCTCATCGTTAAATACTTCCATCATGTCTTTTCTCGCCAAAAGTTCACGATATCTCCAAAATAATCTGCATCAAATGGTATATTGGTGAATCAGGAATCACTTCCAGAATTTCCACCAGCGTTTCTTACGGTCCTCTCGCTCTTCTTGAGTCATTTGTGGCAAAGCCAGCGTGGATATGGATTGTGTCAACTGGGCCACATGACCACGGAGAAATCGACCTCGTCGTCTTTGGCTCTTAAGGCAACTTCCAGCTTCTCCTTCTCTCGCTTCATATTTTCGAAGCTTTCTACCGCTTTCATACCTTCATCTTTGAGTCGTAATACATCGTTAGATAGCTATTCGTCTATCTTCTGCAAGGTAGAATCAGGTATAAAGATGGTTATCTTTGCCAATTGTCATACCCCCGTATGAAATGGATTGCTATTCCTTCATACTATAGTATGACATAGGTAGGATATATCTTATCTTGTGGTATGAAAGGTGATGATTGGGATGGCATACCTATCGGTGGACGATAGCAGCGAAGGGCTTATATCCACAGATCACCTTAAGAAAAATCTATAAGCCAGCCATTTTGCAGGAGGTCCGAGGGGCTTATCCTAGCAATGTGTGAAACCATATACCAAGCAGTTAGAGGCTTACTGGCTGGCTGGGCCTCTTCCTGATGACACCAAGATTCTAGATTATTAGGGGATCTCTCTCACGTTCGTTTTATGGAATCCGGCCAATATCTCCGCAACAATTTTTAGGAAGCTGGCCGTTAAAAAATCGAAAAACAGTAGCATAGAGATTTGCGGAGTTAAGCAAAAATCAAACTAAGTGATGCTTCGAATATCAAATAGGCAAATAGAGCTTTAGACAAAAATGGCCTTCACCTTTTATTGCGTCGATTTGTTTTTTGTGTCAGATTTAATTGTCCTTTTCCCAGCTCTTTGCCCTTGGCTTTAGCGTATCACCACTTTGTGATCTTTAGCTGCAAGATTCTCAGTTTCATCTACAATTTTGTAATCATCGATTTCAATGATCTGATCCTTGGATTTATGATCCCTATTTCCACTATGCATCAGGTTCGTCGGTGGCCAGAGACTTCCCTTCAACATCTTATTTAGCAGAGCAACTCCAATTGCAGTCAACATCATTCTAATTAGCTTTGCCATTTCAAGATCTCATATGTACACGGGCCGATATATATGTATCTAAGTCTTGATTAGTGTAACTGTGCAATGAAAATTTTGTGATATTGATTGTCAATTCCAATGTTTGCCTCTATATTGATATTTCGTTAGTGTAAAAATGCCTTTAGGAATTGTATAATTTTAGCTTTTTCTCCATCTCGCTCTCGCAGTAGAGACTGGAGGAATGAAAAAGAATAGTATCGTTACAACAATGTACCCGGCTACCGCGAAGGAAAAACGCAAGGATTAGCGTACAGGCTATCATAGCGACGCCAAATTGTCGCCTTCGCAGCAAAGCATTAAGCCCGCTTTCGGCCAACTCGTCGACAAGGATGTCAGGAGTGCTGGCCGCTGATCTTATGATCCCGTTCATCGTCAATGTCGCAGCTAGTAGGTCTAACCCGTAGATCATTACCGCAGCGATTGGATCAGACTCGAAGTGCGTAGCCATGAGCTTCGTAGTAAATGGAAGCAGCGATACGAAGAACATCATGAGGAGAGTAAGGCGGTACGAATTGGATTTCTCGTGTTTTATCAGATGGGTAATTGAAGCGTGCGATATCCAAGCGCTACCGATAAATGCAAAGCTTATGAGGTAAGCGAGGAACTCAGGCCATGCTTGCATAAGCGCTGGTATAATATCTTAGGATGCCTCAGGTACCGCAAGATCGAGTACCAGTAACGTGATGATTATCGCAAACACGCCATCGGCGAATGCATCTAAACGACCTTTGGGCAGTAAATTCAATGTTTCATCCTTTCACCTTATATGCTTATAGAATCGCAATTGCATTGCGTTAACGCTCCTCTTTTTAAGAGCGGCTTCGTTATGCTCCAGATATCTAGTCTTCAAATCTGATAAAACAATTATGTAGGATTATTTATTCTTGTCTGTCATCACCTTGGGCCTTAATATTAATATCAATATACATGTCTATAATATGTTTCAGAACTTCGTATATACTATTAAGGACTTCGAATAACCGAGCTATCGCCAGTTATATATACTATAAATACTATTATATATCATGAATAGT
>JALHSR010000094.1 GCA_022865315.1 Methanotrichaceae archaeon | reverse complement strand
GATGCTGAGGGGATAAAAAGGAACTGAAAGCTTGGCCAGCCATCAAGCCCCATAACTCCGACTTTTGCCTTACCCTCCCTTGGCTGGCGTTCTGGATATGTAGCCAATGGGGGTTGAGACTATAAGGCTTGTCTAGCTAGCGTTATCTATTCCCGTTTGACTTATTTTTAGTAAATATATGGTAAATTTGTATGATCACCTCCTGTTAGCGATTTGGATGATTGAAATTCGCCTGTTATATCGCTCATCTTTGTGGGATTTGGATGCACCAGCTGCTTCTTGGGAACTAAGAGAGTGACTTTGGAGGCTTCCAGCTCGGCCCACCAGCTGGCCAGGGCAACGCTCAAGACCAGATCATCATTAACGGATGGCACTCGCCGTTCCAATTCAGGTCTATTCATGCTCCAACCACCCCTACATCGTCCCGTAATGGATAGCCACAACCTGGAACGGCACAATAGACTTTGTCATACTTCTCTACCTGGCCATGGCCAGTTAGATCAGCACCACAAACGGCACAAGTTATGTCCTCCTGCCGTGGTTGCGTTTGTCGATGTCGATCGGCTTGCTTATTGAAATGCACCTCAGCCAATCGGAGATCGGGTTCCCCGAGCTATATTGAATGCGAGATAGTATCCTACCATCCATAGGGATTGTTTGATGCCACATATGAACATGCTTTTAACCCCGAGCAACTTTTGTGCTTAAAATCAATTTTAAAATTTAATTCAGAATTAAAGATAAAATCATTACGTTATAATTCTTATATGCCACCAATTGGGCATGACTATTGAACAACAAATAAGAAATAAAGCCATATTGAAAGCCGAATTTATCAGCACCTAATTGCCAGTGAGATAAAATCCGGCTATATAAAGAAATCGATATGCATAGTGATAATTGGGAATCACTCATGGGATTTCCGCACGTGTTTACTGGTAATGCATTAAGGAGGGCGGCTATTTTCCAGAATTATTTGGATTCAAAGAATCCCTTAAAAGCTGGGAACCTAGCGAGTTTCTGCAAAACACGTAATTGACCGCAGGTTACCCCATCATGCTGGTACGACTGTATTCAAATTGTAAGGCTCTCCTCTCATTTTGCCCAATCTATATAGTGGATAATTTACATCTTGTTTTTTATATGCTATAAAATACTTAGGATTTATAAAAGTAATATACCAACTATCGTATCCTCCTGTGATCTCACAGTAGATCGTTTTGCACCCTACCTCTTTCCAGGTGCCGACCCAAGCATCTTGAGCTTCTACAGTTCCCGCATTTGCATCTTCGTCATGGGATTCGAAGCGCCAGGGAATTGGATGAAATTCTCCCACCGTAATTCCTTTAATTTCCGCGACATCCCAATACGTTGTTCCTTTAATATAATCAATAGCAATGACGGTTGTTATCAATGCACTTGCAGCAAGTAGCAAACCAAATAGCTTAAATTCCAGTTCCATCGAGATCCTCAACCAATGTAATCTTCGAGCCACTGCGTTTCATGTTTATTTATTAAGAATATGTAGCCTAAGGGATTCATTCAAGTTAGTATGGCTCACCTATCGCTTTGCCCAATCTATATAAGGGATAATATCCATCCTGCTTTTTATATGCAATAAAATATTTTGGGTTAACAAAAGTGAGGTACCAACTGTCGTCTCCTCCCGAGGTCATCTCACAGTAGATAGTATTACACTCTTCCTCTCTCCATATGCCGGACCAAAAAGCCAAATTTCGGTTCCCTTGCATACCTTGTACAGTTCCTGCGTTTGCATTCGCATCGTAAGACTTGAAGATCCAATAATCTTGATAGTTCAAGTCCCCCATCACATAACCAAATGATTTCTCAAATGATTCTACCGTTACCCCGTTAATTTCTGCGATATTCCATTCCGTTGTTCCTCTTAGATAATCAATGGCAATGACTGTTGTCGTCAATGCAAATGCGGCCAGTAACAAAACAATCGGCTTAAATTTTAGGCCCATTGGGTTCCTCTAATCCAGGTATTCGTTGAAGACAACGTTTCGTGTTTAACTATTTAGAGGTATAGCATTCAAAAATAATCATAGGAATTGAAACGCTAGCGAGCAAATGCCGATCCACAGCGACTCCCCCTACAGAAGATGGCGAAATAGTACTCACTTGGAACCTGTCCAGCCCTCTTGTCACTCAACCGGAAAATGAATCCCCGAAATCACCAAAAGCACGTATTATATATATACGCGGTTTTGGAGAAAATACGACATCGATTTTATATCATGAGTCTTTCGCAGGCTCGGTCAATCCAGCGGAATCTAGCATTACACAAATCCGAATGATTTACTCCCTTCATCGCCAAGGATTGTTCTACCCCAATTGCATCTCTTCGAGAGGGATTTTGTTCTATCTTCTAATGTCACATTTATTATACAAATCAGCAAATTCTAGAATAGCATTTGCGCTACAAGTTACATGAAATAACGGCTTGTTGTTTTATCCCAAATAGGATTTCAGATTTTACTCTTTATGTAAAGACTTGCCGTTGATAGTAATTAAATTAAAAATGAAAAGTTATAAATCATGGCTGTTCCTAGTAGTTTGTTAAGAGGGATTGATATTACAGATGAAACTACTGAATCAGCAGCATCCACATCATCAGATGCATCTACCAACGTTGAGGTGAAGGTGGTAACAGATGAATCCACGTCATCAGGTGCATATAAATCCGCCGCCACAGTTCGAACCACCAAGCATTGTTTGAATTGCAATGCAGAAATCGACATTAACGCTGCAATGTGTCCCAAATGCGGTGTAATGCAGAATAAAAGGCCAGCGGGTAAAAGTAAAATGTTCTGCCACAACTGTGGTGCAGAGATCGACATCAATGCTGAAATCTGTCCGAAATGCGGAGTTAGACAAAAGTCGGGTGGTGTAAGTACAACAGGAGAAAAGAGTCCGATTGTTGCTGCAGTATTGTCGTTCTTGATACCGGGATTAGGTCAAATGTATGTCGGTAAAATGAAACGTGGATTAGTGTTACTGGCCGCGGCTCTTCTATTACTTGTTACTGGCGTTGGGTATATCGTGGTAATGATCGCAAGTATTTACGATGCTTATAAGCTGGCAGAAGGTGAACCCGGACCATTGGCTTTCATAGATCAATATACGCACGAAGAGTAAAGGGTGAACTCGTTACTTAGGTGGCTCAGAAGTCTCCTCATATCGTCGGGTTTGATATCCGAACGATCAGACTTAACGCAAAAGAAAAAGATAGCTGCGTCTAATGCTACCTTAACGGCTTTCATTAAAGATGCTATCTAAATGTTTCCTCATTTCGATGAACTCTTCCTTGGTGACACGCCAGGTTATGGAAGGGGGATGTTCTCTCCTTTCAAGCCTTCAAGATGGAACTCTATGGCATCCTTCATGAGTTTCATGATCTCTTCTACAGTATCACCGACGGCTACAACTCCGTTCAGGTCGGGACAATACGCAGAGTAATTTTTCTCTCCCTTTTCTATAATTATTGTATATTCATTCATTCTCGGTATCCTCTAAACCTGCTTGATTTAATACACTTTTCAGAGTCCTGGGCATTATATTCTGTCCAGGTTGCCAGTAACCGTTACCTATGAGGGGCTTCGTTTTCATCCACGGCCTAAAGACCGGGGCCTTCTAGCTTCGCCCTCTCCGTTCTCAGAGGTAAACGCATCGAAGCCCATTTGCGAATAGGCAAGAGCACAAGGGCACACATTGGTCAACCAGGACCAGGCATTGGAGAATAGGATCATATCAGAGTGGATGGATTGAATAGAATACTCGATAAGCTGGACGAGGCGAGAGACCTGAGCAATTAAACGAAGCGTTAAAATATAAAATGACATGCATGGTCATTAGTGAACTTAGCTTGCCATGATTCCAATTGCTTTATGCCCCATGAAAAAGCGAGCTGATGAATGAACAAAATGTCACCCGACCAGCGCAAGAAAAGCGAGGAGCTTGAGGCCGAAGTAAAGCGAATAGTGGAACGGCTGGAAAAGGACCGAGGTGTCAAGCTCGTCCTTCTCTTTGGTTCAATGGCTCGGGGTGACCAACATTCTGGGAGCGATATAGATCTTATCGTAGTCAGGGAAACTGATAAAAAGTTTCTCGACCGATTGGACGAGTTCTACGATGATGCCCAGGAGGCTATGGATGTATTGGTCTATACCCCGGAGGAATTCGAATCCATGCGAAATAGGCCATTTGTAAAGAAGGCCTTGGCTGAAGGTATGGTGCTCTATGCGGCCCGATAGTTTGGAAGAGGGACTCAGATGGTTCCGCCAGGCCAAGAGGGATCTGGATGATGCGCAGTACAACTATGATGGTGGGCGGTTCAATCTATCATGCTTTTTGTCTCAACAAGCAGCTGAAAAGGCTTTGAAGGCGTACCTCTACTCATTAGGAGAAGAGCTTGTCCTCGGCCATTCAGTCGCCAAGTTGCTCAAAGAAGCCTCCAACCATGATCCCACTTATAGGGAGCTTAGAAAAGTTTCAGGTCTGGACAAATATTATGTTCCCACGCGCTACCCCAATGGTTTGCCAGGTGGTGTGCCTTACGAAGCGTTTGACGAGGTAGATGCAAGCAGAGCTATGGAACTGGCTTCTGAGCTCATAGGCTATATAGAAAAGGTCTTGATCAAGGATCTCAAATGAAACCTTTTGTTGTTATTTCGGATTTTAGATATCCCTTGCAGGGTGGTCCTTCACTTCTTTTATAGGCTGTAAACTGTTTGTTTACAGTTCATAAACAAATTGTTTATAGCATGTAAACCTAATGGCATTCATGCTCACTGAGCTTTTCAAGACGAAGGAGAGGACTAAAATCCTGCGTTATGTAATGTACCGCAATACCTCCACGGTGGCCGAAGTTTCCAGAGCTACGGGTGTTAACAAGGGGTTGGTCTCACGATATCTTCGTTATCTAGAAGCGCTCAAGCTACTGGTTAGGAAGGACCGCAAGTATTCTCCCACGGATGAAGCTCCTTC
>JALHSR010000093.1 GCA_022865315.1 Methanotrichaceae archaeon | reverse complement strand
GAGCTTGATCTTGATATCGTTATCACTCTCTACTGCTAAGCTCTCCTCCAGTTCCTCAGCCCGCTCTACTCTGATGATATTCCCCTTCATATGGATATATTAAGCAACGCATTATTTTATGTATTTCGGTGAACTATAATTTAATTTTTACACTACCCCTTTATTTCCAATGGAAGTTAATCGGTTACTGTTAATATTTATATTAATTCAAACTAACAACATTTTTTTTGTAATATTTTGCCCAAAAATCAATTTTTAATGCTAAATCTTTTAAAATAAATTGTGTGTCTGTCAAAATTTTCCAAAAACTAATTGGTATTGTAATATAAAATGAAGGATTCTCCCCCATCAAATCAAATAATTTGCTGGAATATTTTCTCGGATATTCAGCCTTATGGTCTGGATGATAGAATGTTGAACATAGTGGCTGTAGTACCTTGGCGTCCCTTTAGAGTCCTTTTTAAAAATTTCTCCAATAGTTTAGGCTTCTTCAAAGCTTAATAAAATTCCATTCCCATGTCTCCTGGACATGCATCCATCAATTAAAAGAACTTGAAAAACCATTCTCCAGTTGCGGATCGAAACACAACTATGTCGTCATTAAATCCTTCTCCGTCAAAATCACCGGCTGCGGGTAAGCCGCCAATTAAACCCCATTCACTATATGTCAAGTCGTTACCTGCATCTGAATCCATATCGAAATACCAGGTTTGATCAGACGGCCTAAATACTGCCAAATCACCGTAATCTCCATCCCCGTCAAAATCCCCAGCTATAGGCACATCTCCGCTAATACCCCATGGTCCAGAACTCCTATCAGTTTCATTTTCAAGATTGTAATTAAAGTACCAAGTCCTATGGGACGGCCTGAAAACTCCTATGTTGTCGATATAACCATCATAATCAAAGTCACCAGCAAGGGGTATATCTCCCTTAAGTCCCCAGTTTATTGCCGGGATAGACGTTAGCCAAGACATATTTTTAGAAGTCGGATCATACGAAAAAGTTCCAAAATACCATCTCCCGAATGGCTTGAAAACTGCAATGTCATTTGAGTATCCATCACGATCGAAATCGCCCACAACGAATTTGTCTCCTTCCTCTCCAATTATCTTTTTTATGCTGGCATCTCTTGTTTCATTTGCATCAAAGTCGAAAAAAACGCTCATTTGACTTGGCCTGAAGATAGCAATATCATCAAAGTGGCCATCTTTATCAAAGTCCCCAACAAGAGGCACGTCTCCAGGCTGGCCCCAACGTATTGTTTTATCGGATTGAGCTAGAGACTGGCCTAAGAAGACGGAGACAAGGATAGTCAGCAGTGCTAAGGTACAAGTATGTAAAGTCAATTTTTGCATTTTCCCACCTGATGCCAGATTGCTTTTAGCCGCCATCTTATATATATCTAAACCCGATCTCCCTCTGAATTTTTTATTTTATTTTTTTAAGAAAAATCCCGATGTAGCCCCTAATTAATCAGCAGAACTAAATCTTGTCATTAAGCTCTTAGGATTTCTGGATCTATGCGAATTTATGGAGAGATCATTTTCTGTCAGTGCAAGAAATGCCATTTTATAGTCCAGGGACGGCAATAGGACTCACGCATCTTCAGAAAGAACTAGACATCGAGCATAAGGATCGATTAACGGTTATAAGGGATTTGTAAAGGATGGCTATTTAGAGGACCTATCTTCTAATCCATTGAGTTGGTAAAAGGTGATTGAAAAAATGGAAATTATTCTGCACCCAAAATCAGAAATCGATGGCAGGATATGGAATTTACAGCAGAGAATGGGGGATCTAACTGGAGTTATTCTATTCCAGTCAGTTGATATGTGTTATTTTTCAGGTACCGCCCAGGAGGGTTTAGTCTATGTATCGAGAGATTCCCAGCCCATTGTGATGATACGGAAAAGCCAGGAAAGGGCTGAACAGGAATCCCCCTTGGAAATTAGGCCATTAAAGAGCTTCAAGACACTCAAAACGGACTTGGGCATACCTCAGGGGGGATTGATTGGTTTGGAGTTGGATGTTCTTCCATATAACAATTATTTGAGAATAGAGCGTGCCCTTTTGGATGCAGAGTTCCTAGATATCTCAGAAACGATCAAGCAAATTCGTTCAGTTAAATCGGAATTCGAAATCAAATTGATCAGAAGAGCTTGCGAAATAGTGGATGCTGGTATTGCATCTATTGAAAATTATTTGAGAGAAGGGATCCGCGAGATAGAGCTCGCGGGAAAGGTGGAAGCGGAGATGAGGGCATTTGGACATGAGGGTATTATTCATTTTCGTCGGTTCAACCATGAACTCCATTTCGGCCATATAATGTCAGGTCCTGATGCAGCCGTTCCCAGTTATATAGCGTCCCCAACAGGTGGAAGAGGTGTCTCAGTGCTCCACGCACAGGGAGCTGGTTTCAAGAAGATCAAGAGAAACGAGCCCGTTCTAGTGGATTATGCTGGAGTCTATAATGGATATATATCTGATGAGACCAGGATTTTTTCCATAGGCAAGATCGACAGAACTCTTGAAGATGCACATCATGCGGCCTTGGAAATTCAGACTGCAATAGCCAAGGAACTCAAGCATGGCCGATCCGGACGGGATATATTCAGACTCTCTGAAGATGAAGGAATGATACGCGGATACGAAGAAAAATTGGGAGGTCCGCCTGGAGCTAAGTGTGGATTTGTAGGGCATGGCGTAGGTCTTGAGATAGATGAATATCCAGTTCTTGGACCTGTTGATCATGAGATACGATCGAACATGACGATCGCAGTGGAGCCCAAGATGATATATCCTGGGGTAGGTGTTGTTGGAATAGAAGATACATTTCTCACCAATATGAATGGCGCGGAGAGATTAACAAGACTTCCTCAAGAAATATGGCGATTATAAATAGGACTGATAATATTTTTCTACTTCCAGATATGGGGAAATAAAATACAATAGTTTTCAATAATAATGATGAGGACTCCTATTAACCAGCCCTTATTAGGATATCGAAAATATTATATACTATTGATACTATTCATAGTTATGGATTCTTTTTCTACATGGGTGCTTCGAGGACTCAATTCGAAACAAAGAAAATCTCGGCTGCTGCAAATATCAGATTTGATCGATTGGGCGCCAATTCGTCATGAGCTTGACGAAATGTATGATAATAAGAGCGAAAAGGGCGGAAGGCCAAACTGCGACGTTATTCTGATGTTCAAGATCCTAATACTGCAACAGTGGTATGGCTTGAGCGACCTTGAAATTGAAAGGCAAATGGCCGATCGTATATCATTTATGGCCTTTCTTGGCTTTCCAGATCCCTTCCCGGATTCCAGGACGATATGGTTGTTCAAAGAGCGCATGGCGAAGACCGAGAAGGATAAGGTCGTCTGGGCGGAGCTTCAAAGACAACTGGATGCTATGGGTTTACGAGTCAAGCGTGGAACGATCCAGGATGCGACATTCATTGAAGCAGATCCCGGATCGTCCAAAAAACCACGAGGTATTGATGCTAAGACCCGTCGCAGTCGAGATGGAACCTGGGCTAAGAAAGGCGATGAACTTCATTTCGGTTACAAGCTTCATCAAAAAACTGATATCGACTACTGCCTGATACGAGAAATTGAAACTACTACTGCGTCACTGCATGATTTTAAAGTCAGGTCGATTTGTCTGCTGAAGGCGAGGTTGTGCTCTGAGATAGGG
This sequence comes from Methanotrichaceae archaeon, assembly GCA_022865315.1. GTDB lineage: Archaea > Halobacteriota > Methanosarcinia > Methanotrichales > Methanotrichaceae > JALHSR01. The sequence goes on along the minus strand of JALHSR010000093.1, from coordinate 20,862 downwards.
GTTATTTTGGTGTGACGGCGAAGGGATTTGATTACACTATGAAGCGCAGAACCACTGAAAAAGCTCTTGAAGAACTCGATAAAGAACGCAATCGATTGATCAGCATTCTGAGATCGCCCGGTGAGAGACCTCATGCTGTGATAAAAAGAATTTTTGGAGCGGGAAGAGTGTTAGTTACCACGGTCCGAAGAGTTGGTGTTAAAATGATGGTTACAGCCTTTGCGTTTAACCTCTATCAGCTCTGCACATTGAAGAACGCCCGAGTCATTTAGACTTAGCGGTAGCCATCGAACAATAACAAAAAAAAGGGGATTCAAGGAAATTTGGACGTCAAGAGAATAGAAATGAACCCTGATTTTTGATATTTCATTGCTGATGCAGGTTAATAGGAGTCCTCGGTTGCCTGCAATTTGTCATTTTTTGTCTTTAAGATTCTCCAATAGATCACAGAGCTTGCTGGTGCTTGCTACTACGGTATTCCTACCGATCCTGTCCTCAGAGGCCGGTCTCACTGCAATGCCACCAAAGTGGTTGTTGTCTCCCACTACAATAATACCATGAATATGCATCCAAGCATGTATAGTCTCCATTGCCTTCTCCTGTCCACCATTTCTGGCTCCTCCGACAGTTATGCCGCAGCCTACCTTATCCTTTAGCTTTAATCCTTGCCTCCTGAATGGCAGAGTCCGATCAAAGATGGCCTTTAATTGAGCTGTGATGGATCCGAAGTATACTGGCGAGGCTACAATGAATCCATCTGCCTCAAGCATAGACTCATAATATTTGTCCATATCATCGTCTATGGAGCAGGGTTTTCCTTTGGCGCAATCGCCGCAATCGATGCAAAAACCAACTTTTGACTCAGAACAAAGAAGTTTTTTAGGCCGAAAACCCATCTCCGAAGCAACCTTCAAAGCTTCATTTAGCAAAAACTCTGTATTGCCGTTCTTTTTAGGGCTACCAGATATGCCAAGTATTATCATGATAAATCACTATCTCTAAGATATTCTGGAATGAATATAATGCTTTCATTGTTTTTCTATAGGAAAAGATTCTTTTTCAAAGTGTCTCCCACAAATGATTCAAAAGAAGCTACTTTCTCTTAGATCCGAACCCAGTTGCATCTGCTATTTCAATTACGGCGCCAAAAGTCAAAGTAGAGAACTAGGGTCTTAAGCATCGCAAACTTAATATCAAAAACCAAAATTATTAAAGGGATTCTTAATGAATGCTGAGATTACATCCCTATTTGGATTGGAGGTTTATACCCAAAAAGGCATCTATATAGGAAGGGTAGATGATGCTGTGCTCGATCCTGAGAATGGGGTAGTCAGTGGTCTTGCAATAGGGGATGTAAACCGGGACATCTTCGAAAAGAAAGGAAGAGGGATAATCGTACCATATAGGTGGGTAGCTGCAGTTGGAGACATTATATTAATCAGGCATTTGGCTAATAATGCAAAATCTGAGCGAAAAGACGGCTAAATTGGAGATATTCTCCGGAATTAAAACGCGTTCGCCTATAATAGTGCGCGCTGATGGCCGCGGCTTTAAAAAGATTCTGGAAAATAGCAGGAAACCTTACGATTTGGATTTTGCAGAAAAAATAGTAAAAGCGACAGATAAGTTATTTAAAGAGTCAGGATTTTCGCCAACACTAGCATTTGTTTTCTCAGATGAAATAAATCTCTTATTTATGGAAGCTCCTTTCTCAGGTCGTGTAGAAAAGATCGATTCTGTTGTCGCTAGTTTTATCTCAGCCGCATTAGCTTTGGAAATTGGGCGTATAGTCTCGATGGATTGTAGAATAATAACGATCTACACGGATGAAGTAGCCAGGTACTTGTCTGAGCGCCAGGATGAGGTTTGGAGGAACCATGTTTTCTCCTACGGATTCTATATGCTTGTGGATGGCGGGGAAAGTCGTTACCAGGCTATGGAATTGCTCCGCGGAATGAAGGAAGATGAGATCCATGAATTCGTCTTTCAGCGAGGCGTTAATCTAGCGAAAACGGCAGCATGGGAGCGAAGAGGGGTGCTGATCTATAGAGATGATGGAAAAGTGATCCATAATTGGGATCTTCCTTTATTCAGATCTGGCCAAGGTCAAAAACTTCTTAATGATATTATTGAAACCTGCAAAACAGTTTAGAATATCGCACGAGTAAACAATTTTAATCCCCTTAGATGTCACGATTGAATCGATGTTCTCCTTCACTATCATGTACGACGCATAAGCCTTCTTTTGAAGGAGTGCCTCTCTCAAAACCATCAAATTTCTCGATTAAGGCTATGCTCTCTTTAATCTCTTGGATTAGGCGCTCTACAAGGAGATCTGCTAATTCTTCAGATTCTTCATTTCTAATTTCTTTGCCAAAACCATTGCATTCAGAGAAGCAAAGCAATCCTTTGATATGGGTAAGAAAAAAGGGATATGTTCTACAAAGAAGAGGCCTCTCCTCATAGATCATGCATCCGTGAAGAGTATAATATTTACAGGAGAGGTGCCTTTTCTTCAATCGCCATTCAAGGGTGTGAAAGTTTCCATCAAGATCCCATTCTCCCAATTTTGGAGGCTCAACAATCTCAAGCCAAAAATCACCAGTTGATCGTGAGATAAGTCTAATCTCCGATGGAAAAACAATTACGCTATTGTCTTCCCCGATACAGCAATCACCGCATCGCATGCATTGAAATCCGATTTGTCTAATCTGAGCCGCCAATTCTTTCACAGAAATTTCCTTTGCAGTTTCAAGTTCCTGGAATAGGTCGATCAGATGACTTTTTTTATCAGCCAGAAAATTAATGTCGGTCATTCATGGCATATTTTGATAAAATTTTTTAGTAATTCTTGGCCATATTCTGTTTGAACTACTTCGGGATGCCATTGCACACCATACAATGGCCTACGAAAGTGGCACATGGCCTCGATCTCGCAGACTCTCGAATGGGCAAGAGTTTCGAATTCATGCGGTAATTCTAATACTTGATCCGCATGGGAAGCCCAAGTTTTGAAGGTTCTAGGAAGGCCTTTTAAGATATCGTTTTCTTTCAATACTTCTATTTCCACTTCTGCATAACCACCGATTGTTCCTGAGGCAACTTTTCCTTTGAAAGCAATTGCCATTAATTGCAGCCCTAGGCAGATGCCAAGAATGGGAACATCCAACTCTTTCAGGTAATCTGCGCATCGACCAGTCTTATCCAAGCTAGGTCCACCACCAAGTATAAGGCCATCTGCTTCTATGGTTTCTGGAGATGTCTGATTGGAAATGAGGTTCGTTTCTACTTTATCTCTAATTGCCCGGTGAATTAGATGATTGAATTGACCATAATTGTTTATTACCAGTATCCGCATTAGCCACCTGATGTGAACCAAAAATGATATATTTTTTGGTTAAATATAAGATTTATATTGTCTATAGAGTATAATAATAAAATGGACCTTTGATGGGTAGAAAGAAGATCGGCTTAATAAGATTCCATGGGGGCATAGTTGCTGAAGTTCAAGAGAGCCTATCTGTCAAGAAGTTAGAGAAGAAACAAGCCGCGTTTTTTGCTTCAACAGATCAACTACGTATATAACTGATTATGCTAAGGCAGGTAAGCTCAAGAATGCATCAGTTGCCAGTTTGTTGGATTGGATACTGAAAACAATTTCAGTGGATTGTGCGGGGCGGAATTCCGATGGTTCGGGGTACTTAAGAAGATATACAGGCAATGCAAATCTTCAAAGGCATTTTTGAGACCAAGAAGCTGATCAAATTCCGTGAAAATCCCGAATCTGAAAAGCCTTCCTGCGAAGGTATTGATTATTAATTCTTATTGCTTTTTTTATAAATTTTAATCAAACTAGTGCAAAAAATATAATTGATTTTTATTCAAGATGTAAATGGTTTTGGCCGAGTTTCAGTCGAATCGAAGAATAAAACTAGATATACCATATTCGTCAACATGCCGTCGATGCCGAACTTCAACGTTCTGCTAGAAGGCGCTTGGATCGTCAGAGATGTGAAGACAGTAGACGATGCTATTGGGGTAGCTATATCGGAAGCTGGCAAACGACTGAACCCGAAGAATATGGATTATGTGGATGTTGAGGTAGGCGAATCGACTTGTCCTTACTGCGATGAGGCTTTAGATGGTGTCCTGCTGGTAGCTGGAACGGCTTTAGTAGGGGTGCTATTCGAGATCAAGATCTTCAATGCCGAGAATGAAGATCATGCAGGACGTATAGCCAAATCCATGATCGGTCGAGCGCTTGGATCCATACCACTCAGGGTGATAGAAGTTACTGATTCAGATTAGGATTTCAAACAAGTAGTCAGACAGAATCTTTAAGGTTTCATTTTCGAGCCTCAACATTCAAGAGAGCTCTCCACGCATTTATTTACTATAAAAATTTATCAATGCTAATGGAAAACTTTGGAGAACACCTGAGTTATCTCCAATCTATCTCTTTTGCCTTTATGAGTTCCCAACATTTATTGGCATTTGCTAAGATAAGCTCTTCCTGGACCCACTCCGGCAGGAATTGTCGCACGCCACCTAGGCCATTACTAGCGAACCGGCGATCGCAGAATAAGATCACACCTCTTTCCGATTCCGATCTTATGACCCTGCCTGCAGCTTGAAGCCCACGATTCATGGCAGGCAATATATAGGCAATCAGAAGTCCTTTGGTTTTGCCATATTTCCTGATATAGTAAGCGTTAACCTCTTTCTGTATTTCATCGAATACGGCTAGCGGCAGTCCAACAACGGCGACGCCATTCAGTGCTTCGCCTTTGTAATCGATTCCTTCTGCCAGTTTGCCACCGCATACGCCCATGAGTACCCCCCCACCTTCTTCGGCTAGATCAAAGAACGCTTCTAGAAGCGATGGCACTTCTCCCGCACCTTTGGGTTCGAGATAGAGTTTCTTCCTGGCATTATCTGCAGATGCTGAACAGATATCCCTATAATTGTTCATCATGGGATAGGATGTGAAGAAAACTGCAACGTTTCCGGGTACACATTCTATCAACGATCTTACATGCTCGGAAATTTCCTGCCTGTTATCAAAGTTATCTCTGTTTTCGAGTTGCGTAGTGGCCTTTTCCGCAGCGATCAAGAGCCGATTCTCCTTGGGGAATGGATTGGGCAGGCTCATCTTAATAGCTCTATTCTCCTCGCCCAAACAATAGAGTTCATAGGCATCGAGTGGGGAAAAGGTCCCGCTCAACATTATGGTGGCATTTACGCTATCTACAATTTGTCTTATAGCAGGCGCTGGGTCGATACAATTGACCTCTAGCCGAGCCCATTTTTTGCTGCCGGTGCCGTTCACAATTGTCTTCCTGAGAAACGATTGGTCACGTTCGGCGGTCTCCACATCTCTCAAGAAGAGTAGGATTAAAGCCAGGCTAGGCAGGATATCGCCTTGAAGTGATTCTCGATCGCTCTCGGCTAGGTCAAGTTCCGATACAGCCACGGATACTTCGGAAAAATTTGATAGCGCTTCATCTACATTCTCGATGCCTTCGTAAAGGAAACTGCGGAAAAGATCCGCGTCCAGCAGAGATTCGCCTTCCTGCATCCTCTCCTGACGACTGATCAGAAACCTCCTCAGCCGGGGAATCAAAACCCGAATAATTCTAATGCCTTCGCGTCTCCAGGAGGATTCTGTTCTGCTCTCTTCTAGCCTGGCCTGACCAAGCATTGCCTCAAACTTATCTACCTCTCGTTCTGCCAAATCGAGCATACGGCTGGTTAGAATCCTTGAACTCATATCCCGAACGGCGTCACCAAGGTTATGGGCTTCGTCTACGATCAGGGTAACCTGCTCTGGGTCCATTTCCAGCCACTGGAAGATCACATCCTGGAAATCGGAACTGAATAGATGCGAATAATTCATGATCACGATCTGACTGGTTTTCGCTGAAAGGCTCATGATCTCGTAGGGACAAACACCTTGGCCTAGCTCCAGAAGCTCGGATGGTGAAGCAATATTATTCTTTAGTTTGTCGACTATCTCCAAAGCCAAACCGGATCGACGGAAATGTGTTTTTCCGTTGAGTTCGAAAGCTTCGCGGCTACGCAAAAAATAGGGACAAAAGGTTCTATAGCCTGGATCTTCTTCAGGTATGCTGTCCCTGGATGGATCGTAGATGCTATGCAAGGCCTTCTTCAACTTGGCTGTCGTATAATTTTTAGTCCACTCTCGCAACCGATAGCATCCAGCATAGACGCTCTCATCCCTGAACTCGTCTTCGATGGGGCAGATTTTTTGTTTGCCCACCATGAAGGCTATTTCTGGTCGATGCCTTGTGCTTGACCAGATCTTATTGACCTCGTCAATGTATATATCGATCTGAGATACCGTTCTTACGGCTACAACTATCTTGTTGGAACTAGCTGCAAGAACGGCACTGATGCAGCTTGTTTTGCCTGTTCCCGTAGGCGCATCTATCAAGAGCACTTCATGATTTCCCCTTCTAACAGTTTCATAGACGGCATCTAGCATTTTGTCCTGATGGGGTCTCAATGATAGGTAGGGGAAATAGTCCAAATACACAGCGGCAATTATGTAGCCTTCTGAGATAAAGGCTATCCATGAAATAATCAGAATTGTATTAATAGAAAAATTGATATTGGGTCAGTTAATATAAAGTAGATAAGCAATGAAGGTGGGGAGAATGAAAGCTGTTATAGCAGCACTATTTGTACTGTTAGTCGTAGGTTTTGTCATCCAGTTGGGATCAGCGTCGGGTATTGTCACACTCGGAGAATCAGGTATGATGTCAGGAATTGACATCAAACGTATGGAAGCGAAGATGACTCAATCTATCCAGCAAATCGGCATGAAGCAACCTGCTAAGGCTGGAGAAGAACTGGCTTCTCAGGACGAAATACAACCGATAGTTCCAGCAAATGAATCAACTGTGATTAACGTCTCGAATGTGGGTGTCATAAATAGAACTGAACTCGAGCTGATTGCTAACGAAACGGTATCAGAAACTACAGCTGAGAACCTGTCCATGAATATGACAGAAATTGGTCTCGATGCTAATGAATCGATGGCGTCGGAAGATATGACAGAAATCAATTTGACTGGCAATGAATCGTCTCAATTGAATGTCTCGCTATCAAGTTCACTTAGGAGCCTGACAGAAATCAATACGACAGATAACGAATCATTGTCATTTAATGCTTCAGCTGCGAATTTTCCAATTAATGCGACTGAGCTCAATTCGAATTCAATTGATCCACCAGATTCTCAACCTGCTACATGCAAATCTTGTCACAATCTAGCTGACCAAAAAATTGGCGGTAGTACAAGTGCTGCAGTAAACGGTTTCTGGGGTACCCAGAGCAGCCAGCATAATATGGGTGAAAGTGATATAAACTCGAAGACATTCCTTAGCGGCGACTTTGAGGTTGATAAGAACGTCCAGTTCTCGGATAGAGCCTTCTAGAAGAACCGGTTGGGCACTGCTAGTCAGTTGCATCAATCTAGTCTTGGCAGTTGTCGCTTGCCTAACCCTATCATCTCTTGCATTCCAGCCTGTTGAGGTTTGGAATAAGACCTATGGAGGACCTTATGGAGATGGTATTTGGTCTATGCAATCCACAAAGGATGGAGGCTTTGTCATGGCTGGATTTACCGGGTCATACGGCAAGGGTAGCGATTTGTGGATCTTGAAGGTTAACGACTCTGGTAACGAGCTTTGGAATAAAGCTTTTGGAGGATCAGGCGAAGATATAGGTTATGCAGTGCACGAAAGCAGCGATGTCGGGTTCATAGTGGCTGGTGCATCCGATTCGTACGGTATTGGAAAGGAGCGACTCTGGCTTCTCAAGGTTGATGCTAACGGAAACAAGACGTGGGACCGTCTTTTTGGAGGGTTTGTCTCGTCTTCAGGAGACGGAGCATGGTCGGTGGATGAGGCGAAAGACGCAGGTTTTGTAGTTACTGGCTACACCCAATCTCTTGGAGCTGAGAAAGATCTATGGCTCATAAAAACCGATTCCTTAGGCAAGAAGCTCTGGGATTATACCTTTGGAGGATCCAAGGACGATGTAGGTATGTCGTTGGTCCAGACTCGCGATGAAGGTTATGTGATAGCGGGTCGGACAAACTCATATGGTTCAGGTGGAGCTGACATATGGCTGCTGAAAGTCGATTCGCAAGGCAAGGAACTATGGAATAGAACTTTTGGCGGTCAAAAAGACGACGTAGGTCTTCAGGTAATTGAGCTTGAGGATGGTTATGCTATTGTTGGTCGCACAGAGTCTTTTGGCTCGACCAAGAAAGCAATTCTCATAAAAGTCGATACCCAGGGCAATAAGTTATGGGAAAGAACCTATGATGAGAATACCGCTGGAATTTCATTACAGACAACGCCCGACCATGGGTTCGTTATTGTTGGGCGCTCTGAGTCAGAAGAATCAGGTCGTAATGCTCTTGTTATTAAGACGGATTCATCCGGAAAAAAAGATTGGATGATGCTCTTAGGCGGAGCGGGTGATGACATTGGCACTTATGTAGCACTCAGTCCAGATTTTGATTACGTTTTGGCAGGCATAACCAACTCCTATGGGGCAGGATCCGAAGATGCCTGGTTGGTCAAACTGGCTCCTCTAAGCGAGCCTCTGGCAAGTCGTTTCAGAGTTCCCGATGAACTGACATACCCTAACATCAATTCTACCATCATCAGGCCTCGGAAGATGGCTATGAATGAAATCATGTATCGATAGATTCGCTTTCTTTCTTGTACCTCAGAAGCATTATATTTTCATCCTGCTTAACCCATAACCATGTTCAAGAAGAGGCATGTCCTCACAATGCGGGAGTTCTCGCGAGACGAGATCGACTCAGTCATAGAGCTAGCGTCGTCCTTGGAACCTTATGCTCGTGGAAAGAAAAGCAGCATGCTTGAAGGCAAGATTCTCGCGTTATTATTCTTCGAGCCCTCCACTCGAACTCGTATGTCCTTCGAGACAGCTATGAAACGCTTAGGGGGTTCGACGATAAATCTGGGTTCGGCTGAAGCCAGTTCCGTGGCTAAAGGAGAATCGTTGGCCGATACGATAAGAGTGATAGGTGGCTATGCAGATGCCATCGTAATACGCCACCCCAAGGAGGGGTCTGCTCGGTTGGCCTCGGAGTTCTCGCCGGTCCCTGTGCTGAACGCGGGTGACGGGGCCGGGCATCATCCGACTCAGACTCTTCTCGACCTTTACACTATCAAGAAAGAGAGCAATCTTGACGATTTGAGTATTGCATTAGTAGGTGACCTGAAGTATGGACGGACAGTCCATTCGTTAGCTTACGCTTTATCACTGTATGGTGCAGATATTAGTTTAGTCTCCCCTCCCGCGCTCAGAATGCCTGAGGCCATAAAGGCCGATTTGTCCAGCAAAGGCACACATGTCTATGAGACATCTGACCTTACTGAGGTTATAGAGCAAATCGATGTGCTTTATATGACGCGAATACAGCGAGAGAGGTTCCCCGATCCGCTCGAATATCAAAAAGTGGCTAGAAGCTACCGTCTTACACCCGAATTTTTGGCGGAAGCCAAGAAAACCCTTATAGTAATGCATCCTCTTCCGCGGGTTGACGAGATAACACCTGCTGTGGATTCCACGCCTAATGCACGATATTTCCACCAATCTTTTTATGGTGTTCCGATCCGAATGGCCCTTTTGAAATTACTAATGGGTGGTGACAATGACTGAGGTTGAGCTGAAGGTAAGGCCTATCAAGAATGGTACTGTTATAGATCATATTGCTGCGGGTCAGGCGTTAAATGTATTGAAGATCTTGGGCATCTTCGGGACTTCTGACGCGACGGTATCTGTAGTAATGAATGTCGCTAGTGGAAAGCTCGGAAAGAAAGACATTGTAAAAGTTGAAGATCGAGAGTTGAAAGAGGAGGAGGTTAACAGGATTGCTCTGATTGCCCCTGCAGCTACCATAAATATCATCCGCAACTTCAACGTAGTGGAAAAACGTAATGTAGACCTGCCTAACGAAATTGTTAAAGTGGTCAGATGCCAGAATCCCAGCTGTATTTCCAATACCTCCGAACCAATAAGCTCCAGAATGACAGTCAAAACTAAGAATCCTGTTCTTCTTAGGTGTGTATACTGCGAGCAACTTCTTACGGAGAGAATTGCGGATTACTTAATCTAGACCGAAATCTATTGCTGGATGCGAAGGTTTAAAGTGAGGATATGCTGATGAGCCCCTTAAGATAGGACGGAGAATAGATGACTGTAAAGAACGGCGATTTCGTCAGAATAGATTACATGGAGAGCGTGGGTGGACAGATAATAGCCGCCACCGATCGAGAAGTGGCCAAATCCAAAGGCATCTTTGACGAAGAGAGCCAGTACGGCCCTAGGCTTGTAGTCGTCGGTGCAGGCCAACTCGTGCCCGGATTCGAGGAGGATTTGGTGGGTAAAGAAATCGGCTATTCCGGACAAGTCGAGATACCACCAGAGAAGGGTTTCGGCAAGCGTGATCCTACAAAGGTTGAGGTAGTGCCAATAACACGTTTCAAAGAAGAGAAACCATTCATAGGAATGCGAGTCGGCATAGAAGATAAATTCGGTGTAGTGACCAGGATAATCGGGCGCAAGGTGAGTGTTGATTTCAATAGCCCTCTTGCAGACAAGACTATCGTATATGATTATAAGATCGTTGAAAATATTGAAGATCAGCAGGAAAAACTCAAGGTTCTAGTCAAGACTTTTGCCAGGATAGATATGGAAACCAAGATCGAGGAAGATGTAGCCATCATTATTATGCCTTGGGAGATGAATTATCATAAAGAATGGTTCATGATCAGACGTGGCCTGGCCGATATGATACTCCAGCATCTTGGCGTGAAAGAAGTCGATTACGTTGAGAGGCACACGGGAGATAAAGTCAAGGCCGAGCTTATATCTCCTCCCGGAAAGGAGACAGAGGTCGAGTCAGAAGAGCACGTTAAGAATTCTTCGGAATCCTCTGCCTGAGGGTAAAATTTCTTTTTTTCTCTGATTTCGGACTGCGATTGAAATTTCAAAAGCATTGAAGTTTTCTTTTGAAACATAATGCATGGTCTGGCAAGAGTTTTATACCACGAGGGCTCAAACTTCAAATTATGACGCAGGAAACCTCTGTGAGGGATTGCCTTCTATGATGTAAGGTCGCTTCGTGGTGAAAAAGTAAGAATATTCGATACAACTCTTCGTGATGGAGAGCAGACTCCTAGTGTTTCGCTTACCCCAGCCGAGAAATTGATAATTGCGCGACAACTTGATAAACTCGGGGTGAATGTGATTGAGGCTGGATTTCCTATATCTTCCAAAGGCGATTTTGAGAGTGTTAAGCAAATAGCTCATGATGGATTGAGCTCTAAAGTTTGTGGACTCTCCCGAATTATAATGAAAGATATTAATGCCAGCCTTGATGCTGATGTTGACATGGTGCATGTATTCGTGTCCACTTCAGACATCCAGATAGCTCATACTATCAAGAAAACCCATGACGAGATAGTAGCTGATTCCATCTGGGCTGTGGAATACGTGAAAGATCATGGTCGCATTTGTCTCTTCTCGGCCATGGATGCCACTAGGACTTCCCCTGCTTTCCTCCTGAAGATTTTTAAGGCTGTAGAGCAGGCTGGGGTTGATATAATAAACATCCCTGACACGGTGGGAGTCGCTTCGCCATCTGCTTTTTACAGGTTGGTAAAGGATGTCTGCGATCATACTCATAATATGATGGTAGATGTCCACTGTCACAACGATTTTGGTCTGGCAGTCGCCAACAGCCTTTGTGCCTTTGAAGCAGGTGCCAGGGAGGTTCAGGTCTGTGTGAACGGACTTGGTGAACGGGCTGGGAACGCCAACCTGGCAGAGACAGTCATGAGTCTACATTCTATCTTCGGGGCCAAGACAGACATAAGGACGGAATACTTAGTCGAGACAGCCCGGTTAGTAGAACGGCTTACGGAAGTAAAGTTGGCCATAACAGCTCCTATAGTAGGCGATAACGCATTCTCTCATGAATCCGGCATCCACAGTCACGGAGTCTTGGAGAGGAGCGACACTTTCGAGCCTGGGATCATGACACCAGAGATGGTAGGTCACAAGAGACGCATTATTTTAGGTAAACACACCGGCAAGCATGCAGTGAGAAATGCTTTGGATGAGGCCGGATATCGTCCAACAGAAGATCATTTGATCGAAATATTGGACCGAATCAAAGAACTTGGCGATAAAGGAAAACAGGTTATAGATGCTGATCTTCAGGCCATAGCTGATGTTGTAATAGGTGAAGTGGCTAAAGGTAGTCAGGCCGTGGTGCTCAAAGAAGTCTCAGTCATGACCGGCAACATTATCACGCCTACGGCTACGGTAAAAGCATTAGTTCGAGGCAATGAACGGGTCCTTGCCAACACGGGAGTTGGGCCGGTAGATGCGGCTGTTAAGGCCGTTCAGGGTCTTTTGGACAGCGATACTTCTATCCACATCTGGGACTTCAGGATTGAGGCCATTTCAGGAGGATCGGATGCCTTGGCAGATGTCGTCATAGGTGTAGAGGACGATCTGGGCAGGAAAGTCAGCGCTAGAGCTGCTCGTCCTGATATCGTCATGGCCTCTGTGGAAGCCTTAATTAGTGCTATTAACAGGCTGATTCTCTTGGAGGAAAAAAAGGTTGAATGAACTCGGTGAGGGAGTCATCGACTCCCACTGTCACCTTGATTTCAAACATTTCAATAAAGATCGAAACGCAGTAATTGAGAGGGCTAATGATGCAGGCATAATCGTGATGATAAACTCAGGCGTGGATTTTGCTACTAACCTTAAGAGCTTGGCATTAGCCCATGATCATGATTTCATCCATGCAACTGTGGGGCTAAGCCCCAACATATTAGAAGGTTTGAGCAAGGAGGATATACAGACGGTTCTTGAGCAGATAAAAGAGAACGCTGATCAGATCGTTGGCATAGGCGAAGCCGGTTTAGATTATTACCGATGTAGAGACAAGGCGTCAAGAGATCGCCAAAATCAGGTTTTCCAACAAGTGATAGAGCTAACCAGATCCTTAGACCTTCCGCTGGTAATTCACTCTCGCGAGGCTGAGCAGCAGGCTTTAGAAATTGTCAAAGATTTGGATAGAGTCGTATTCCATTGTTATGGTGGTTCTTTGAGCACCATGAAGGAAGCTGCGGATAGAGGATTCTATATTTCATTGGCAACAGTTGTATGTCGCTCCCCTCAACATCAGATATTGGCTCGGAATGTTCCTTTGGATCGGCTGTTGATCGAAACGGATAGCCCATTTCTCTCTCCTCGAGGAGGTCGTAATGAACCATCCTTTATTTTGGATTCAGTTAAACTCCTGGCCAGGATCAGGAACATAGAGCCTGCAGAAGTCGCCAGGACGACCTCCGATAATACCAGGAGAATTTTCGGCCTTCGCTGATTGCCTAATTGACAGAAAGCTATATGTGATAGTCTACGCAATATTCAGATGATGGTCACCAATCCGATGTCGATACATTTCGATCACATCTTGAAGTATTTGGGCTCAAAGAAGGAAAAGGGGAGGAAGAAAATTGGTCTTCTTGTTGATGGGCCCAACATGCTCAGGAAAGAATTCCAGATGGACCTGGAAGAGATCCGGGATATCCTCAAGGATTATGGCGATATCAAGATGGGGAAGGTCTTTCTAAATCAGTATGCTTCAGAAAAGCTGGTGGAGGCTATTGAAAATCAAGGTTTTGAACCGGTAATCTGCACTAGTGACGTGGACGTGCGTATGGCTGTGGAGGGGGTGGATATGATATACAATCCTATAATCGACACTCTCGCTCTGGTTACCCGGGATGCAGATCTAAAACCAGTTCTCTTAAAGGCTATGGAACATGGTAAAGAGACAATAATCTTTGGTGCAGAGCCGGGCTTTTCGGTAGCCTTGAGGAATTCGGCTGATTATGTCATAGTGCTTCGTGATGGCGAGTACGTGACTGAGTAAATCTCCAGCCGAACGGTTTTTATGATAAAATCCTTGATTAGAGTATGGGCGTGTAATGTGCTTTAGGTTCATTCAAAATCCAAATGAAATTCGACAAACGGGACTTGTGTCTTCTTCACCCATAGGGGATAGGGCAGATTATAGGCGTCATGACTATGATCCAAAGTTCAATTTCGATTCTGATGCCAAGCATGGCTGGCATCAGAAAATACCCAGACTGCCTGTATCAATATCGATCATTATTCTGATGATCTGCCTAATCATCTTTATGATGAGCCTTTTGAATACTTTCTTTGTCATAAATTATCTGGCTCTAATCCCTGAGTTTCTTTCGGAGAGGCCCTGGACCATTATCACCTATATGTTCGTCCACATCACCTTTGATCACTTATTTTGGAATATGCTCTTCCTGTTCTTTTTTGGCATAGAGCTGGAACGGAGATTGGGCGAATGGCGATTTCTGGGATTATATCTGGTTGCAGGCGTTGTGGCAGCTTTAGCACAGGTCTTGCTGATTGGTGGGGGAATACTTTTAGGGGCAAGCGGTGCCGTTTATGGTGTGCTTGGTTGTTTGGCTATGATTGCTCCTCATCTGAGGTTGTTGTTGTTTTTTGTAATTCCGATAAGAATACCATTTGTAGTATTGCTTTACGCTCTAATAGATTTTGTGATGATGGGATCAGCCGATAATATTGCACACGCTGCCCATCTAGCAGGTCTTTTCGTGGGTTTAGTATTTGGATATGCTTTACGACGAAGACCGAATCAATTTTATACTTTCTGATAAATGGCTTTCAAGAATTTTGATCCTTTTATAGGATAGTAATGAATCCTGAAGTCATTTTCTTTGGAAAAATATAAAAGGGATTAAGCTCAAATAATGGGTGAAAGCTCGGTGATGGTCATTGAGATCATTTATAAATGGATCTGTTGGCACTATTGTTGGAGAGACTAGTCCGATCGAATTTAGATTTCTGATCAGCAGAATGATAGGAAACGGAACCTATGTTAAAGCCAAGGCTGATGGAAAAGATTGGGTCCTTGCCAGGGTTGAAAATTTGAGAAGGTCCAATACTGCTTTCAGCATAAATCAGTTTAACGGATCGGACAATAAGCGTGCCGGTCGTGAGATTGTATTGGCAGAAGCTCGGGTGATGGGTGTAGGGGGCAACGGAAGACTTCACCTTCCTACGACTCCGGTTCGTCCGGGCGATCCGGTATTCTTAGCGGATGATAAGCTAATTAAAACTGCTTTAGGTCTCTCTAAGGGTGAATTGTATATAGGCCAACTACGGGGGTACAATATATGCGTTGAGCTAGATGCTAATACTCTAGTTCAAAAGCATTGCTCTGTATTGGCCAAAACAGGGTCTGGAAAATCCTACACCGCTGCTGTCATCCTTGAGGAGTTATTAGAGAAGGATGTGGCACTCCTAATCATAGATCCTCATGGCGAGTACATCTCCATGAAAGAGCCTAATAGAGAAGGGGATTTCGCCAAGTTTAATTTGAAGCCTAGAGGTTATGATGTAGTGGTTTATACACCAACAGATATGGCCACAAACCTCCGGGCAGATCGGCCTTTCCGGTTCTATGGGCTTAACTTGTCGGCAAGAGAGTTGGCCAAGATGATACCTCCTGAGAACGGCAGCGGTCAGATAGGGCTACTCTATGAGACTATCAGTGCATTGAGCGCAGAAATCGATCCCTATTCCCTTGAGGACATTATCGATCAAGTAGTAAGAAGCAACTCCAAAGTGAAATGGAACCTAGTAGGGCATCTGGAATCTTTGCTAGAGCTAGGACTATACTCGAGTTCGGAGACACCTCTAGATGAGCTATTAAGGCCGGGCAGGGCTTCGGTTATGGACATGACCGGCATCATTCCTGAACTTCAGGCCATGATAGTTGCTAAGCTTTTAACCGAAATATTTGAGGCTCGGAAGCGTCAGTTGATATCTCCTGGCATGTTGGTTATCGAGGAAGCGCATAACTACATACCAGAGCGAGGCACAGGAAATGCTGCCAGCACAAATATCATTAGGACCATAGCTGCCGAGGGCCGAAAATTTGGCTTGGGCCTTATGGTTATTAGCCAGAGGCCGGCGCGCGTTGACAAGAATGTCTTATCTCAATGCAACACCCAGATCATTATGAGAGTGACCAATCCTAACGATCTAAAGGCTTTGAGCAAGGGTCTGGAAGGTATGACCATTGAGCTGGAGGAGGAGATCAAGAGTCTCCCGCCGGGCATAGCTATGCTGGTCAGCAATGAAATCGAGCGCCCAATAACTGTAGACGTAAGAGCTAGGAAATCTAAACACGGAGGCGTGAGCACACCAATTATATCAGATAAGAACAGCTCGGCCTTCGACAGGCTTGAGGCAGCAAGAACCAATTCAAACTCATTGAAATGGCCTAAGATTGAGTATAAATCTGGCGGAAGTCTGTTAAGGAAGATCTTCGGCGTGGGAAAGATTTGAAGTCATCGTGTCTTTAGTTTCGATGATCAGCGGACCTTTCATTGGAAAAAAAGAATTTTCTCATTTGCATCTTTCATAGGAATCGGATTTTACTGGCCATCTTCCATATTATTTCCTGCACCATCTTGATGACTGACGATCAGTCGTTAATATAGTATTTGGAATTAATCCTAGGCTAAGAATAAGTCCGCCTATATGGATTTATCACAATACTTTTAATGCTTATCATGTCAGGGGTCTTGCAATGTCCAATTGGTCATAGAGCATTAGCGAATAACGATGCTGTTTATCGCATAGAAGATTGTGATTAGATGACCTTAAATTGGTGTCCGTATATCCCTCTATTGCTAATGCCCGACATTTTTTTATCCTGTGTTGGATAAGGTGCGGCATAAGAACTCGGTATTCACAATATAGGCAAAACCAAAAGCGAGGTTCTTGAGAGAGGCCAAATGGAGGTCAACATTCTCGGTAGACGTTGCATCTGAAACAAAAAAGACATTAAAGTCTCTCATGAAGGCATCCCTGGCTGTTGTTTCGCAGCAACAATTAGTCATTACGCCAGTGATGACGACTTCATCCACATTCTTGGAGCGGAGGCGTTCACTGAGCCCTGTTCCCCAGAAGGCGCTGTATCTGTTCTTATCGAGAACGATGTCGCCCTTTTTTACATGAATCTCTTCTAAAAGTTCCCATTCTGGAGAACCATACATAACATGGTTCTCCCACCATATGGCAAGCAACCCTCCATCTTCCTTCAGATTTTTATGTCCATGCCGAGTGAAGATGATTGGAATTTCATTAGCTCGGAAGCCCTCGATGAGCATTAACACATTATCAATTATGTCCGGTGTAAAGGAGCGGAAAAACTCTTGCATATCAATGACAAGAAGAGCGCATTTTTTGGCTATAGGTTGAGCCTTTCTTGTATTGTACGATGCGATCTGATCGAGATAGTCTGTTTCCATTGGTAAAACCTTTGTAAAAAGCTACTATTTTGCCAATATATTTCCTGTCTTGCTATTTCTGTAATTACAAATTAGAATTTCACGGACTGACTAGATTTGCTTCGAGGAAAACCAAGATATTCCCAGACTTATTCACAGACCTATGAAATTCTATTTGGTCGATTTACGTCTTATCGGCATGATTCAATAATGATACTCTCTGCATAAGGAAGATTGGATCAATTATTGGCAAATCTCCGGCAGTTAGCCTGCATGATCTTTATATCATCAAACTGACACTTAGTAATCCAGGCTTAAATGGGGGGTTGATTGAATCCGAACTAAAATTATATTTGACAGGTGGACGTTCTGAGTAATCTTATTCGTTACCTTCTAGTTTTCCCGCTGTTAGCTATAATTGCCTGGGTACTTTCATTCAGCCCGCCAGTAGTATTCGCATTATCCATCCTTGGCCTGATTCCACTGGCTAGTCTTATTGGTGATGCTACGGAAGTTCTAGCTTATCATGCAGGTCCAAAAGTTGGCTCGCTCTTGAATGCTACATTCGGGACGATTGTCTCGCTGATTCTCCTTTTTGCCCTGCTTCGTTCCGGCCAGACTGAAATTGTCAAAGCATCAATTGTTGGATCCATCCTGATGAGTCTCATTGTGATAGTGGGACTTAGCCAGCTCCTTGGTGGGTTGAAAAACGGCATTCAGCGTTTCGATAGAGAAATGGTCGGGATAGCAGCGTCAATGATGATGCTGGCTGTAACTGGACTCTTATTGCCAACTCTTCTGGGATTTGTACATCAGATCGAGTTTCATAAGATCATAAGCACTAGCTTCCAAGAACCAGCACTTATCACATTGAGCCGGTTGATTGCTATTATCCTATTGGCAATCTATGGACTGCAAGTCATTTTCCAATTCCGCCAACCGTCGAAGGTCGAAGAGGAGATGATCGAAGCAACAGCATCCATTGAAGGATCGAAGTGGAGCATTCGTCAAGCCACAGGCCTTCTAGTGGCCGCAACTCTCGGGGTGGCGATTGTCAGTGAGATCTTGAGCGGCTCGATGGAGCCCTTCGGCCAAAGTATGGGATTGAGCCCACTATTCTTGGGTCTAATTGTCCTTCCGCTAGCTGGCACTTTTTCAGATATATTGGTTGGCGTTAGGATGGCGCTGCGCAACGATCTCGAATTATCGTTATCCATAGCATCTAATTCTGCCATGCAAGACGCGCTCTTTGTTGCCCCATTACTGGCACTCATTAGTTCACTAGTAGGCCAGGAAATGACGCTTTATTTTGGCATATTCCAGGTGCTTGCGCTATTACTGGCAGTTTCCAGCGTTATCGTCATTTCTAGCGATGGAGTTTCGAACTGGATGGAAGGGGTGCAATTACTTGCGTTCTACCTTATGATAGCGCTCTGGTTTTACTTTCTCGTCCCTGCATCATTTTAATATTAAGGTTTGTGATAAGGCGAAGCAACTTGCTCATATGGGCAAATTCAATAGATTTGTAAGCTTACGACAAGCCAATAAATCAGGCTACATAGGAGGCATTCTCATAATCTTGTAAGAGGAAACTGATAGAATATCCGCCGTGACTTAACTGATCTTTTAGATCAAGAGACGAGGATAAATAAAGCGAAAAAGATTGGATCCAACAAAGAATTCTCAGAGAAAACATGCATAATTAGATTTAACTCTTATCAGATTCTTAATATAATCTATACATTCGAGCATCATTACTGGTCATTCCAAAGGAGAAATGACATATGAAACCATTGATTGCAGTCACTTTACTGTTCATCACAATATTATTGGCAGCCGCTAAAGGAGTAGATGATGATATGCAAAAGATCGAAGTAAAGCTAGGTTTTGACCGAGTTCCGATAGAAAACACTTGCGAAGGAAAGAATATATCCCCAAAAATGGAGATATCAGGTCTTAATGCTACTTCAGTAGTTGTTATAGTTGACGATCCCGATGCGCCGGTTGGCATCTTCACTCATTGGCTAATTTGGAATATCGAGCCAATAAGCGTCATTCCTGCAGGAATATCCAACAGTCCATCCGTCTCTAAGCCTATCAAAGCCGTACAGGGCATGAACGACTTCAGAAGAGTAGGCTATATGGGGCCTTGCCCGCCTCCAGGCAAACCGCACAGGTATTTCTTCCGTGGCTATGGCCTGGACAAGATGCTAGACCTGAAACCTGGATCCTCTAGAGGCGATCTAGAAAATGCCATGCGAGGACATGTTTTGCAGCAAGGCGAGAGTATAGCAATTTTTAGTAGGTGACAATGAGTCTATCATTACTTAATATGTATAAAAATATAAATAGTTTATAAATATATATCCTGATGATCTGGCAAAGAAATGGATGAAGCATATCCACAAAGGATTTGAAAATTGACCGGGAAACGGAAGATGAAAATGGTCGTTAAAGTTTCTGTTTGAGGATTTCATGTTTTATTCCAAAATGTTGATCGATGGAGAACTCGTAGATTCTCTTTCGGGTGAGATAGCGACCATTCTGAATCCAGCAAATCAAGAGCCCGTTGCCAAGGTAGCAGTTGGAAATCGCCAGGATGCTCGCCAAGCTCTCGAAGCAGCTCAGAAAGCCTTTTCAGAATGGTCAGAGACTGCACCCAAAGAAATGGCAGAATTGCTATATGATGCTGCTGAGCTTGTTCGACAGCAAGTCGAGAAAATTGCCAGACTGCTGACTTTGGAACAAGGAAAACCTATCAGGGATGCCAAACGTGAAATATTAGCATCAGCGGATGCATTAGAATATTATGCAGAAGAAGGCAAACGCAACTTCGGTCAGTGGATCAATGGCTACAATCTCAAGACAAAGAGTCTGGTAATCAGGCAGCCTATTGGAGTAGCTGCGCTGATTACTCCATGGAACTTTCCTGTTGATCTATTAGCCTGGAAGGTGGGCCCGGCATTGGCGGCAGGTTGTACCGTGGTGGCCAAACCTCCCAGCCTAGCACCTTTGGCGGCCACAGAATTTGTTAAAATCGTAAATGATGCTGGAGTTCCGCGGGGAGTGGTTAACGTTGTCAATGGAAAAGGAAGCGAGGTGGGTGCAGAGTTGGTGGAAAATCCCATTAGCCGCAAGATCGCCTTCACTGGGGAGACAAGCACTGGCCAGTGGATCATGTCCCGTGCTGCTCAGCACATAAAACGCATATCTCTGGAGTTAGGCGGCCAATCACCGTTCATTGTATGTGAGGATGCTTCACTTGATAAAGCAGTTTCTGCATGCGTCCAACGAGCATTTTCCAATATGGGGCAGATTTGCATTAGCGTTAACCGCGTTTACGTTGCGGAAACCATCGCGGAAGATTTCATCTCCGAGCTTGTAAAACGAACGCTAAAGCTAAAAATTGGAAACG
>JALHSR010000092.1 GCA_022865315.1 Methanotrichaceae archaeon | reverse complement strand
CAGCCTCCGGAGGAGTGCTGCTGTACTATGCTATTTGGATGATCTAGCTAAAACTTGCTGACCGCGTCTTCCACTTCGAGGAAAGCCCCCGAGATCCACCTAAGACTGACTCCCAAGACCTGGCAGAAGATGAAGGATCAGGCCATGCATGGGAAGCATTGCCCATGAGCTAGCCTGCACGGTGATAATTGAGAATTACTGATGGGAGTCGAATTCGATTACTAGGTGACGGGCTCGCCCGAAGGATTATCTCAGAGATGAGGATATATTCGAGGCTGCAATAGATTTTATTTCAAAAGTAGAGTGAAAATTACCTGTTACCAGCAATAGGAGGAGATGCATCATTGAGCAGAAGAGGCTGAATGCACTAAGAAAGCAAATAATAATCCGGTTCGGGCTAGCAGCCTTTATAATTCCTGTTATCCTTTATGCGATGGCGAGTACATTGTATTACTGGCAGGGGTGGATCTACTGGGCAGTTCTAATCATACCTATGCTTGCGGCAGTGACCTATTTCCTTGAAGCCGATCCCGAGCTGCTTGAGCGGCGGATGAAGTATAAAGAAAAAGAGCCCGAACAACGAACAATAATTTTCCTGGGAAGCGCCGTATTAATTGCAGGATTTCTCGCTATCGGCTATGATCTGCACCAGCACGGATTGAATCAAGTATCGTCATCTATAGTACTTGCAGCAGATGCAGGAGTGTTCCTTGGCTATTGTCTCATTTTCTGGGTTTTTAAAAAGAATAGCTATGCAGCTCGCACGATTGAGGTTGAGGAGAATCAAAAAGTTATTACTACAGGCCCTTACTCAATTATTCGCCATCCTATGTACTTAGGGTCCTTGGTTATGATCTTGCTTACACCGATAGCACTTGGTTCTTGGTGGGCTGAATCTATCTTCCTCTTTTATATTCCAATCATGGTGTGGCGGATTCTCAACGAAGAAAAGGTGTTGCTCAGGGGCTTGCCCGGCTACATTGAATATTGCCAGGAAAGGCGTTATCGTTTGCTGCCTCATATTTGGTAATTCTCTTATGGATGAAACTAGGCTGATTTGAACCAAGCTATATTGGAGGCGTTCTCTTGATATGGTCTATGCGTAGCGGTTGAGGTATCCATTGCGATACGGTCAATCCCAAGCAGTTCGAGATTCAGGCAGCAAAGGAGATGCTGGCCGAGGTGTACGATATCCAAGTTCATCTTTTCAGGAAGCTTACAACCTTGAGACTCCCTTGCCTTTAATTCGCTCTCCATGTTATTCAGAAAATACGTTAAATAATAAAACAGCTTGTTAGATGATTATGTCGACCCGCAAAAGCTCTGCGCCTTATAAAAATCTGTCCAAAGATGTAAGGGAGTTGATAGCGAGAGTAGATACAATATTACAGGCCGAAACAGATAGCAGCATAAAAAGCCAACTCCGTAGTCCACTTCATTCTATTGAATCTGCTCTGAAGGCAATTGTTAACAATATCGACAGCCTGACCGAGAAAAAGCTCCAATCTCTCATCACCAAAGCTCGATCAGCATTGGAAGAATCTCTTGAAATATCGAGGGATATTCTCATCGATGAACCACCAGGTTATAAGCCGAGCGACATCAAACAAAAACGGGAAGAGCTAAATGAAAGGTTGAATCGCATTCAGGATGACCATTTGATGAGTGTGTTTGAGTTTTCTTCAAATGATCCGGTGGAAAAATACATACTTGAAAGCCGTTGGGGCCGCGAATATCTTAAAAATCATGGCTTCAGCCAAATGCAAGTTAACTCTCATTATATGTATTTGTCAGAGAAATCCGCAGGCGAGGTTTCTGCTGGTTTAATTGTGCAAAACTACGATAGCTTGGATAATAGCATAGGTATCATTGAAAATCTGGCAAAAGAAGTCTTGAAATATCGAGATTATAGTCTTCCGCACAACTTCTAATAATTAGAATGTATTGTAGTCAGTTCGCACTAAGAATCTCCGTATCCATCCTTTGGCATAACTGATCGAACATGAGAGGGTATTCCATTGATCAGATATGAGCTTCTTCATGCTTT
>JALHSR010000091.1 GCA_022865315.1 Methanotrichaceae archaeon | reverse complement strand
GTGGTATTGCTATGTGTCCATCTATCTTTTGCCATCAATTATATAGAGACTTGGCAAGTATATATACTTAACTAGGAAGTGTACGAATTCATCCCACGACTAAAGATCGTGGGCTTTCTTCTGAATTTATCGTAAAACAACATTTTCATGCTCAAAGAACCTTTGATCGAAGGGATCATATGATTCAATTTCTTGAGGTTAATTTCAAAAATGTTCATTAACCATCACTCACAATTATTTGAGCGTAAAGAATTATAAAGGTGCGTTACTTGGATAGCAAAAAAAGCAGCTGGTTTTCAGAACACATGGGACCATTAATTGTTGCTATAATCTCTTTGGTATTAATCTTATATTTTTTATCTCCGTTTATAGATGGTCTAATCCTCGGAACGGTGTTCGCCTATGTTGGTCGCCCGGTCAGAGATCTGTTCAAGACCAGGAGGAAACTAGGCGCATTAGCGGCTTCACTTTCAATCATTGTACCGCTATTCTTGATATTTGGATTGGCAATGCTTGAGATTGCCAATCAGATCTTGAATATAGCTCAAAACCAGGAGGTTATTAGGAGCGCATTTTATAACATCATAATAGGGCTAGAGATACCTGAATTTGTTGGCAAAGGGCTAGCTGGCAACCTACAAAATATTATGGAGATAGTCGCACCTTTGGTTTCTTCCATACATGTGCTTAGCATTGGCCGGACTGTCTCCTTAGCATTATTCAATCTGCTTATTTCCATAGTCGTATGCTATTTTTTGCTGTTGGACGGTGAGAGGTTTATAGAATCGGTAATGAGCCTCATGCCCCTGGAGAAAATCGAGATCTATCGGAGGTATATTGAACGTATCGATGGGATCCTTAGTGGCATTTTTATTGCTACAATATATACCTCTCTTTTGGGTAGTTTTTTAGCTGCTCTAGTTTTTTATGCATTCGGAGTTCCTCGACCCTTCACAGCGGCATGTTTTGTTTTCATAGCTGGAATGATTCCTATTTTTACAGCTTGGATGGTATTATTGCCGGTGGCTCTGTACAGATTTTTCACAATTGGCTTAAGTGATGCTTTAATCTTTTTCGCAGTCTCTGCTTGTTTCATTTATTTGCCGTCGGAACTGCTGATTAGGCCATATTTGGTCTCGGTCAAATCGTCGATCCATCCTCTGCTAGTGATGCTATCCTTTATCGGCGGAGGAATTATGGCTGGAATTAGCGGCTTTTTTTTAGCTCCAGCGGTTATGGGTATCATTGTAGGACTTTATCAGGTCAGACGCGAGGAGCTTGCTGCACTTAGGATGGGCGAATGAGATTCTATTTGGAAACCTATGGATGCACAGCCAACTTTGGTAATTCTAAGGATTTTGAAGCCGCTTTGGTTCAGGAGGGCCATTTCCCTTCCGATCCTGAAAAGGCAGAATTATTCGTGATAAATACTTGTGCTGTCACGGAGAAAACGGAGCGAAAGATCATGCGTAGACTACGCCAATTGCAGGGTGATCGTCTGATTATAGCGGGATGTATTTCTGTTGCTTTGCCGGAATCACTCAAATGCATAGACTGCAGAAAATGCTTGGGAATCTTGAGTAGAGTCTCTGCCAATGGAATTTTTGCTGGATTTCAGGATTATTCGAGTTCAAAGACTCAATCTGTTTTCATTCGATCCTGCGAGATTGGACCTCTGTGGCATAGTGAACATTGCCGAAGGTTGCATAGGTGCTTGCAGCTATTGCATTGTAAGAAAGGCACGTGGGGAATTGGATAGTCGAAGGCCGGATGATATAGTCGAATCGGTAAAAAAGCTTGTAAAGGAAAGAATGGTCGAGATTCAGCTTGCAGCTCAGGATACTGCAGCTTACGCTCTGGATATAGGCACTAACCTGCCTGAGTTACTGCAGGAGCTTATAAAGAATCCGGGTAGATTCATGATACGTGTGGGTATGATGATTCCCACCACAGCCAAGCCCATTTTGAAGGATCTGATTGAGGTTATTAGGAGTCCGAAGGTCTATAAATTCATTCACATGCCCGTGCAGTCCGGCTCCGACAGGATTCTAGATACGATGGGGCGCGGATATCTTGCAGAGGACTTTTTGAGAATCATAAAATCCTTAAGGGAGGATTTCCCGGAGATTAGCCTAGCGACTGATGTCATAGTCGGGTTTCCGTGAGAAGAGGAAGAAGACTTCGTCAGGACTATGAGAATAATCGAGGAAGTCAATCCGGATAAAGTCAATATAACTCGGTACTCCAAGAGGCCGGGCACATCCGCGATGAAGCTTTACGATATGCCAGACCGCATAAAGAAGGAGAGGTCGAGGATCGTTACTCAGATGTGGTTGCGTATGGCCAGCGAACGGAACCGTCGCCTTCTCGGGAGATGCTTGTGGATGTTAGTTACAGAGCAAGGTAAGGGAAGCAGCATGAAGGCTCGCACTGAAAATTACACGGGTGTTGTCATCCTAGGAAAGCCGCCCTTAGGAAGTTGGTAAAGGGTATGGGTAATGAGGTCCAACTCTTTCTACATGATGGGAAAAATATTTTCTCTATCGAATTAGATTGTAACCTTGTAGCGATATAGTTTCTCAAAAAAACTTTTCAAATCCGCCCTAATCCAATTCAAACTTTTCTTTATTAAGAATCTGTAGATCTCTGCTTTTATCGAGTTTGAGTAAAATTATTAAATATATTTTATAATCTCTTATCGAAGATACCATTAACCTTATTAATAATGGAAATGAATAACGATGAATGATGCTTCTGTGCTTTGCGGACAGCTATAGCCTTTTTAGGAGATTCTCAAAAGGAATTCCGGTTATTGTGCTCAAAGCTTGCTCATTTGAAGCATTACGTCAAAAAAGGAGGAAAGAATTTGGCTGAGGAGACGGTTACAACCAAAGTTCTTATGGAGGAGAAGAGAGTATTCAAGCCTCCAGAAGATCTGGTAAAAAATTCTAATGTTTGGCAGTGGATGAAGAAGAAGGGCTTCACTGATGAGAGGGAGATGCGAGATTGGACCCAGAAGAACTACGTCGACTTCTGGGACGAGATGGCTCAGACCTATGCGGACTGGCACGAGCCCTACACGCAGGTTTTGGACTGGAAGCCACCCTACGCGAAGTGGTTCTTGGGAGGTAAGATCAACGTTACCTACAACTGTGTTGATAGGCACGCCAAGTCCTGGAGGAAGAACAAGCTCGCCTACATAGGCTATGGAGAGCCCCAGGGCGAGGTCTGGAAGCTCACCTACGGCGACCTATACAGAGAGGTCAACAAGCTGGCCAATGGTCTCAAGAGCCTGGGCGTGAAGGCAGGCGACAAAGTAAGCATATACCTCCCGATGGTACCGCAACTACCTATTGCGATGCTGGCCTGCGCAAAGATCGGCGCCATCCACAGCGTAGTCTTTTCAGGTTTCAGCGTTGGCGCCTATGCGGCTAGGGTGGAAGATGCCGACTCAATAGTATCGATCACCATCGACGGGTTCTACAGGCGCGGGAAGATAGTTGAGCTGAAGAAGCAGGCAGACGAGGCCCTGGCAAAGTGCCCCAAAATCAAGCATCAGATAGTCTACAAGAGAGCTGGAAATGAGGTCCCGATGAACACGGGTACGTGGAAGGATGTCTGGTGGCATGAGCTCTGTGCAAACCAGAGCAGCGAGTGCGATCCGGTTTTCGTGGACTCCGAGCACAGGTTGTACATCCTCTACACCTCAGGAACCACAGGCAAGCCCAAGGGTATTGAGCATGCACAGGGTGGATATATGGTAGGTCCGCCTCAGACTCTGCATTGGGTCTTCGACCTGAAAGAGGACGACGTCTGGTGGTGCGCAGCAGACATCGGATGGGTCACGGGCCACAGCTATATCGTCTATGGTCCTCTCAATCTCGGCGCTACCTGTGTCATGTACGAGGGATCGCCGGATTATCCGGATATCGGAAGATGGTGGTCCATCATAGAGGAGAGCGGGACGACAGTGCTCTACACCACGCCCACAGCAATAAGGATGTTCATGAGGGCCGGTGAGGCGTGGCCTGCTAAGTACAACTTGAAGAGCCTGAGGCTGCTAGGAACCGTTGGCGAGCCCATCAACCCGGAGGCATGGATCTGGTACAGGAAGAACATCGGCCGGGATCAGCTTCAGATCATGGACACCTGGTGGCAGACCGAGACGGGCACCTTTGCCGTATCACCGCTGCCCATCACGCCTCTGAAGCCAGGCTCGGCTACCCTGCCGCTTCCAGGATTCGGCGTGGACGTCCTGGATGATCAAGGAGATCCTGTGCCGGTGGGGTCGGGCGGCAATGTAGTACAGACCACTCCATGGCCAGCAATGCTCAGAGACTTCTACAAGGATCCTGCACGATATATGCAGACTTACTGGGAGTTCTACTGGAAGACCCATCCCGGATACTACCTGGCTGGTGATAAGGGCAGAAGGGACGAGGACGGATACTTCTTTATCCAGGGTCGTATTGACGACGTCCTGAAGATCGCCGGCCACAGGCTAGGCAACTCAGAGGTCGAGTCCGCAGCTGTTAGCCATCCAGCGGTAGCCGAGGCGGCGGTCATAGGCAAGCCAGATGAAGTCAAGGGCGAGGTAATAATCGTTTTCGCCTGCCTGAAGGAAGGGGTCAAGGAGAGCGAGGAGCTTAGGAAGGAGCTGGCCGCGCATATCAGGAAGGAACTTGGACCGCTGGCCACGCCAGAGGCGATATACTTCGTCAAGGACGTGCCCAAGACTAGATCTGGCAAGATCATGCGTCGTGTGATCCGGTCTAGGGCAATGGGCCAAGATCCCGGTGATATTTCCACCTTGGCCAATCCAGAGGCTGTAGAGGCTATCCCGAAGATCGTTTGATATTCTCGGGAAGCTTCTCTTTTTTTTTAAATCATCTTTGGGTTTCATTGGATTAGCTCCCATTTTACCACTTTTACCACTTTATGAAAAATTTCTCTGTAGTTTTTTGTTTTCAGTTTCAGAATAATTAACAATTATAATGATAAATAGTTTTGAAAATCGTTTCGCGTTAGATTTATAAACGAATAAAAACATGTCTAAACGCTAACTCTTGAGTTTCCTGTGTTTCAATTTGAGGGATCTAGGACAAAAATCTTAGGAAGAACAAATTGGGATTTTTAGTCACAATCCATCTAAGAAGGAAACCGGAGCATTAGTTTAAAAGAGGTTGTAAAATGGCCGGAAGTGAAAAGACAAGTGTTCTGCTTGAAGAGACGAGATTATTTCACCCACCCAAGGATTTGGTGGAGAATTCTAACGTCATGCAGTATATGAAGAAAAAGGGATTCAAAACCGAGAAAGAGCTGCGTACTTGGGCCTCTGCGAACTTGGAGGAGTTCTGGGGCGAGATGGGCAAAGAATATGCGACTTGGTTCAAGCCGTTCGACAAAGTTCTCGATTGGAAGCCGCCTTATTCCAAATGGTTTTTGGGAGGGTTGATCAATGCTACTTACAACTGTGTTGACAGGCATGCTAAGGGGGCCAAGAAGGACAAAGTCGCTTATATCGGAGTCGGAGAGCCATTGGGCGATGTCCGGAAGTTCACTTACGGTGATTTATATAAAGAGGTGAACAAGCTAGCTAATGGTCTAAAGAGCCTGGGAATCAAGAAGGGAGACATAGTAAGCATATACATGCCCATGATACCCGAATTGCCCATAGCTATGCTGGCTTGTGCAAAGCTGGGAATCATCCACAGCGTGACCTTCTCCGGATTCAGCTCCAAAGCCTACGGCGACAGAGTCATAGACGGTGGGTCAAGGATATCGATCACGGTTGATGGATTCTGGAGGCGTGGAAAAGTAGTGCCCTTGAAGGAATCGGCAGATGAGGCCCTCCTGACCGCGCCAAGTGTCGAGAAGCAGATTGTTTATAAACGATGCGGAAACGAGGTCAAATGGAATCCACGAGACATCTGGTGGCATGACCTGGTAAAGGATCAGTCGACAGAGTGCGATTGCGAGCAACTAGACCCCGAGCACAGGTTGTATCTCCTTTATACCTCGGGAACAACCGGCAAGCCCAAAGGTATCGAACATGCTCAGGGCGGAACCGTGGTTGGGTGCCCGCAGACGTTGCATTGGGTTTTCGATCTGAAAGACAATGATGTGTGGTGGTGCACGGCAGACATCGGATGGGTTACCGGACACAGTTACATTGTGTACGCGCCTCTTTCTCTGGGTGTAACCAGCATAATGTATGAAGGATCACCCGACTTCCCGGACTTTGGAAGATGGTGGTCTATAATACAGGAGCATAAGGTAAATGTGCTGTATACTGCGCCCACGGCCATAAGGATGTTCATGAAGGCAGGCGCCCAGTGGTCAGATAAATACGACTTGAAGAGCTTGAGGCTACTGGGAACTGTTGGCGAGCCCATCAATCCCGAAGCCTGGATTTGGTACCGCACTAATATCGGCCGAGGCGAGCTCCAGATCATGGACACCTGGTGGCAGACGGAGACGGGAACATTCATCAATTCGCCGTTACCCACAACGCCATTGAAACCAGGATCGTGTACCATGCCGCTGCCCGGATACAACACCGAAGTATGGGACGAGTCTGGACACAAGGTACCCACTGGTGAGGGTGGAAATGTAGTGATCATGACGCCCTACCCAACGATGCTCAGAGACTTCTACAAGGATCCTGCAAGGTACATGAAGACTTACTGGGAGCATTATTGGAAAGTGGCTCCTGGCGTGTATTTGGCAGGCGACAAGGGCAGAGAAGACGCAGATGGCTATTTCTGGATCCAAGGACGCATTGACGACGTCCTAAAAGTTGCAGGCCACAGGCTAGGCAATTCTGAGGTGGAGTCTGCAGCTGTCTCGCATCCCAAAGTGGCGGAAGCCGCAGTTATAGGCAAACCCGATGAGGTGAAAGGCGAGGTCATAATCGTCTTCGCCATCCTGAGATCAGGAGTTGAACCCAGTGAAGACCTCAAGAAGGAACTTATAGCCCATATCAGGAAAACACTGGGACCGGTAGGCATGCCCGAGGCGGTTTACTTCGTCAACGACGTACCCAAGACTAGATCTGGCAAGATCATGCGTCGTGTTATCAGGGCTAAGGCAATGGGTCAACCGGTGGGAGATATATCCACCCTTATGAATCCAGAAGCTGTAGACGGGATCCCGAAGATTGTTTAATCGGGATCTTTTAATTTTTTCCTTTTTTATTAAAATATCTTTTGCTTATTGGATTATGAATTGAGTCAACAGATTGATTGCATTGTAGGCCTTCTTCGAGATGTTTGTTCATGATCTCAATTTCTCTGGGGGTAGGCTGAGAATCAGATATTCGTATTTAGCTAAATCCTCGATGAACTGTTGGATAATCTCGTATCGGTCGATTCTTGAAGGACCCAAATGCATAATAAAAGCGACTTTCTGATCAATTACAGGTTCAACGAAATCGAGGTATTGGCCTCGCCGAGAGCTATATCCAAAAAAAGTGGCGACTCGTTCAAGGTCTGTGAAGCGAATTGTATACTCATCGTGCCCCTTAAGTCTTATGCACTCAGGATCTCCTGCAACTGCAAGTTCCAGCAGTCCCGCCAATTCTTTTGGCACGCGGGCCTCACAGCTGTGTTCGCTGATATATATGTAAGGGACCTGAGCGGCACAGAGTTTCTCAAGAGCTTGGATTGCACCCA
Source organism: Methanotrichaceae archaeon (assembly GCA_022865315.1). Taxonomy (GTDB): domain Archaea; phylum Halobacteriota; class Methanosarcinia; order Methanotrichales; family Methanotrichaceae; genus JALHSR01. Next base: position 3,710 of record JALHSR010000091.1, on the reverse strand, counting down.
GGTTTAATGTGAAGTTATCTGCAACAGGCAGTGCAATTCTATAGGAATTGTAAATGCGTCGTACCTCATTAAGCAGCGTGTCCACCGGTTCATAGTAATCGAATAGTGTATTTCGTGGAATCTCGCAGGCTGTGGGGAAATCTCCGATGACCTCATTTAGTATTGCGAGGTCGATGTCAGATAAAACTGAATCATTTATTTCCAAGAAATTCTCCTGGATAAACTGTACATCATGTTCCTGGAGCGTTTCTTGTTGCTGCGAGAGGAGGAACGGTGAGAGGTCTATCATTGTTGCGCTGAGCATGTTATTCCGTTTTAAGAAATCTCTCATCAGGTGGCCGTACCCTCCTCCGATCTCTACGAGGTGATGGATGCGGTCCATCGGGAGGACCGTGCAGAGGTAGTCGAAGAGAAGATTGCCGAATGAATCACTTTTCCTGAGGATGCTTCTGCAGGGGCTCTGTGGATTTTCAAGCATTACCGAAAGGGTGACTTCCCAGCTGAGTGAGGAGAGTCCGTATCTATGGTAACTATCCGTAGTATTGAGGAAATGTTTTTTCAAAGCGTACCATTGAACAATATATTATCTCAATTTATAAGCATCTCCTGTTTGAAGTATATTTCTTGAACTTTCAGCCCTTTTACGATTGAGGTTTATAATAATCGTTTTCGCTTATTCAATTCCCAAGACAAAGACAATCAGGCAATAAGAATCAAAGGATCAGCCTTTAGACAGAGCAATGCTATTTGCCGAGTTCAGCAAAATTTTAGGAATTTATAAAATAACCTCAGAACCGATCAATTCCAAATGGTTAGCAATAAATCATTTTTTTTAATAAAATTTAGGTTCTCTAAGACTTTAGCTAGGATTGCACCTTTCTAGTCACAGTCACAGTCGCAGTCACAGTCATGCTCATGATCGCAGGCCGTGTGATCATGATCACATGTATCTACCTGGGCGCAGGAATGACAAGAAGCTATGTCATCTTCGGGCCCACGTATTATGAAACCTGTGCCTCTTTCATCGTTTATGAAATCAATTATCGTCTCTCTCAAAAGCTCTACATCTGAAGGATTAATATGAATCTTGATGCCACGGTCCTCAAGTATCACATCTTCGTTCTCTGGATCACCTAAGGCCAGGCCATAGTTTGCACCTGTTGAATCTATGGCAGCTAAGAACATTTTAATTACCTTACCTTCAACTTGACTGCGTTCAAGCGCCTTGGCAGCTGCTTCTGTAATCTCAATCATTAATACCTCTCCAGTTAGTATCTCAAGGAAGACTCGTATTTAAAATGTGTTGTCTAAATTAGATGTTACAAATTATAAATAATTTTTATATAAATACGCTTAAGAACTGTTAAGCCTAGAATCGATCTATTTGTTATATGAAGACCAAATATCATTGAATATGCTTTGCAGAAATTTAAATATGAGCTCTTGTGTCTGTTGTCTTTCCATCGGGATGAGGTTCATGATAACGACAGCTCCAAATACTTATGAGTTTTGAGAGTATCTGATAATTAGATTAGGTATCTGCTATGGGCGTTGATCTCGGGGACTTGCTGCAAAAGAAAACTATCGAAATAAAAGACCTGTCAGGAAGATGGGTTGCAGTTGATACTTTCAATACACTTTACCAATTCCTTAGCATAATTCGTCAGAAGGATGGAACGCCTCTCATGGATAGTGCTGGGCGAATCACATCGCATCTATCGGGGCTCCTATATAGAACGACAAACCTGCTAGAGCTTGGCGTAAAAATATCATTTGTATTAGATGGTGAGCCGTTCCGACTGAAAGCTGGCACTCTAAAGGATAGAGCAGAGATTAGGATGAAGGCTGCAGAGGACTGGGAAGAGGCACGTTCCATAGGTGAGAACGGATTCAAATATGCCCAGGCCGCATCAAAGCTCAATGACGAGATGCTAGTGGATGCTAGGAGGCTTATTGAGGCTATGGGTCTGCCAGTTGTTCAAGCCCCCTCCGAAGGGGAAGCGCAGGCGTCCTATATGGCCACCAGAGGAGATGTATATGCGGTTGGGAGTCAGGACTATGATTCCTTGCTTTTTGGAGCGCCTCGTTTAGTCAGGAATCTGGCCATAACTGGCAAACGTAAACTTCCCAAAAAAAATATTTATATCGACGTCAGTCCAGAAATAATATTCCTGGACGAAGAATTAGCAAAAGCAGGATTGACTCATAAACAATTGGTTGAAATAGCTATTATTTGCGGTACTGATTATAACTCAGGGCTATATCGCGTCGGTCCCAAGACGGGGCTTAAACTCATTAAGGAAAATGGCGACCTTGAATCGGTGTTAGAGAAGCAAGAAGAGAAGATAGAGAACTACGATGAGATCCGAGAATTCTTTCTTCGCCCAGACGTTTCAGATGAATATAGGATCAAGATTTCTAGGCCAAAGGCTGATGAAATTATCTCATTTTTAGTGGATGAAAGGGATTTCGATCTAGAAAGAGTGGAAAAAGTGGTCAAAAGGCTCGAGGAGGTTTATCGAAGTGGCCAAAGCACTCTCGACCATTGGATATAGCCTGAACGTGGATATGCTTGATGCCATAGAACGGATTCGCCGCAGCGGAGTTAAACGGATAGGCATACAGGCGCCAGAAGGGTTGAAACGGGCTTTGCCCGAGATTGCCAAAGAGATTTCTGAAAACACAGGAGTGGATGTGATTGTTTCTGGCGATCCTTGTTTTGGCGCCTGCGACATTGATCTTGCACTATGTGATGAGGTAGATCTGTTTTTTCATTTGGGACACTCTGAACTTGGAGAGAGTTCGGCCAAAATTATCTATCTGGAAGCAAGGATGGAAGTGGACATAAATGAGGCCGTGGAAAAAGCTGTTCCCTATCTCAAATCGAAACGTGTGGGCTTGGCAACTACAGTCCAGCATGTACACAAACTTGCTCAAGCATTGGGAGTTCTTAAGGATCATGAAATTGAAGGGTTCATAGGATCAGCTTTATGCCGCGTTAAGTATCCTGGCCAGGTTTTGGGTTGCTGCTATTGCTCTGCCAGATACGTGGAAGCCGACGAAATTCTCTTTATCGGCACCGGTAAGTTCCATCCATTGGGTATTGCGCTTGCTACCGGCAAACGAGTAGTTGCTACTGACCCCATCACATGTGAGGTGAGCTTAATTGATCCAGATCCTATACTACGCCAGAGGTTTGGAACTATAACTCGGGCCAAGCGTGCTACGAAATTTGCTATATTGGTTTCCAAGAAGCCAGGACAGCGACGTTGGCAATTAGCCATTCATATTAAGGAATTGGGGAATGCCGCAGGAAGGAAGATGGTTTTAATCTATTTGGACAATATAGAACCGGATCGTCTGCTTAATCTGGGGATAGAAGCAGCAGTTTCTACAGCTTGCCCAAGGGTAGCATTGGATGATGCAGCTAAATATAAAATTCCTATACTTACTCCGTCAGAGTTTGAAATATTGCTGGGATTACGGCAGTGGGAAGATTACACTTTTGATGAAATAATTTAGAAAATAATAATATAAGGATATAAAACTCTACCAATTACTTATCATTTCATCATTCACCAGTTATTTTATTTCCATTGGGTATGATGAGATTTGGATACAGAAATAAGAATAAGTGATTACGGCAGCTATCTACAGTTCCCGAGGGCTCGCGCACCTGAGTACAGTGCAGAACGCTAGCGGGCTTATCT
>JALHSR010000090.1 GCA_022865315.1 Methanotrichaceae archaeon | reverse complement strand
TATATTAATTATAGCGAGTAAAAAAGAAATGAGCATAGAATTACTAAAAATTTTTGGTTTCAATTATATTGAAATTGGTAGTTATGGGTCTAATTTGATAGAAAAATTGATAAACATTCCTCGTTTGGATATGAAATGCTATAAATATTCCAAAAAATTCAATCCGGATATTTTTCTTGGTGTTGGCTCAATTCGAGCTGCACATGTCGCTCATTTATTGAATAAGCCTTGCATTATATTTAATGATACGGAACATAGTAGGGAACAGGCCATTTTATATTTACCTTTTGTCGATAAAATCTGCACACCCTTCTGTTTTGAGAAAAATTTGGGAAAAAAACAAGTCAGGTTTAATAGCTATATGGGATTAGCGTATCTGCATCCTATCTATTTCAATCCTAATCCGACAATATTGGAAAATCTCGGTTTGAATAAAAATGATTTATTTATTGTTATTAGGTTTGTATCATGGAACTCTACCCATGATTTAGGCCAATCTGGACTCACAAATAAGCTAGAATTGATCCAAGAGCTCGAAAGGTATGGATATATATTTATCACTTCTGAAGCAAAATTATCAAATAAGCTCGAAAAATATAGATTAACAATACCTCCTGATAAGATACATGACCTCTTATACTATTCTTCGTTGTTTATTGGAGAGGGCGCAACAATGGCATCGGAGGCTGCGGTATTGGGAACGCATGCCATTTACGTTAATACACTAAAGCTTGGATACTTGACTGAACAAGAAATAAAATATGACTTAGTTTGCAATATTAATGATCGTAGAGATAGAAATGATAAGGTTATTGGGACAGCAAAACTATTGCTTGAAGATGATAACTTAAAGCTTAATGGCAAGAGGAAACGGGAAATATTACTTGGTGAGAAGATTGATGTCACAAAATTCATGGAAGAAATCGTTCTTAGCTACGAAACTTAAGAAAAACGATAAACAAAAATAAACTAAAATCAATTAATAAATAATAATATATTTAAAATTTTGGAATACCAATTTCTGATCAAAAGAGCTAGAAATGGTTTTATCGGGGTAAATCGATGAAAGTACTTATTGATATTACACACCCTGCGCATGTCCATTTATTTAAGAATTTTATAGCTAAGATGGAAGATAAAGGTCATATCCTCAAAGTAACGGCGCGAGATAAAGAGCTAACGAAATATTTATTGAGAAAATATGATATAGAGTATGAACTTATAAATAATAAAATAAAATTAGGAATAGTTGGAGAATGGGCCTATCGAGATTATAAAATGCTAATAATTGCAAGAAAATTTAATCCTGATTACTTAATTGGAGTTCTAAATCCAACAATTGCGCATATTGGAAAGTTATTGCGTAAGAAATCTGTAATATTGACTGACACGGAGCATGCAAGAATTGGTAATATTGCCACAATACCATTTACGAATATTATTTTAACTCCCTCTTGCTATTTGCGAAATCTTGGCAGAAAACAGGTACGTTATAACAGTTTTCATGAACTAGCATATCTACATCCTAATCATTTCAAGCCGGATTCAAGAACTCTTGATGAATTAGGTTTATCGGAAAAATATAAAATTGGCATTGTTAGATTTGTATCATGGAATGCTACTCATGATAAACGACAATACGGTATAAGAGATAAAATTCATTTCATAAAGGAGCTCGAGGCATATTGTAATGTGTTGATCACTTCTGAATCTCCTCTTTCTGGAGAACTAGAAAAATTCAGAATTCAATTGCCACCAGAGCGGATACATGATTTATTATTTTTTGCTAGTATCTATATTGGTGAAGGAGCTACAATGGCGACAGAGGCAGCAATTCTGGGAACGCCATCAATTTATATATCTTCGCTTTGTGGTACAATGGGAAATTTTATAAATTTAGAAAAAAATTATAGACTTTTATTTAGCTGTAATGACACTGAAAAAGCGTTATCCAAAGCCATCGAATTATTAAAGGATACGAGCATAAAAGAAGATTGGAGATCGCGAAGGGAAATCTTAATGAAAGAAAAGATCGATTTTTCGAATTATTTAATATATTTTATCGAAAATTCTTAATAAATATAAAAATATATTGTTATTATGAATTTATGTAGAATTTACAGATGGTCAAGAAGCATAAAACTCATATATGTAGCTGATCCACCATATTTTTTCAACATGTGAACACTAAAATTCTTAGCTCTACACCTTAGCTTGACGCAGCTGGAACGGGCATGAAAACTGGCTAATGGAATTTGGTTTTTAAATAGTAAATGGTTGAATTAGGAAACGCATGCTATTGAGGACTTCGAATAACCGAGCTATCGCCAGTTATATATACTATAAATACTATTATATATCATGAATAGTTTTATGAGCTTTGGCATCCAGCTGGCTTGCCGTCGATTAGATGAACTTGGCGATCCCCTTTCGGGAT
>JALHSR010000089.1 GCA_022865315.1 Methanotrichaceae archaeon | reverse complement strand
GATACTGGCATCCTAGAGGGTTTAAATAGTTTAATTCAATCTGCCAAGGACAGTGCTAGAGGGTTCAGAACAACTAAAAATTTCATTATTACTATTTATCTGAGACTTGGAAAACTCCAATTCAATTTACCCACATAAAATGGCGATGAGCCATTATTAATGATACAATCCTTAATGCAACTAATTCTGAGAAGGTCGACCCCAATAACAATATTTCGTTCATTATTAGCAGTGATTTGAAGATTAGGTCGAACAATGGCGTTAGAATTAATACCTCTATCGGGAACTCTGAAATTCAACCTCCCAAGAGGTCTACTTTTGCGATTAATATGTTTTCTATTCCAACAAAAAAGGCCAATTATACGGATAAATATTTACTTAGTGCTGCTTATCTAAGCCACAAGGTAGATGGGACACCACACGGACATGTGACCTATTATAATTGATCTCGTTTTCAAACCGAGAAAGAACGACTCGGCCGATGCAGCAAAGTTCTATGAAGAAGTGCCAGCCGCTCTTAAGCTCAGGGAGCTGCAGACCCTGGTGGATATTGCCAGGGAGAAAAGCCTAATCGTGGTGACCCCAAGCGGAGATGTAGGGACAGACAAGTTGGCCGCCATGACTGCAGCTTTCCAAACGGAACGCATCGAAAAAGAAGTCGAAAGTAAAAAAGCTGCAAAGTTTGCTATAAATGAAGCTACAATTAAAGAAGCTGCTGCTCACGAAGCACCAAGTAAAGGACAATGAGAAAAAGCCAGTCCATTTCAGATAATGCAAGGCAGAGCAGACACGCCCTCTTTAATCAGTATCCTGAATGGGCAGTATTAAATTTTGTAATATTATTTCTAATCATATTATTATTGACCAATCCGGTCTCAGCCAAAGGCCCAGTTTTGGCAGTCAACCTTGAAGATGCAATTACTCCGGCCAGCGACGACATAATCAAGGCAGCCTTACAGAAAGCCGAATTAGGCGACTACCAGGCGTTAATGCTCATGCTGGACACTCCGGGAGGTGGCCTTGAAGAAACCATGGAAATCATCAACCAGATCGAGAGGACCAAACTTCCTGTTATCGGGTATGTCTACCCTGAAAGCGCAACTGCCTGGTCGGCTGGAACTCTAATACTGCTTAGTTCGGATATTGCTGCCATGGCACCACATACCATCATCGGTTCGGCTCAACCAGTCAGACTATCGCCAACGGGTGCCACGGAAGCCATAAACGATAGCAAGATCATCAACGCCATTGTGGCCTTGATCGAAGAGAATGCAAGAAAGCATGATCGAAACACCACGGCAGCAGAAGAATTTGTCGTCTCCAATATGAATCTGAATGCTGAGGAAGCCAAGAAATACGGCGTGATCGAGTACATCAGCCCCTCGCCTGAGGATCTGCTAGATCAGATCAACGGCACCAGCTTCAAGAACACCACTTTGCTCACTGCCGATTCAGAGCTACAGTATTTTCAGCCTCCTTTGAACTTGCAGCTTCAAAGGTTTTTCTCCGATCCCATGATAGCTGGACTCCTGCTGATGATCGGCCTATACGCCATTATCTTCGGCCTCTCCAGCCCCGGCATAGGTGCGGAAGCGCTGGGCGTTATCTCTCTATCCCTTGGCTGATCGGACTAGGATTTAATGTCAACCTAGGGGCCATCTTTCTTATCCTGGTGGGCATGGGCCTCATTTTGGTGGATCTGCACTCTCGGCATCCTTTCCCTGGCAGGTTTAATCTGTGTGGGTGCAGGGAGCATTCTCTTTGCCCCCACAAGCTACCCGCAGTGGTATGTGCCGGCTGTTTATCAGAGAGATCTCTTGTTTTGGCATTGATCATACCCTCTCTAATCCTAGGAGGATTTCTGGCCATTGCACTCTACAAAGTGGCACGCATTAGGTTCGGGCCCCCTGTGAGCGGAAAGATTATTGGCGAGGAAGCTGAGGCCATCGACAGGCTTGACCCAGGGGGTTATGTCCCTTTTCAGGGGGAATACTGGAAAACAGAGGCGTATAGCCTCGTAGAGCCCAAAGAAACAGTAGTAATAATAGGCAAGAAGGGTGCAGCGTTGAAAGTCAAGCGGAAAGCATAATCGTGCGAGCAAATTATCTCTGCTTGCTCCGAATCATTTTGACTTTGTTTAGGAACCCGCGTTAACTTATGCACTTAGGCAGGCTCTTATCCCGAGGCCCGGAATAGGCACCATAGACTTCGAGTTATACCTCAGTGATCTACGCATAAAATGTCATTCAAGGTTTTTGTGAAGTCAAGGCAGCTATTTATAAAGATACTCAAACGAGCTTTCCTAGAAACCCATAATATTATACGATTCAACCCAGTAGTATCGGTAGTATTATATACTAATAATACTATATAATATGTATGAACTCTTTTCAAACCTGGGGATTGCGAGAAGCTTATAAGAAGGTTGAGGAACT
>JALHSR010000088.1 GCA_022865315.1 Methanotrichaceae archaeon | reverse complement strand
GTGCCATTTCCGATTATGTTCCCTTGGCCTTTGATTCCAAATTGATTGCACTTATCATTTGGACAGGCTACATCCACAAACTTAGGTTTAGGTCCCCTCTTACCCATTCGTTACCCCTCTAGCTAATAATTAGCGAATTAGGTGTATATAAAACTTCAACCTATTGAGTAGTCATTACCTAATTTTTAATTGCCTAGCTTTATCCGATCTGATGTCACTAGATCAGATCATGAGAACGCCTCCAATGTGGACTGATTCACAAGAAAAGGAGACGCTCTCTAGATGACTTGGAGGCAACAGTAGATAATTTTATCTTTAATTGTGAATTAAATTTTAAAATCGATTTTAAGCACAAGAGTTGCTCGGGGTTAAAAAACCTAATATATGGGCATCAAACAATCCCTATGGACGGTAGGATGCCATCTCGCATCCAATATAGCTCGGGGATTGATGCAATTGTGCAATATTTGGCCGGATTCACTTAAGTTAAGAACATGATCACAGTGGATGCCCTCGAAGCATGTCTTGAATCATATCAAGAGAACGCCTCCTATATGGACCGATCCTTCATCTTCTGCCATGTTTTTGCGATCAGTATGGTCGAATCGCGTAGCCCTTCCTCGAAGTAGAAGACACGATCCTGCGAGATTGGTCAGGTTTTCCAAGAATCGATCGATTCTTCCAAGGCGAGTATAGCAGCACGGAGATCTCATCGGCCAAGCATCAAGAATTACTTTCTCGGTCTTGTCTACCGTTCTTATCTGCAAGTACAAGCCTAATGATATTCAGATATCACTCATATGACCACTAGATAAAAGCGACCTTTTTATTCATGTCCTCAATAGACATTTCTCATAGCCCAAAAAGATAATTGGCTATAAGATGATATGATTAGGAATAACTGTGGTGAAAAATGATGATAAAACGACGATGGTATTTGTTGATTCTCGCGTTAAGCCTTCTAACGGGATTTGCATGCAGCCAGGAGTCCTGGGAACTTGGATCTTCTCAAGATTGGCTTAGTGTAGGCCCAGTCAAACATATTGGTCCCTATTACCTTCCCAATAGCGATCTTTCCATTGGGATGCAGAGATTTCTAACGGATTATCCGAGCTACACACCGTTCTATTATCACAATTACTATCCAAATTATGGCATATATTACCAACCGACCTATAATCCTTATTACTATCCCTACTATTATCCTTACTACTATCCTTACTACCATTACTATAACTCTTACCCATTGGGAACATTCGGTGAAAAACATGGAGGCAATCCGCATCGATAAAAGAAAGATGGATTCGAATTAAGTTTTGGAAGGAAGCCTTATGAAAAAATATATATTAATTTTAATTTTGCTTCTGCTTATTGCCTTTAGCTGTGATGCTAAAGATCAGATTTCGAAAGAAAAGGTAAAGTCTAGGAATAATCAAGCTGACGTTGATATCAGTCCCGAGGCTAAAGTGGCTATCAAGAATTTGTCATTCCAGCCTCGTGATCTGACCGTACTAGCGGGAACAACTGTCACATGGCATAACCAGGATGGTATAGATCACACAATTACCAGCGACATTGGATTGTTCGATTCGGGGGTCATTAATCCTGGAAAGAAGTTCTCTTTCAACTTTGATGCTCCTGGCAGTTACGATTATCACTGCAGCATCCATCCAAATATGCAGGGCGGAATCATTGTCACTGGTTCTGAACCTGCTGTCGTATCAACGCCAATAATATCCGAAGCGGTTACATCAGGGTCAGCAGGTTCAGTAGAGACATCTCATCAAGACAAGCCATCTCCTTCTTGGAGCGAGGAGCCTTTGAGCGGCCAACTGCCATCCCAAGGTCCTATTACTCAGGACAAGGCTCTGCAACTAAACATTAACCAGACCGAAGTCAGCCAGAATCATGAGGGATTCATTGTGGCCGGACCTGAACCTACTGCCGTATCAACGCCAATAATATCCGAAGCGGTTACATCAGGGTCAGCAGGTTCAGTAAAGACATCTCATCAAGACAAACCATTTCCATCTTGGGGCGAGGAGTCTTTGAGTGGCCAACTGCCATCCCAGAGTCCTATTACTCAGGATAAGGCTCTGCAACTAAACATTAGCCAGACCGAAGTTAGCCAGAATCAGTTGATGCAATATTCTCAGTATTATCAAATACCATCAAAACACCCGAGCCAGCCTTTGACTGCTCCCACAAAATATGAGCTGAGCGGGCAGGAACCGACAATGCTGTATTTCGGAGCATCCCAGAAAGAAGTTCCGTATTCGCAGTATCAGACTTATGCTGCAAATTTAGACATGAACTCCCTATGGGTACGGGGTGCTTCCAGTTGGACTCAATACGCAATAGTTCCACAGGGAGCTAGTCTGTCCATGATAGCCACTTCACCTTCCAGTGGATACGGCTATCTCTACGAGGTATACCCTGATGGTACTTTAGACAAGAAGGGCTATACTTTCTATCCCTACAATCACATAGGATTCTATGCGGATCAAGTAGGTCAGCACCTTCTATTCTTCGTCACAAATGGCCAACCTAGCAATGTCGTGGCCATTGATGTTGCCGCATACCAGCCCCAATCACCCTCGATCTATAACTACGCTAGCGTAACCATTAGCTCAGATTGGCTCAACGGATACGATGTATATGTTGACGGAAACTACAAGGGCACCGAGGGATCATATGGGTATCCTCCGGGCATGGTGACTGTCACAGTACCTGGAAATCAGTATCACACGATAGCCGTTCAAGGCAATGGATTCTCTTTCTCAGGCAGCAAATTCTTCAATACGGGCTGGACCTACACGTTGAATGTGTAGGTCCAATCTTCTATTTTTATTTCGGACTTCTGTTTTTTTCAATAAAGCCAACTACAGATGCCAGAGAAATTGCCAGTGACATTAGAGAACTTTGAACTGCTGGAGACTGAGTTTGCGGCTGAGCGAGGGGCTATGAAATGCTCTCTATGTGCCTCTAGGACGTTATAGGAACGTTCATGGAGTGTGACGGAGGGATGTAAAATGTCATGGGATTATTTTTCTCAAAAAGCAATCGGCTCTGCATAATTTGGTAGAATAACCTCCGTGTTGGCCCCAACCACTAAGCTTAGACTTGACCATGAGAATGCCTCTAAGGTGGGCAGATTCACGAGAAAAAGAGACGCTCTCTACGTTACTTGGAGGCGACGATGATAATTTTATATCTAATTGTGAATTAAATTTTAAAATCGATTTTAAGCACAAAAGTTGCTCAGGGTCAAAGAAGCGTTCATATGTGGCATCAAACAATCCCTATGGACAGTAGGATGCCATCTCGCATCCAATATAGCTTGGGGATCGGTGCGATTGTGCAATGTGTGGCAAGGTTTCACTCAAGTAAAGAACATGATCACAGTGGATGCCCTCGAAGCACGTCTTGAATCGCATCAAAGAACGCCTCCAATGTGGAATGATCCTTCGTCTTCTGCCCGGTCTTGGCGTTAGCTTGGGGAGCATATGCTATCGATTTACTTGAACTAGTTCCTATAGAGGTTCACGGAACTGAAGGTTCAATATCTGATGAAGGATATTTACCCTCAAGATCGAGACCTTGTTAGTTCACGCTTTTTGCTATGATTCGTAATTTGTGTCCTAAATTCCTTATATTTGGCACTCGATTTATGTTTGCAGGCGTTCCTGCAGAGCAGTTCGAGTTTGCCTCCCCTCGAGGGGACTGCCATAGGCTGCAGGATTGCCACCCGTGTTCTGACCGCCATACACCAACGGGGCCTGTGTTGATCAGGACAGCCCCTCATCCCTCAAAATGGGTAGGATTCGCCTGCAAAAAAGATATACTTGCCCATCCATATCGCTGTATGCTTTCTAACAATCATTCACGAAGCCAAGCCCAAGCCTTGCCGATATCCGCTGAATGGAAAAATTTGGCATCACGTGAATAGAATGGTTTGGCCAAATGTGTCATCCTCTTCTCCCATGTCATGTCCTCCACTATGGCCATTTTTTCGATCTGATTACGGAATTTTTCATGTCCAAATTTTAAATCAGGCAGCCAGGCCTCAATTTTTTTCCCATTTGAAATCAGTCAGATCAAACAACATACGTATATTGCCTTCTTTTTCCACTAATGCCTTGACCTCAGGTCCCAACTTCATGTAATCGGAAGCCGTAATCTTTCCAATGGCTTTGTAGCCAACAACATTTCCCGAACTCTCAGCTAATTTTTCCATCATTTTTTATCCTCCAATGATAAGCGAACTTGGTGCCGGTAGCATAATAAATTGATGAATGAATTATGCGGGGTACTTGCCAAGAACGAATCGGTAAGAAAATAAATTTCCGCTTCAATATCGCATGGAATCGACTATCGGGGTTGGCGGGGCCTCGGTGCCAGATGCATGAAACCACAGATGGATGATTGTAAAATGCTGTCCCTCTCATCTCGCCAAATTCGACCAACACAGGCGAGCGGGTAGTTATTGGCGCAGTCAGATATCTACCTACGAACTACCCAGCTCGTAAAACGTATGCTAAGCGTCTTATGAAGTTCGACATCCAAAATAATTTAAAAAGCTTATCGATCTTTTGCTTGTTAATTGGATTAGTTATATGATATTTAAAAAGAAAATATTCGATTTTATGTACTAGAACTATTTAGCTTGCTGTGCTTGTTTTTTCTGAAGGCGTGGATTACATCGCAGGCTCTTGTTCGGTAGGGTGTATCAGACAGGCACTGAAACCAATGGCCCAGAAGATGATTGGATAGGCGACCAATCTCTCCATGCCGCCTACTCCCAGATCCAGATAATTATGAGTTATGAGGAGGACCAGCGCAATTAGGGACATTAGGCCCTGAAAGATGGACACATAGGAAAAGGATGGTTTAGATAGTCTAGATGATGAGATTGCTGCTATACCTCCGAATCCGAATGCTAACAATGCTGAGAGGATATGCAATAGAGTATGATCAATTTCATTAAAGAGCCCTACGCCAATTAATCCAATTCCTGCTATGGCTAATATGGCAGGAAATATCTTATCGTTTCCTCCTTTCCAAAGCGGATACGTTGCTATTAGGAGGCTGGCTCCAAAAAGTATAATGCTTATTGTGAAGATGGCCCGGGATGGTTCTGGACCGACACCAAGATCGCTGATGTAGTTCTTTGACACGCTATAGCCAGGATAGAGAAACTCTGCAATGAGCATGAGAAAGGCGAACTGCAGTGCTCCGAAAATTATGAATTTGCCAGGGAGCTTGCGGTTCATAAATTATTTTAGCCTGTTATACGCTAAATACTTTGCCATACTTCGGTGCAACGGCGAAAGCGAGCCCTGAGCGTAATCGGCATTGTCTAGTTGCCTAAAAACTCTGCCTTCTATCAAGGCTATGATGCCCAAGTGTTTACAAAAATTTATCTATATCTTAAAGAATAAAACTTCAAAAAATTTCTGGTGGTGGTTGCACTATGCGGATAATCGGTATAATTTTTTGTCTATGCCTTATAAGTGTAATATGTTGTGCACAGAATGATAAAGGTTCTGTCTCAGATAAAGGCAATCTGAAAAACCTGGCATCAGGAAAAATGACATATAACGAAAGCGCCCTATTACAGGAAGGAGACGCCCAGAAGAAAGCAAAGGACTACAATTCATCCATTCAGTCTTATAATGAGATATTGTCAATCAATAAAAGCAACGTTGCTGCTTGGTTAGGCTTATTGGATGCCTATGCAACCTTAAAGGACTATGCCAACGCCTCAAGTGCTGCCAATAGTATCACCAAATTGAATCCTAATGATAAGTCCAGCTGGTTGAGAGAAGGGAATCTGTTGAAGACTCAGAAGTATTATGAAGAAGCCATATCCAAATATGATAGTGCTCTGGCTCTGGACCAGAATTACAAAGAAGCTTGGTTGGGCAAAGGTGACGTATATGGGGCTTCAAAAGATTACAATGGATCTGTGAGTTCGTATGTAATGGCCATACAGATCGATAAGAAGTTCACCCCCGCTTGGCTTGGGCTGGTAAATGCCTATACGACGATCAAAGATTATGCCAATGCAAGCGCAACCATGAACAATCTCACAATAATTGACCCAAATAACAAAGGGTATTGGATCAAAGAAGGAAATTTGTTCCAGTTACAGAATAAGTTTAAAGAATCCATTACGAGATTTGAGCGCGCGTTAGATATTGATCCGGCAAATAAGGAAGCAATGTACGGAAAAGGTCTAGCCTTGATAGCCTTAGGAAAGGCTTCAGAAGCTGCATCTCTCTTTGATAAGCTGATTCAGAATGATCCCGCAAACTACAAAGCATATAAGGCTAGAGGATTAGCATTAGAGGCATCCGGCAAATATTCTGAAGCTCTAAAGGTCTATGAAAACGCCTCAGAAATCAATCCCGGAGCCTTGGCACTTAACGATAAGATACATGCGTTAATATTGGCTAGAAAGCCGACAGAGGCCATAGGTTTGCTATTGAATAAATGAATTCAGGGCGCCTTGTCCTGATATCTTTTTTTTAAAAAGTTTCTTTGGTCTAGTTTACATATTTTTGAGAACTCCGAAAAACCAAATTTAATAGAAATATATAAATACTATTAATATCATACAATAGTCTCATGAGAAATCTCACCGATTTTGCCATCAGGCAGGAATATGAACGAGTTAAAGAATTGGGCGACCAATTAGTTGAGG
>JALHSR010000087.1 GCA_022865315.1 Methanotrichaceae archaeon | reverse complement strand
TCCTCCCACAATTGGACGAAATGACTCCCAATCGATTAATGATTTTAATCCCGAAAGGGGATCGCCAAGTTCATCTAATCGACGACAAGCCAGCTGGATGCCAAAGCTCATAAAACTATTCATGATATATAATAGTATTTATAGTATATATAACTGGCGATAGCTCGGTTATTCGAAGTCCTCAATAGAACAATCAAGAATATAGAGTTGTAGATGAAATAAGCTCCAAGCATCTCGTTTCCTATTCATATTCAAAAAAATTAATTCAAAATTAACTGCAATACCAATCTTCTCAGACCCACAGCTAAAGGAATACGTAAGGGAGATCTACATCAGCTCCTTTTTATCTATGTCGAGCATAGCCTCCAAGCTCCTTAACGTATCTCTCTATGCATTCCAAAACTGATGAAGTGAGTAGTGAGTCGATGGCAGTATATCAGATTCCCAATTGCGGAATATGCGCCAGCTAGGATTCCTTCTCCTCCTTCTTGTCAATATGGTCATCGATGTCTGTATTCCTTTCCTGACATCTCCCTGTAGCTCTTGGATGAACACTCTTGGCATCCCTAGCCCTTCGGAGATGCATCATAAACTAATACCTACAATGACAAAATGAGAAGTGAAATACCATGCTTCACGCGTGAAGGTCGTAATGGCAAACCTATCTTGCCTCGCTATGAATATATTCCGCAAAGAGAAATATTCCGAAAATTAGGATAAATTAATATTCTCTCTATGTTTTCGATAAAGTAGGGAGATGAAATTCATGAAAGTTTTAGCTATAAACGGCAGTCCTCATATGGATGAAGGGAATACGGCCATAATTCTCAATCCTTTCCTGGAAGGGATGAAGGAAGCAGGTGCTGATGTAGATCTATTCTTCACTAAGAAACTGAAAATAGGACCATGCAATGGCGATATGAGCTGCTGGTTCAAGAATCCAGGAAAATGCGGCCAGGATGATGATATGCAGATGCTTTATCCCAAACTCATGGAGGCTGATGTCATCGTCTGGGCAACCCCGGTGTATTATGCAGGTGTTACAGGCCCTCTCAAGAACCTAATGGATAGACAATTGCCTATCCACATGCAGGGTGAGCTGGGATCAAAGATGCAGAAAATAGTTCTTGTTTCCACTTGTGGAGCCTGGGAACTATCCATGTTTGATCCGCTTCTTGCTCAGATGAAAGCTCTTTACACTAGGTCTAATGGAAACTCCGACCTTGCAGGTGCATTGCTCCGTCCTATGGCGGAAGGTATGAAAGAGATGATTAAGGCCGGAGAGCTCGGATTGGTGGACGGAATCATCCAAGCTGTGAAAGAGGCAGGTCGCCAGATCGTGAAAGAGGGCAGAATTTCCGAAGAGATCCAAAGGAAAGTGAGTAAGGAGCTAATGCCTCGGGACGCTTATTATAAGGCGGCCAAAGAGATGATGGAACAAGTCAAGAAGTCAATGGTGCAATAGGAGAGCCTGATCTTTAAATTATTGAGGTTAATATCCCCAACTGTGTATATGCGCTGAGTAGCTCTCCTTCAACTCTTTGGAGCCGATGTGATCGTTGATGTTTATGGCTGCTTTGGCCTCGCATATGCTTGACGCTACTTCTGCTCCTGAATTTGCAGAGGCGCTGTTGTGATAGCTACCGGTTCCGGAAAAATCAACATGTAAAGCTCTTTATTGTAATTGTTTGAAGTCGTATGCGCATCGTATATACCATATAACCAGGGCACGATAAGCCAAGAAAAAATCAAAATCAATATACCTTTTAGATATTGGCTCAAAAATATCTGTCCACCACCAGGAATAACCAAGCTAATTAATGTAATTAATCCGGTATTTTTCTTCATAATTTCATAAAACAACGCTTTGTGAGCAGAGTCCATGGATGCACTGGCGTGTGTGACCATGAGTCTCCCTGTTTCATTCATCAAATCAACCCATACCTCTATAGACTATACATATTCAAATATTTATGAAATAAATAAGTTCTGTCCCAACGGGACCGTTGAAATGCTTTGCTTGAGGTGCCGATACAATCCAATTCTGTTTATGAGGTTCTTTCAAAATCCCAAGCTGCTGTATGCGCGCTAGACAGCTCTAACGTAGCTCCTTCTTATTAATGTGGTCGTAGATACCGATAGCCTCCTTTCTAACGTCGCCACGGAGTTCCTGTATGAAGGTGAGCTGGCATGCCAGCTCGCTGAGATTTAAGTGAACCAATGACTGAAGTGCCAAGACCTGGCAGAAAATGAGGGATCAGACCATCTCGGGAGCGTTCTAATGATCTGGTCTAAAAGACGATTGGTAAGGCCTTGCAAAGCTCATGACGTGGTGAAATCCTTGAACGCTAGAATTGCAAGCAGAAAAGGAGATATTCTGAAAGAAATCTTCGACACCAAAGTCTCTGATATCGAGGACATGATTCGGCTTCGGGGATTTTTCGACTGCGGCGATTTGCAGTGACCCAGCCATCATAGTCTCCATTTAAGGATTGCACCTTCACTTTTGATCTGTCATCCTTTCTTGACGTAATCTCCAAAGGTATCGATTAAACCCCACATTTGGCAAGCACAATTCGGTGTTGGTGTGCCATTGTGCTCGAAGAGAGATTTATCGACTTTCTTGCGCCAAAGAGGAAATTCAATATCCGATCTTTCGAGCTTCATATATGACCATAAGATGTTTTCATCGAGGTTGTATGATTACTTAATGCTGGATTGCACCTTATTGATAGTGTTCTTGTACTTTATTGATCCATGACCCCCCAATTGTTAACAACGAACAATAAGCCACAAGAGGCACACTTTAATAGGATCGAAAGGCCACGCCAGCCATTAGAACCTATTTTATCGTTACCACATCTAGGGCATAATTTAATAGTCTGAATTTTATCCAACATTTAAAAAATATTCACCTTAATCCAAAACACATAATTAAAAATTTGTTTAGATGACAATGGCCGCCAAAAATAAAAAAAATTGCAGGGCTTAAATTCAGCTATGCAATTTCAAATATTCTGTATCTATTCCGTTAAAACAGATCGATTAATTGTGATAATCAAATCGTTCTAATATCGTATTGGCGACCTGGCGGGCCTGTGCTTTTGGTAGCAATCCTGACAGTATACAGGCCTAGATCCATCTGGTTTAAAAGGAACCTGACACTGCTTTCCGCACTCTGCGCAGGTCGCATCGGTCATTTCTCTTGGGCCTCGGTTGAAGCCATAGCTGCTGTTTCCATAACTTGCCATATATTTCACTTACCTTTGTATCGATTAATAGGAACCGATACTGCCGCAAAAACATCTCAAAAGAAAATTATCTGAATCGATGCTGTGATGCGACTTGTTTCATGAGGCGACTTTGGTCTATGTATACTTGTTGGTCAAAAAAATTGGAAT
>JALHSR010000086.1 GCA_022865315.1 Methanotrichaceae archaeon | reverse complement strand
CCTCAACTAATTGGTCGCCCAATTCTTTAACTCGTTCATATTCCTGCCTGATGGCAAAATCGGTGAGATTTCTCATGAGACTATTGTATGATATTAATAGTATTTATATATTTCTATTAAATTTGGTTTTTCGGAGTTCTCTTAAATATGAATTGGTGTATCCGAAAATCTATGCGATTCTCAGCAATCCATTGGATACTGTTTCAGCTTAAAAGAGTCTGGCAATTAGAAAAATCGTAATAGTAAATCATAGAGTGAGATTTGAATTCTTGCCTTTAATCCAAGAATTCCCAGATTGAGAGATATTGGCAGCCAAGTGAAGAAAATCCTGCTCTTCAACCACTCGTAACTAACTTGTTCAATTCATCGTTAAACTTTGATTATAGAAAAACATGCATAAGACCCGCTCCCTTCAAGGGGCGGGATGAATGC
Organism: Methanotrichaceae archaeon; assembly: GCA_022865315.1. Classification (GTDB taxonomy): domain Archaea; phylum Halobacteriota; class Methanosarcinia; order Methanotrichales; family Methanotrichaceae; genus JALHSR01. Next base: position 9,086 of record JALHSR010000086.1, on the reverse strand, counting down.
CGTACATTTCCTGGTTAGGCAAAATCTGTTAATCTTATTAATTGCATAGTAAGCAACCAATGATTAAGGCATACAAATTTAGGATCTATCCAACGAAGTCTAAAAAGACTACAATGGAGAGAACCCTAGAATTGTGGCGCTGGACGTATAACCAAACCTTAGCAGAGCGTAAGAATGCCTGGGAAAACGAAGGCAAGTCAATTTCCAAGTACGAAACTCATAACCTTCTTCCCAAATGGAAAAGCGGAAAGCTAGAGCTTAACGAAGTCTTTTCCCAAATCCTTCAGAATGTTCAAGAAAGGTTCGATCTGGCTTTCAAAGCTTAGTTTAGAAGAGTCAAAGCCGGTGAGAATCCTGGTTATCCCAGGTTTAAAGGAAAGGGCTGGTACGACTCTTTCACATATCCTCAGAAAGGATTCAAACTCGAATCCGGTAAGCTCTATCTTTCTAAGACAGGATATGTAAACACTCCCTCCCTAAAGGGCAGGAAAAGTCACATAACGATAATATAAACGAAATTGCAAAGGTGATGGCTATTTTTTCCAAAACTCGGGAACTAAAAGTACTAATGCAGTTATGATTTCTAGCCTGCCAATCCACATGCAAAAGAACAAAATCATCTTTCCTAATGGATCTATATGTTGGAAACTAAACATTGGGCCTACAGAGCCAAAACCAGGCCCTACATTGCCAAGTGTTGTAGCCACTGCGGATGTGATGCTGGCAAAATCCATAGAGACATCATCAGCTGATACAATACCAAGCATTAACGAAGCCACAGCGAAGATGAGGATATATAAAGCAATGAAAATATTGCTCGATCTGAGTATCTCTTCCTTAACCGGCACTCCTCCCAATCTCACCGAAATTACCGCCTTTGGGTGGAGAGCATAGATGAGTTCCCTGTACCAACTTTTCATCACGAGAAGTATTCTGACCACTTTAATAGCCCCGCCTGTAGATCCAGCACAGGCACCAATGAACATGAGAAAAAATAGAACTATTTTGGCCACAGCGGTCCACAAGTCGAAGTCAGTAGTAGCGAAACCTGTAGTGGTCATCATTGAAACCGCCTGGAAGCTAGCCATTCGGATTTTGAAAAGCAAATCTCCTTCAACTCCACCCCAAAAAACAATAATTGTTGTGGCCAAGAGCAAAAGAAAAGCGTAGAACTTGAACTCTGAATCGTGAAATAAACTAGTCCTGTCAACATAAAGGACTCTATAATGCAAAACAAAGTTGGCTCCAGCCAAAAACATGAATAACGTTACAATAGCATCGATCAAAGCGCTATTATACGCCGCTATGCTCAAGGACTGGGGGGAAAAACCACCAGTTGCCATTGTGGCGAAAGTGTTGCAGATACTGTCATATAATGGCATGCCTGCCAAAACAAGAAGCGACACCTCTGCAACAGTCATCAACACATAAATCCACCAAAGCAACTTGGCTGTTTCCCTTATGCGGGGTGTTATGGATTCCTTATCTGGCCCTGGCACTTCAGCCTTGTATAGTTGCCGTCCTGCCACCCCCAATTTGGGCAATATGGCTATAAACAGAAGTATGATTCCCATACCTCCAAGCCATTGTGAAAAAGATCGCCAAAAAAGCAATCCATAAAAGGTCTGTTCGCGCGAAATGTTCAAAATTGCATAGATGTTAGATCCAGTCTGATCTGTTGAAACGAGCAATCTAGTCAAGCCGTGGGCTAAGTTGGCAGCAATGCTCTTTTCAGCAAGGGTTTGATTGATAATCCAGTATCCTTGTGCGTTGGACTCCGTGAGTATCGAAGATCCGGTAGTTGTGAATCCAGACATGCATTCAAAAAGCCCGTCTAACAGGGTGATCCCAAGAAAAAAGTAAGGCAACGCACCGAAGAAGGCTGCACCGAGCCATCCGAAGGCGACTAAAGCAAATCCTTCTTTAATCCCCATTTCGTCATCCGAACCCAAGCGCTCAAGTATTATGCCAAAAGCCAGAGTGATAAACGCAGTTAATGAAAAAGCTATTACACCTCTCGTCTCTCCATAATAGGCAGCAACGGCACCTGGAACAATCAAGAGAACAGCTAACAATTTCGAAAGAGACCCCAACCTGCGCATGACAACTTTTGGCCTCATTTTATTCTAGCACCTCTGCCTGGAAGACGATTATTTAGACTCGCTTACTCCGCCTGGAGATCTATATCTGCGATTCTATGCTTCCTTGAATTTCTATCGAATTGATTCAAAGATCTAAGCTACAAAAAGCTTCTTAACCTTTGAGACGGCCGGTAGCATAGCCATTACGAAAACTCTGTCACCTTTCTCAACTCTTAGGTGCTCATCAGGAATTATGGACGTTTCCCCTCTAAGAACCATCCCGGCGATGGATTCCGCAGGCAACATTCTTATTAGGTTTTTTCCAACTATTTTCGAATTATCTTTTGCCATAATGTCCATTAATTCTATTCTTTCATCGCTCAAAGTCACAACTTCCTCCACACCTAAGACTTTCTGTAACACAACGTCAGCCGTAACTTGTCCGGGACTTATAGCTTTATCAACTCCCACTAACTCAAAGAGGTTTGCATACGTCATCCTATTTACTCTCGAGAGTATCTTTTTGGTTCCTAGCTGTTTTACAAGAAGAGAGCATAGCAAGTTCTTCTCATCTACCCCTGTAACAGCGAAAACCACATCCATTTCACCTGCCTGCTCCTCCTTCAGGAGAGAGATATCCGTACCATCGCCACATAGGATCATGGTCTTTGAAAGGACGTCCGCAATTTCATGGCAACGTTGTTGGTTTATCTCAACTAGTTTGACATCGAATCCCATCCTTTCGAGCCTGCCAGCTAAATAGAAGCCAACCATCCCTCCACCAACAATCATTGCTTTATGACGCGAGCCTTCTTCGCCCAGGATACCCCTTAGCTCCGATAAAGCTTCAGATTTGCATATGATTATCATGTGATCCTTGGGCATGATATTGTCGCCTGCGCTAGGTATCGAAATATTCCCTGCCTTGTTCAGAGCCAGCATTCTGCAGCTTTTTGGGAGCTCAATATCCTTAATTGGACCCTGAAAAGGCATATCCTCATCGATCTTGAACTCCATAAGTTGCAGTCGCCCTCCTGCAAGCTCTCGATTCATAAGCATGCTTGGAAAATAAAGCGACTGAGCCATTTGTTCTGCCAATACTAGCTCAGGACAGATCATATAGCTTATCCCAATTTCCTTTCTATGCTGCACAGGGCGGTCGATATACTCTGGATTGCTTGCTCTGGCAATTGTCTGAGTTACACCAATATGGGCGGCAATAATGCATGCTATGACATTCACCTCATCATTGCCAGTAACTGCTAGCATTAGATCAGCTTGCTTTATTCCGGCTTCAAGCAAGATTCTGACATTAGCAGCATTTCCTTGCAGAACTTTTACATCCATCTCTGCCAGTCTTGAGCACGCCTCAAGATCCTTATCTATCATTGTGATGTCATGTTCTTCAGATAACTCGCTGGCTACTAAAAATCCGACTTCACCCGCACCGGCAATTATTATATGCATGCAATTTTCTCCCCCGAAATGCCTCTGATATTAATCAAATAATTAAAAAAAATGGGTCAATTTCGGAATTCCATGATATCTGAAACTCGCCGTAAGCATTGTTCTGGCATATAAAAGCTTCCATCGTCATTAATCATCATGATTAATATTACTATGATTTAAAAAAATCATAATCATCTTGTTTCCATATAATGTGCAGTGAAAGGATTTGGAAGAAGCTCGCCAACCGTAGCCATCAATACATCACCGCTTAGGTTCGCCATAATAACCTGAATCTCATTATCGAATTCGATTAAGTTCTGTCTGCATATCCCACATGGAGGGATGGGCTCCCGAGTATCTCCAACCACAGCAATGGCCTTAAAATTACGTTCACCTGAAGAAACCGCTTTAGCTATTGCTGCTCTCTCTGCGCATATATCTGCTCCAGAAGAAGCGTTCTCTATATTAGTTGCCGCATAAATCTTTCCGCTCTTTCCAAGCAAAGCTGCTCCCACCCTAAAGTTAGAATAAGGAACATAAGCATTCTCTCTTGCTCGCCTCGCTTCATCTAGGAGATCGTCATAGCCACCAACGTATTGATGCGATATGTTTTTTAATGCACCAAAATACATGCATTCAGCAGGCGGCATCCTGGGTATTTCAGAGCTCGAATCATTAATTGAAACAGGCGCACCTCTAATTATGGCCGCAGGTATTCCTTCGTCACCCTCGCCCATAATAATCTGAGCTGCGGATACAAGGTTATCAGCTACGGCCTTCCTAGTGATTTTGAGTTCTCTTCCATAAAGATCCTTCTGGCCTCTAACATCCTCAACCGAATTGATCCCAAAGGAAGCTAAGGCCACACCCACGCATCCCAGCCTCAGTGGATGGGTCCTGCTATCGCCAATTAAAACTCCTATTCTCTTGCCTCCAGAGATGCACATATGAATTTCCGCAGCCAGTTCAATAGGATTCGATGGCAAAAGCACTACATGACCAAGAGGAGCATTGGAATGGTCTATACCCCCATTGGGATAAAGGAATCCGTCCATCATAGTCAAGACCACGCCTGGTATGCCGCCTACAATCTCGTCCGATTCTTGTAGGATAAGTTCCATCTCTCGAGGGTCTTTGGAATATCTCAAAGCTAGAGATTTAGCAAGCCTGCCGGGTTCTATGCTCTCTAATTCGACAACTCGCTTCTTCCAAGTAGCAACGGCGCTTTCCGAAACGACTAGGATATCTCCATCCTGCAGAGCTAAGCCTACGTTATCCATGCCTTTCTGCAGAGCTTCTACAAGGTCGTCTCCAATTCTTATTAACTCTGTTTTGATACCTAATACTTCCACATGCTCACCTGTACCGTCTGGGCTCGCTTATCAAATCTAAGGCTTTAACTATAGCTTTTCCAATTTTTGCAAGACGAAAAGGCTGAATCTTTAGCTTGTTAATTAATCCAAAAAGCTGAGCAACCGATCCGAAGACAATTATCTCCTCGGGTTGAGGATCGCATTGTAAAGCGAACCAAGGTATAGCAGCATCTCCTCCAAGGGCCAGCATCTCTTGTTTGATTATTATGGCTTCTTGAAAACTTATGCCATTAATGGCCAGAATTCGAAAAGAGCCCTTCCTGCATAATATACTCATGCCCTTCTGATCAACATCAGCCCTGCGCAGATGTTCTAAGAGCTCTTGGTTATGACCACATTTATTTAAAATCTCTACCTCGATTCCGTCTTCTTTAATAAAACATGAATGACCCCTGATGGCATGAGCCATTCGAACTATATCTAAGCTCGCGGCCACATCATGAGTGCGGACTGCGTGAGCGCCATTATATACAGCTATTGCAGTTGCGGCAAGAGATCCAAACAGCCTTTGTGACGGATCAGTCTTATTCAACTTGGCTCCAATAAATGACTTTCTCGAAACCGCTGCTAGAATTGGCCTTTTCAAGCATTTAAGTAGACTAAATCCATCTAGTATAGCCAAGTCGTATTCGGGAGTCTTCTCAGGCACCCACTTCCCAACACCAGGATCTACAGTTATCCTATCTTTCGATATTCCTGCCTCTATAGCATACCTTACCCTCTCACTTAATATACGAATAATATCGTCCAAGAACAGCAGATCTCCTGGGTTTTCTTTGGATGCCATAACAATAACTGAGCTCCCATAATCGGCAATCGTTTTAGCCATCTCGGGATTGATGAGACCGGAGACATCGTTTATGCAGGTTGCACCCAAAGATAACGCTGATTCGGCTATTTCAGACCTATAGGTGTCCACAGATATATCTATGTCCACATTATTTAATATCTGTTTTAAGACCGGTAGCAGTCTCTCTCGCTCCTGAACCTCATCGATTTTTGGTGAGAAAGGCGCAGTAGAAACTGCACCAATATCAATCAGATCAGCACCCTCTTCGACAAAAGATCTTGCTTTTTCTAGGGCTTCACCAGGGCCTGCTATAGATCCTTTATAGAACGACTCTTGGCTTAAATTGATTACACCTATTGTCCTTACAGGATAACGATCACCTACTAGGACACGACCCAGGAATCCTTCTATCATACCAAGCCAACCGTACAAACGAATTATTCTGATAACCTCAATATCATGCCGGTCATTCTGGCCTTCTCAATAGATCTTTCAAAGAGGACCAAACCTAGAATCAAATAAGATATAGCCAGGATTATGCCAATGGCTAAATTATGCTGACCAGGAATAAATACTGACCTATAATACTCCAGGAAGTAAGTCAAAGGAACCAACCTAGCTATGACCTCTAGCGGTGCTGGCAAGACTTCAATTGGATAGTATATACCGCTAACGAGCATAATAATTCCGCTCAGACTCCATGCTGCAACATCGGCTTTTTGACCGAACGTCAGAATAGAGATGCAAACAGTAATGCCTATCACGGCTGCAACGGAAAAAACACCCGCCAGAAAGATCAAAACTGGAATTAAGCCCCCCTCCAGGAAATTAAATCCAAAGAAAAAATAACATAGCGTCACTAAAATTGTGAATACGACTGTCCCCCTAACTATTCCAAAAATAAGAGATCCAAAAATCAGGTGATAACTCCGCACAGGTGCTGTAAAGGTGTTCTTGATGCTCTTTGACCACATGTCAAATAAAAGAACGTAGGCCACATCGATTTGAGCTACTTGCAGGACGGATAGAGCTACAGCACCAACTAATAAAAAGGAGACCATCTGCTCACCCAACCTCAAGAAAGTCGTCATCAAACCTATAGAAAGAAGACTAATCAGTGGCCAAAAAAATAGCTCAAAAAGAGTGAACACATTTCTCTTCGATATTATCCAGTTCTTGTAAGCACCTGCCAAATATTTGTTCAGCTCACCTTGCCAGCTCAATAAAGACATCCTCCAGATCAGGCTCTTTGATCTTGATATCAAGAATTCGAACCTCTGCAAATTTCTTAATTATGCTGTCCAAGTTCTCATTAGTTCTATCAACCACAATCTCCACCTTGCCTGGGGATGCAATGATATTCAGAACTCCAGGTAGCTTTTCTAGCTCTTTTATTTCCAGCTTGCCCACATAATGCACAATAACTTTCTCACCTAATTTGAGCTGATGCTTTAAAGCATCCGGAGTATCCAAAGCTACTATCTTTCCTTTGCGAATGAAAGCCAAGCGGTCGCAGAGCATTTCAGCCTCAAGCATATTATGTGTCGATAAGATCACGGGTATTTCTTGTTCCTTGTGGATACCTCTAATAAGTTTCCTCGTCTTTAAAGCAATCTCAGGATCCAGCCCGGCAGTGGGCTCATCGAGAAAAATAAGTTTAGGACGGTTCAACATTGCTTTTGCTAATGAAAGCCTCTGTTTCAAGCCAGTAGATAGATCCTCGAACTTCATTTCTCTATACTCTTCTAACTCGAATGCATTAATGACTTCATCCACCGTTCCGGCTAACTGCTGGCCATGCATACCATAAAGCATTGCATAATGTTTGAGATTCTCTTGAACAGTAAGACTCCAAGGAAAATTGGATTTCCCTGTACTGATATTGATTTGGCTACGTATAGTTTCCTTATTGCTCTTTGCATCCATACCCAGAATCCGTAAACTACCACGATCAGGCCAAATGAGAGTGGAGAATATCGATATTAATGTGGTCTTGCCTGAACCATTCGGCCCAAGAAGGCCAAAGATCTCACTTTGATCAATTTTCAGGGAAATATTCTTGAGAACTATAGATTGTTTGCCGTGAATACTCTTATAGCTCTTGCATATGCCCTGAGCATCTACTGCTTTTTCAGACATAATCTACCGCAATCAACCCCTACGAAGTGATCTGCGAGGAGGCCTTTTCTTTGAACTCGCAACTATAATGGCAGACGCTAGCACAAGTACCATAAAAGCAATCAGCCAGAACCAGTAATGTGTTATTGGATTATCCTTATTTCTTATAGTCAATGGAATAGATAGGGCAACTGTGCCATTCCGATGCATTATATGAAGACTTAACTCATATTGATCTGGCCTAGCGTTATCCTCTATTGATATAGGCAAGGTGGCTACTACAAGATCACCGGGTTTAATGTCTCCCAAAGATATGGCTTCTGTCGAAGATCTAAAAGGAGGTGCTGCGATCAAGCGAGCAGAACTATTCTCCATGACCTCTAATCCCATATTCTTGATCGATGCCAAAAGAAGATCCTCTCCGCCCGGATGAAGATCAGATTTTACGCTCAGAACTTTCAATGGTCCATCAACGCTCTCAAATAACATTCTGATCGGCAAAAAATTTTTATCCAGCTGATAAAGGGGGGATGATACACCATTAAATACGCTGACATCAACTTGATGCTCGTACTCCACTTCTAAGAAAAGTTCTTGCCATCCCTCCGGCATGGATTCCGCAGAAATACTAAAATTCAATAGCGCCACTGAACCCGAAGGGAGAAAAGAAATCGATTGAGCACCAGAGACTACCTTGACCATTTCATTATTTGTTATGTTTGCATTAACGTTAATGGCATCCGCTCTGCGCATCTCCTCAATCAGTTCTTGGGCTGCATCATCTGATGAGCTATTGCCCATAGCGATAAGTTCCTCGAGCCAGCCATTATTGGCCAAAACGATCGTAATGATCTTGCCATTATCAGAGTTTATGATTGGATTTACAGCAGATGCGACCAGCTTCGGATTGCCAACAGCCTTGTAATAGTCATCAGCGAAAAAAATGAGCTCCTCGGCTCCTTTGCATGATCCAAGTAGCAAGAGAATGCAAATTAATTCGAAGATCCTTCTCATTTCACACTAGCTATGTTTAACCTTTAATTAATTCTATCTGGATGTGATTGTGCTTATGAAAAACGTGGCGGAAGCAATCAGAATTATTGTGGCTCCAGAAGGTACATCGAGGAGATAGGATATTATCAATCCTATAGTAACGAAGCAAATCCCAAATAATACGGAGGCTATCATTATTGCCGGCAGAAAATTCAAATGCTGCCTGCTGATAGCTCCAGGTATTGTGAGCATTGCAATTAGTAGGATTATTCCGACCACCTT
>JALHSR010000085.1 GCA_022865315.1 Methanotrichaceae archaeon | reverse complement strand
CCCGAGTAACTTCTGTGCTTAAAATCGATTTTAAAATTTAATTCACAATTTGAGATAAAATTACCATCGTCGCCTCCAAGTTACCCAGAGAGCGTCTCTTTTTCTCGTGAATCAGTCTACCTTGGAGACATTCTCATGGTCAGGTCTGGGCGTAGCGTTTGGGGCATCCATTGTGATATTTTAAACCAAGATGGTTTGAATTACAGGCTGCTAAAGAGATCCTGGCCGAGGTGTAGGATATCCGTATCCATCGGTAAACCATGTCTTTGATAAGGTCTATAATATGGACAAGGAGCTATGAACCTAGTGATTGCTGCTTCTATATGTATAAATATAATGAATTATTAAACTATAACGCATGATATTATTAAAAAAAGTAATGCTTATTCTATGCTTTCTATCACTGGTTTTCATTTTGGCTCAAAGCGCTCAGGCAAGTTGGGAAAAATTGTGGGATGGGCCTGTGGGGACAGTTGTTTGTGATCCAGGGCAATATGCAACACGCCAGGACACGGGAGATATCTATCAGTATAGAGGCGATCAGGGTTACAAAAAGATTGGCGGACCCGCCAAGAAGTTCATCGGCACGAATGATGGGCTCTTTGGACTCTCTCCTGATGGTCAAGGAATCTGGGAGTATACTGGATGGCAGCTTACTACTGACACAGCTGGAGAATGGATACAAATTGGCGGACAAGCATCTGCAATTTATGGAGGCGGGCATGTGCTTCTGGCTACGAATCCCGATACAGGAGATCTATATTTATATACGGGAACACCGATGAGATGGCTTAAAATTGGAGGTCCAGGCAAAAATTTTGTAGTGACAGATAGCAATTCTATTGTCGGACTTTCCCCAGATAGCAATAGCATTTGGCTTTATGAGGGCCCCTGGAGACAGATCGGAGGTCCAGCAAAAGAAATCTATTCTTCAACTGGTCAGCATGGGATTTATGCCACAAACCCTGAGACGGGAGACATATACAAATATGATTTCCCGGAGAAAGAATGGATTAGATTAGGCGGACCAGGGAAGATGTTCGCAGCGGATGATAGTGGAAACCTTTATGGGCTTTCGAATGATGGAAGCATAGTCTGGAAATATATGGGAGTTCCAGATGACTGGGAACAAATCGGGGGTCCTGCCGAAGAGATTTACGCAGGCGGAAGCGGCTTGTACATCACTAGTCCTGTAACGCGGAAGCTGTTTCATTATATTCCTTAATTAATATTTTACCGAGAAAAAAGAGGTTTTTCCGGAAAAACACTCTCCATTAGTCTGCATTAGATGAAGGATCAGAGGACGCTGGAGGCGTTCTCTTGATATGGTTCAGACGTGCTTCGAGGGCAACCCTGTGATCAGGTTCTTCACTTTGAGTGAAATCTTGCCACATATATTGCACAATTGCACTGATCCCGGAGCTATATTGGATGCGAGATAGTAACCTGCCGTCCATAGGGATTGTTTGATGCCACATATGGACTATGCCCCCTTTAACCCCGAGCAACTTTTGTGCTTAAAATTGATTTTAAAATTTAATTCACAATTAAAGATAAAATTGTCCACTGTTGCCTCCAAGTCATCTAGAGAGCGTCTCTTTTTCTTGTGAATCTGCCCACGTTAGAGGCGTTCACGTTATCGGTCTAGGTTGGATGGAGGGGGTATCTATGTGGGGGAGAAAATGGACAAAATATTTAGTATCCAATTAGGATTCGAACTTGCTGAACGGTATGGTAACTTAACGATTTGGTCAACCTCTGAAAACAAAATGAAATCTTTATGTAGAAAGCAGATATTGGGAAAACAAGCTAAGCTTATGTATTAGGTGGAAAATATGAAATATAGAAATGTTTTAATTGTTATCTTTCTTTTGAGTCTAGCAACTGGTTTCATGCTGCCGGTTCCTGCAACAGAAGAACCTATAAATGCAGCAAATGCATCACTTGGAGTACCCTCTAATAAGACGGAGCTGATCTCCTTTGTTCTGTCTGTTGTGGCGCACGTGAAAGAAGTCGGCAAAGAGAAAGCCATAAAGGATTTTATGGACCTGAATGGTACCTGGGTCAAAGGAGATGTTTACATATTCGCCCATGATTTCAATGGCACTGCTTTGTGCCTGCCTTACCTGCCCGATGAAGTAGGCACCAATCGCTTAGATACTAAGAATGACGAGGGCGTATATGTCAACAGGGAGATGCGATCCATCGCCCTGAATGGTAGCGGTTTCTATGAGTATAGTTGGCAAAACCCCATCAGTAATCAAAGCGAGCCCAAGGTAAGCTACGTGATGAAGGTAGATGAGACCTGGTGGCTGGGCGCTGGCATTTATAAGGAATCATGACTGCAGGCTCTAGCTTAAACTTCCAGATAATAGGCTCTGCTATCTGCGAGAGATTTTAAGACAGAAAGGTTGTCCTGACATTAACGACATGGCAAAAGATAGAGGATCAGTTGGAGGCGTTTAACGATCGGGTCTAGCTTGAATGGATAAGGTATCCATTGTGATGTGGTTATAATTATAGGCCATTAAATTGGGCATGAATATTGAACAACATATAAGGAAGAGAGCCACATT
>JALHSR010000008.1 GCA_022865315.1 Methanotrichaceae archaeon | reverse complement strand
GAGCATGAAGAAACTCATATCTGACCAATGGAATGCGCTCTCATGTTCGATCAGTTATGCCAAAGGCTGGATAAGGAGATTCTTAGAGGGGACTAATTACAATACAATCTGATTATTAGAAGTTGTGCGGAAGACTATAATTCTCTTTTTCATGAAAACTGGTTACTAGGGTGGGATAAATCCATTTTCTTCAGCTATTTTCCTCCCTTTTGCCCCATTAATAAAATCGATAAAAGCTCTAGCTCCTGGAATCGGTTTGCCAAAGGTCACAAAGCTCAGCTTGCGGGCTAGCATATAGCTTCCATCTTTTATGCTTTCAATAGTGGGTTCAACACAATCTAATTTCAGACCTCTGATTTTATCTCCTCCCAGGTAATTTAAGCCAAGATAACCTATACCTTTGTCGCTTCCGGCAAGCGCGGTCTTTACTTCAGCGCTTCCCATTGCGCGTATATTGACTGCCGGCGCCTCAGCTTTCTTATCTCCTAGAATTATCTCAGTGAATGTGTCTCTGGTGCCAGAACTCTCTTCCCTGCCGATTACCAAGATCTCACTATGCGGTCCGCCTACTTCTTTCCAGTTAGATATATTTCCCGTGTAAATCTTGTCCACTTGGTCTTTGGTAAGCCCTCTGACCCCTGCATCATAGATCGGCCTGGAGACGGCTAGAACAATCCCATCATATCCTATAATGAAATCTTGAAATCTATTGCGATACTGTCTCTTTTCATCTTCCGTAACATCGCGTGAGGCCATAGCTAGATCGGATCGACCTTCGACGATGTTGATTATGCCCGCGCCAGTTCCTCCACCTGTAACTGACACTCTATAATCATTCTGTTCAGCATTAAAGACCTCAGCTGCTGCTTCTGCGAGAGGCAAAACTGTTGATGATCCAGACACTATGACTCTCTGCGCGGCCATTGAGGAGGCTATAGATCCGACAAAAAGAGCCATCAGAATTATAATTGCTAGTTTGCCCATATTTCCATAATTAGAAAGGATGCGAAGCATGTATAACTTGTGTTGTGCCCCCTATCTGCCTTAAAACGAGCTGAGAATTTCGTTTTTGAGCCTGACGGGCAAAGTTAAGGATCGTTATAGCGTAGTATAGGTCTCAGCTTGATAACGAAATTTGTCTATCCTCATAATCTTTAGAAATTAAATAGAATTTTTTTTGCATCACTCTGATTGCCAGATCTTGAAAAGGTGATCGATCCCAGACGTATAGGCTCAATTGAATTAGTCTTTACATATAGACGCTATTAAGTATGGCAAGGATTTTCGCATTTATACATCTGTCATTATGATGCTCCAATTCTGATTGATAACTGGAGCAGCCATGACTATCTTTTGATTTTTATTATCGATAAAATATATCATATTAGAATCCAGAACGCTTAATCGTGATTTTCAGGTTCAGTCAAAATTAAATCGCCTAGGTGAAAAATATTTCAATATAAATAAAATATGATGATTTAATCTCGATAAGTCTAAATATATGGATGTTTTAGTGAAGATTTGTGCATCTCTTTGATTATATATTTCAAAAAATCTATAAATTATATCAAATCAATCCTTATTTTATAAAGATTTATGATGTTTGGCCAGACTTTTTATTGAAGTATATGGTAACATCAGCAGTCTTAAATAAACAATTTGGGTATTTAAAAATCAAGGTGCTAAACAAAAAAAGTCATTTGGAATTTAGATTTAATAATGGCATATCATTTTTAAGCTATTATCCTGATATTCCCCTCTATTTCTTAGGTCCCAATTCAGATTATAGTTATACAAGAATGTATCACCTCAAAGAGGGAGATGTTGTCATTGATTGTGGTGCGAACGTTGGGGGATTTGCGTTATATGCGGCAAAATCCGTTGATGATAGTGGAAGGGTAATTGCGTTTGAGCCGGATACAAAGAACTACAATAAATTACTAGAAAATATAGCGTTAAACAATTTGAGAAACGTCATAGCTATAAAGAAAGGTGTTTACAGCGAGAATACAAACAGAAAATTCTTTAATAAAGGCACAACCTCGTCATCTTTGATCGAATATAAATATACATCAATCAAGGATAATACGAATGCATGGAACAATTCAGTTATATTTATACCATTGGTAGCTTTGGATGGTGAACTCCCTCAATTGAAAGTTGACCGTGTTGATTTCATTAAAATGGACATCGAGGGATCTGAGCTTGAAGCACTCAAAGGATGCATAAGAATTTTAAAAAATAACAAACTGAACTTGGCCATAGCTAGCTACCACATTGTAAACGGATTGCCCACATGTAATGATGTAGAAAAATTGCTTCTTGAGGTAGACTATTATGTTTATACGCATGATAAGTTAGTAACTTATGCATGGAAGTCGCAATAATGCTTGTTGAACAAAATGTTTTAAAGCATCGTACACCTAATATAATGTTATTTTTTGTCAAAGTAGGTTGGAGGAATACTATTGAAGCTGAAGGAGAAAAACATTATACATAGTGTTATTATTATAATTATATTCATAACAGGTGGTATAGCCGCAATGGCACAAGAATATCCTGTTGCCGATAATCTCGGGCTCAGCCAATTAGATAAGACGAGGGAGGCCCATAAGTTTACGGGCAAGGTGTACATGGGTAATGAATCTATCGAAGGCGTGAAAGTCTTGCTTTACTGTTCTTACGAGCCCACAATTCAAGGAAGGCTTGCATCATCAACTGTCACCAATTCAGAAGGGCGGTATGAGCTGACGATATTCCCTACTTGCAGAACCTATACCATAAAGCTAAACGATTCTGACGGTCTTTATACAGTAGGAGCCGCGAGCGATGAAGGTATCGTTATAAACAACACTTCAATCCGATATGACTATCCTCTCAAGAAGGAGGCTCTAATCGATGATAAGTTCTGGGTGAGCAGCTCAAAACCAGCCCCTCAAGAGCTTCAATGTCCAGAAGGTTGCGAGTGTATGTATAAGGATTATATCGAGGCTACGGGCACATATTCTCAATGGCAAAGTTGCAGTTCTCAGAAATGTGGCGGCGATGAACTACACCCCAAGTATTGTTATAGGGCTCTTCCTGGATGTCCGGATGGGTGCGGATGTATGGATCAAGAGACGGCTGATGCCACTTTGAAATATTGGCAACGCTGCAACTCATCGATTTGCGGTTATGATAAAAATAAGCCGATGTACTGCTTCCGGGCTGAAGGAAAATATATAGGAGGCTGATTGTTTTTATTTTATTTTGTCTTTAAGGCGATCTGGAAAGAGCAAGTTACCGATATATTTTTTTAAGAGACCTGATACAATGCCCTAATTGTATTGAGGATTCTAGGCCAACGATTGGAGATATGTTGTTAAGGAATCGAGAAGCCATCGGTATTCACCTTCACAATGTCTGCCCGTTTTAATGTCGCATCTTAGATGAACTTCAGACGGATATCAAATCTTTTTTCAAAATTAATAAACTCGTAATTAAATAATGATCAATTGCTGATTTGGTAAATAAGCAAACGAACTAGTCAGTCCATTTGTAAGAAGCTTTGATTATTTGATATTTATTCTAAAAATGTTTAGCTTTATTGTAAAAAGCTATCTGATTATTTTTTGGGATTGGAATTGATAGACATAATTATCCACCGACTAACATAATCAGATAATTGAGGAAAGCTGCTGTGGCAGAAAATCGGTGAGAAAGAAATCGAAAATGATAGGGTTCTACCTATAGTCGTTGAGATCGATAAAATAATCGGCAAGCTCTAGGGTAACGAGCATTTTGCGTAGTTCTAGCTCCGAGAGAAGTCGATGAAATTAAGAAAACAAACT
>JALHSR010000084.1 GCA_022865315.1 Methanotrichaceae archaeon | reverse complement strand
TTGAGAAAGATGAGCTTGATCTTGATATCGTTATCACTCTCTACTGCTAAGCTCTCCTCCAGTTCCTCAGCCCGCTCTACTCTGATGATATTCCCCTTCATATGGATATATTAAGCAACGCATTATTTTATGTATTTCGGTGAACTATAATAATACGACTGGATCTTTAATGGAATATACGGAAATTCTGGGTGAAAGTTGATGCTTCCCAGTTTTTTATCTTTTATGGAGTGTACGCTCTGACTTTCAGGGCGCCCATTATTTAAGCGAGATCAGGTCTATCTAGAGTTTATGTATGAGGAGAGCTATGCAGCCAAGCTCAACTCGAATACTGCTCGGCTTTGGAAAGCAGGCGGGCCATTATTAGTCCGATTGGATTTGGAGCTCACCGAGCGCTGCAACAACAATTGTATCCATTGTTTCATAAACCGGCCTTCGGAGGATTTGAGGGCGAGGGAGAATGAGCTTTCAACGGATAAACTGAAAAAGGTCCTTGAAGAGGCTGCGTCACTCGGCTGCTTAACCGTCCGATTTACAGGCGGCGAGCCACTTCTGAGAGAGGATTTTTCCGAGCTCTATGTATTTGCTCGAAGACTGGGACTCCGGGTTCTTCTCTTCACCAATGCAACTCTGATAACGCCCTCTATAGCCAACCTCTTCAAACAAATTCCACCACTTGAGAAGATCGAGGTTACCGTTTTCGGTATGAAAAAACGGTCTTATGAAGCGATAAGCAGAAACTCTGGCTCATTCGAGGCTGCTTTCAAAGGCATGAAGCTTCTACACGACGATGACGTGCCTTTTGTGGTCAAAGGTGTCCTATTGCCCCAGAATATAGAGGAGATAGACGAATTTGCGGTATGGGCTTCACATATTCGCTGGATGGACCGACCTCCTACCTACTCTTTATCGCTAAACCAACGATGCAGTTGGAATGAGAGAAGAAACCGGCTCATTAGAAGCCTACGTCTGCCACCTGAGAAGGTCGTAGAGGTTCTCAAGAACAACAGATCGTTTGTTCCTGAGATGAAACAGTTCTGCTCACGTTTCATGGCCCCACCAGGAGACAAACTCTTTGCTTGCGGATCAGGCCAAAACAGCTGTTGCCTAGATGCCTACGGATTTCTATATCCGTGCCTTCTGCTCAAACATCCAGATACAGCTTACGATTTCCACAATGGATCGATTCGAGACGCTCTTACTAGATTTTTTCCCCAGATCCGGAGGATGAAAGCAACCAACCCCGAGTACCTCAATCGATGTGCACGTTGCTTTTTAAAAGGACTTTGTGACCAGTGTCCGGCTCACTCCTCGATGGAACATAAGGGTCTCGATGTTCCTGTTGAATATCTATGCCGGATTGCCCACCTACAAGCTGAGCACCTCGGTTTGTTGGCTGAAGGTGAACCGGCATGGGAGGTTGATAACTGGAAGCATCGAGTCGAAAAAATTTGTCAGGGCAGAGATGGCTAAAATCTGATGATCTATCCGATGAGGTTGGAACAAATTATTATAGCCAGAGATTATATAATCGACGGTTCGGAGTATTTCTTATGGAGGAAAAGGTCAAACTCGATGAAATCTATATTCCTTCCCAAGACGTTGTTGTCAGACAAATAGAGGATGAGATGATCATTATCCCCGTAGCCTCGGGAATCGGGAATATGGAAGACGAACTTTACACAGTTAACAAAAATGGCAAAGCTATCATGAAATTATTAGATGGCAAGAATAGTCTGCAGGACATAGTAGCCGAGTTGTCCGAGAAATATGATGCTCCTCCGGGTGAGCTTGAACGAGACACAATAGGTTTTGTGCAGGAACTTTTCAAGAGGAGACTTCTGGTCCGAGTCTAGAAGGTCAATCGCATTGAGACAGCGCGCTAAAGGAACGAAGTAAAAAATCAAGATCAATAGGCCATAACATATATATTATCATTGACAGATGCACTCCGAGAAAACCAAATTATGTTAACATGCAGAAAAATTTGTCTCTCGTTCAGATCAATTCGGAAAAATCCAATCCAACTGCGAATCAAGAAGTTTCATGTAGCCATTCCGCCCATGTCAGACTCTTATCAATCGGGCTTTAAAGTATGAACCAGGAGGATCTTTCGATGACAGATTCATTTGCCTCACCAATATCGCTCAATGAGATCCAGCTCTGGGACAAAATGAAAGAGAAGAAGTCAATGATATCTCTGGAGGTCGAGCTCACTGCACGGTGCAATAACGACTGCAGCCATTGTTATGTCAACCTGCCTGCAGACGATGTCGATTCGAGGAAAAGAGAGCTTACTCTAGACGAGATAGAGACAGCCGCCGATGAAGCAATGGAATTGGGAACCATGTGGTGCCTTATTACCGGTGGCGAGCCATTGCTGAGAGAGGACTTCTCGGATATCTATCTCACACTCAAGAAAAAAGGTCTGTTAGTATCGGTATTCACTAATGCTTGCCTGTTGAGAGAAGAACACGTAGAGCTCTTCAGGAGATACCCGCCTCGAGATATTGAAGTTACCGTGTATGGTGTTACAAAACAAACCTATGAGCACATCACCAGGAAAAAAGGCTCTTTTGAAACCTTTAAGCAAGGTCTAGATCTGCTTCTAGATGCAAGAATTAAAGTGCGTCTGAAAACGATGGCCATGAAATCCAATTTGCATGAGATTGAGGAGATAGCCAAGTTCTGTCGGGAGAGAACAAAAGATTTCTTTCGTTTCGATCCGTTTCTGCAATTGAGACACGACGGTAATGAGCTACGCAATCAACTGATAAGATCGGAAAGACTTTCGCCGCAGGAGATAGTAGCTCTAGAGAGGTCAGACCCAGCCCGGTTCAATGCCTTGGAGATACAATGCCAGAAGCTTTCCAATCACGATAGTGATCTCCATTGCCACCACATCATCCATTGTGGAGCAGGCCGAGGAAGTCTGTCGCTGAGCCATGATGCCAAAATACATCTCTGTTCTTCTTTATACGATCCAAATTGCATCTATGATTTTCGATCAGGCAGCCTAACCGATGCCTATACCAAATTCGTTCCGAAAATAAGAATGATAGATTCCGGCAACCAGGAATTTCTTCAGCGATGCCATATCTGCTCATTAATCAACCTATGTATGTGGTGTCCTGCCAGGGCTCACCTAGAAGTAGGAAATATGGATGGATTTGTAGACTATTTCTGCCAAGTTGCCAGAGCCCGCGCTGAAGCGATGGGTATAACTGTTTCCATACCCGGATAAAAGATTTTTCATAAAAATTGAATTGAGATTTTCGGTTAGATAACCATGGCATCCGCTTTGCCAAAAAGGATGATCAACTCATTTTGTGTCAAGATAAAAGCATACGCCAAAAAAAATGAGCAAGCTATAGATGATTTGCAAATTATTCAGAAACGATCTAAATCAGCAGTTTCGTCGAATACGATCAACTTAAAGTAAAAATATACCCAAGCAAAATGGTTGGCTAAATAAATTATGAAAAAATACACTCAAAAGATGTCAAGCCCCTCTCTGCGGCTTCCACTTACAGGGGAGATACACCTCACCTACCGCTGCAACTTCAATTGTCGTCACTGTTGGCTGAGAATACCCCCCGATTCACCTGAGCGCTTAGATGAATTAACTACCGATGAGATCAAGCGGATTGTTGCCGAAGCCAGGAAAGCTGGATGCCATGAGTGGAAGATTTCCGGAGGCGAGCCAATGCTCCGTGAAGACTTCGCTGAGATCTTCGATTATATTACCAAAAATTGTGCCACGTATACCCTTAACACTAACGGCTCCCTGATTACCGAAGAGATAGCCGATCTAATGAAACGCAAAGGCACAAAGATGGTAGCACTTTATGGCGCCACCCAGGAAATCTTTGACTATATAACTCGCCGACATGGATCGTTTAGGGAAACCATGAGAGGTATTGAATGTCTTCAAGAAGCGAATGCCGGTTTTATCGTGCAGATAATCCCTATGAAAGACAATTACCATCAACTAGAAGATATGATCTCCCTGGCCAAGTCAATGAGTCCTAAGTGGCGTATTGGGGCACCATGGCTCTACCTTTCTGCAAACGGCAATTCGATCAAGAACAGCGAGATCTTGGATCAGAGGCTGAATCCCAGGAAGGTGGTAGAACTAGACCAACCAGATCTGCTAGTCGAAAAAGTCACCGCAGAAGATAAGAATCGCTCTTCCGTCATTGACGATCGTCTTTTCTTCTCTTGCATAACTAATGGGCAAAGGTTCTTCATAAATCCCTACGCTAAAATGAGTTTCTGTTCGTTTATTCAAGACCCGGAATTGCTTTACGACTTACGCAAAGGAGATTTTGACGATTGTTGGTATAGCTTCATACCCTCAATAGCCTCCAGAATCAAAGGGGATGCTGAATACCGAAATAACTGTGGCTCGTGCTCTTTTAAAAACAATTGCCGATGGTGTCCTGTATATGGCTATCTGGAACACCGAAGATACTCAGCACCTGTAGACTACCTATGTCAGGTTGCCCGAGAAACAACACAATTCTGCACAGAGAAAAGGAACAATCACATCCGATATTACCGAGTGGCAGGGATTACCATTCAGCTTTACTCCGACCTGCCCATAACGAATGGCACGTTCCATCCCAAATTCAAGAAATTCGAAGTGGAAGGACCCGGAGAAGATACAGTTAGCATAAATCATCATTTCTCTTTGCCAGATCTAGAAGGATTGGATTTGGGCAAGCAGATCTATCGCAGACCGCCATGGGCTATATACCAACGGGAAGACGCCTGGATATACCTCGGCATCTTAGAGCCACATGATAATAAAGAGCTCCATAAGGTAGCGATCTTTAATGAGGACCATAGCCGCGGCAAAATTTACAGTCCAGATGATAAGATGTTTCTAAAAGGAGACTTTGGTTCTCTCACAACATTTCCCACCGACCAAATCCTTTTGGGTCGTTTGCTTGCATTAAGGGATGGCTGCATTATGCATTCCAGCGGCGTTATCTTTAACGGTAGCGGCCTACTCTTTGTCGGCCATTCTTCAGCTGGCAAATCAACTATAACAAAAATGCTGAAAAACCGAGCAGAAATTCTGTGCGATGACCGTATCATTTTGAGAGAGCATCCGGAGGGCTTCAGGATTTATGGAAACTGGAGCCACGGGGAAGTACCAGATATCTCTTCCGGATCAGCGCCAGTCAAAGCTATACTCTTCTTGGAAAAAAGTAACGAGAACTGTCTATCGAGATTAAACGATAGAAATGAGATCGTTCGTAGGTTACTGGGATGCGTAATTAGACCCTTTGTTACCGTAGATTGGTGGCAAAATACTATTGACCTATTGGAGAATGTTGCCCAGGATGTCCCTTGTTACAATTTCCAGTTCGATAAGAGCAGCGCTTCGGTTGAGCTTTTGAATTCGTTATGAAAAAGAGTAATGTTCATTAATAAAACGATTTTCATGATTAATTCAATAGACTCAAACGAGGCCTTCATATCGAATATTATTTAGAGATTTCACATACTAGCAAACACAATATCTATAGAAATAAATTGTAATTCTTCCTAATATGTAGAGGACTTTATTAGGCTAATTGAACCATGAGAACAAAAAATTTGGATATTACTTAAGAAAAAAAATTCTGGAGAGGGAATCTATGACGTCACAAGTGTTGGACATTCACGACTGCACGTTTGGTCGTTAGCGCAACCAGTATTCATATTCGAAGGTCCTTCTCCGGAACCCATGCTAATTTTACAATTCTGCAACACTGCTTCCGCAGAAGTTGAACGGACAAGAATGTTAAGCTGCGGCCTCCCCCAATCTTCCTTATTTGAATTCATGTATGCACCTTTGAATTATCTTTTAATAAACTGTTGCTTTATATCCTAGTTTATAAACCCTGCGGGTAATTGAACAATATTGCCAAACTCGAGCAAACTTTAGTGTATAAAGTTAGAAATATTTTGTTTAAGTTGTATTTCTATTCGTTTAAAAGAATATTCAAAAAAAATTCATATAATTTCTCTACATTGAGGACTCCTATTAACCCGCCCGTATTAGAATATCAAAATATTATATACTATTAATACTATTTATAATCATGGATTCTTTTTCTACATGGGTGCTTCGAGGACTCAATGCGAAACAAAGAAAGTCCCGGCTGCTGCAAATATCAGATTTGATCGATTGGGCGCCAATTCGTCATGAGCTTGACGAAATGTATGATAATAAGAGCGAAAAGGGCGGAAGGCCAAACTGCGACGTTATTGTTATGTTCAAGATACTGATACTTCAGCAATGGTTTGGCTTGAGCGATCTTGAAGTTGAAAGACAAATGGCTGAACGCATA
>JALHSR010000083.1 GCA_022865315.1 Methanotrichaceae archaeon | reverse complement strand
ATTGCAAAGCGTCCGTGCATAGATCGATCAGTCAGAGAAAGAGATCTGGCTGAAGGGACCACTGATAGCCCTAAAGTTGCTCTGGCTTGAATCCAGCTAACAATAGAACCCAAGGTGCTTTAGCCCTTGGAGTATGTCAGAGTTCGGAACTTTCCAATATTGCTTTGGAGCGGTGCACTAACGCAAGACAGGCCATAGAATTGGTTAGTAGCTTAATCGACACTTATGGCTACTATGGCACAGGTGAGACCCTGCTTTTTGCAGATCCCAAAGAGGCTTGGGTGATTGAGATGTGCGGGGGGACTCTTAACAACCGCAGTGGACTATGGGTTGCCAAGAAGGTTCCGGATGGTGATGTATTTGTCGCTTCAAACATCTTCCGAATCCGTGAAGTAAAACCCGACGATCCAAACATGATTTACTCAGAGAATCTTTTCGATGTCGCCAAAGCTCGAGGGTGGTGGAAGCCTCAGGATGGCCCTCTAGATTGGCTGAAAACCGTCTCCACTGGTGAATATTCGCATCCCTATTACTCACTCGCACGCACCTGGAGCGTCCTCAATCGGATTTCACCATCACAGAACTTTAGCCCGTATGTCAATGATACCTGGTCAAAAGAATATCCTTTCTCGGTAAAACCCGATAAAAAACTCACCACAAAAGACATGCTCCATATCTTCCGCGACCACTATGAGGGGACGATCTTTGATCTGACCAAAGGCATGGCTGCAGGGCCCTATGGTAATCCTTATCGCAATGATGGCCCATTCGATCAGCATAAAGCCTTTGAACCTGGCGAAATCAAACCAGGGGCCTGGCCACGCCCAGTCTCGCCTTTCTTCTGTTCGTATAGCTACATCGCCCAGGGACGAAGCTGGCTTCCTGATCCCATCGGCGGAGTTTGTTGGTTCGGATATGCTCAGCCTTACGAGACCTGTTACATGCCCATCTATGCCGGAGTCAACTCTGTTCCTGTACAGTTTTATTATGGCAATCATTCTGTCTTTGATAAGAATTCCGCCTTTTGGGCCTTCAACTTCGTGACAAACTGGGCAACGTTGCGCTACAGCGATATCATCAATGACATACAATATGAGCAGTCGTATATCGAAGGAAAGGAGTTATCCAACCAGTCCGAAATTGAAACACAGGCGAAAAAAATCCTTGATTCAAGGGGCACCAGAGCATGCTGCGAGTTTCTGACCAGCTACAGCACAAATAATGCACTTTATGTACTCAACGATTGGTGGAAATTGGCTGATCTTTTGATCACAAAATACAGCAATGGCATGGTCAATGACGTCAAGAACAACAAAACCATTCGTGCCGGATACCCGAATTGGTGGCTCAATGAATCGGGGTATCAGTACGGTCCAAGGATTTATCAATATGCTGAACTCCAACAAGTACCCAATCTCGTTTATACTAACGAGACTGCCTACACTAAACCAGGAAATGAGTTAAACTACATCATCGAACATCAAAGTGCCTGAACAAAATTGCAGCCCAGCCAATCCGGCTGGATTTTGTTTTCCTCGGCACGCAAAACATGCCTTTAATGCAACCATTTTCTTTTTATTATGCTCCATAATCCCTTATGATTCTTCGAAGAGAAGGGATCATGTTCAATAGATTTTCCTTAAAAACCTTATGGCTAACTCACAGGCCTCACCCATTATCAAAGGCTTTCTGCTATCTTGCTGCCAACATAGCGCATGTTCTCCAAGTAATTTCCCGCCAAAGGATCTATTGTAACCACTTGGGCATCCATCTCCCGAGCAATAACCTCTGCGGGCTTGGGATTGAACTCCGGCTCCACAAAAATCATGCTAATATTATTCTTCTCCCCAAGTTCAACGACCTCAGTTAGATACTTTGGTCCAGGCTCCTTTTCATTTTCCATTAGAGACACCTGCTCAAGGTCATAGTCACGGGCAAAATAGGTCCAAGATGGATGATATACGATGAAGATCTTCTTCTCTTTGGAGGTAAACGTCTGGTTTAGTTCTGCATCCAAAATCTTCAGGTTCTCCAAATAATCATCTCTATTCTTAAGATAATAATCAGCGTTTCCTGGGTCCAGCTTTATCAAACCAGTGCAGATGTTCCCTACCTGAATAGCAGCATTGGGCAAAGAGAGCCAAATGTGCGGATCGATCTCACCCTCCACTTCACCAATCAAATCAACACCCTGAGCTGAATCCAATATCAACATTTCCTTGTTGACCTGGAGTATTTTATCCATCCAAAACTCCAAGCCTGCGCCGTTCTTGACGTATAAATCTGCATCTGCCACCTGCTTCATTTGAATGGGTGTTGGCTCATATGTATGGGGTTCTGCGCCCGGAGGAACCATAACGGCTATATGGACTTTATCGCCTCCCACTGATCTGATGAGCTCTTCTAACGGAGCGATGGTAGTTACTATCTTGATAAGACCGGGATCTATCTCATTTTGCGATATACAACCACATATGATAGGCACTAGCGCCAGCAGAACTAACGATGAGATTCTCATCAATTCACCCGCGTATTCTTACTAAGTATTTACAGTGATTTGCCCCTTTTCTATGTATCGGATAAACTCCAGCGTTTTTTCCATCTTATTTCACTTGATGAAATCATGAAATTGTTCCATGCAATAACTATTTTATGAAAGATCTGAACCCACTAACGAAAATGATTCATCATCGAAAGATCTCGAGCATCAAAAATCCATAAGTTATTTAAAAAGATTTCAGAGGTTAGTTG
Organism: Methanotrichaceae archaeon; assembly: GCA_022865315.1. Classification (GTDB taxonomy): domain Archaea; phylum Halobacteriota; class Methanosarcinia; order Methanotrichales; family Methanotrichaceae; genus JALHSR01. Next base: position 11,469 of record JALHSR010000083.1, on the reverse strand, counting down.
TTATCGTTCTCATAGGTCTTTAGGCATTGATGGTGCTTCTTTCGATTCTGGAACTAATTTATATTGTAGTTACAGATATAATTTCCGAACCATTGCTACTGCCAGACATAAGCTAGCTATTGACAATCTTTGGCTATTTCCTTATCCTAATAGGTGTAGAATTATTGGAGACATTCAAGATCTATCTCAAGGAACAGTCAATTAATGTTCAAGTTGTCTTGCGGCCAAAAGGCTCGAAAAGCGTGTAGCATTTTTTCATATGGCTGTCAATTTATAGAATATAAACATCAAACGCTGCCAGTTTGATGTATTTATTTTTTCGATACGGATCTGATTGAAAAATCAAGAATTGATAATGGTTTCAGCAGATTAATACAAAGAAATGGGAGGCTTTCCTGTTTTACACGAAAAAAATTATAAATATCCATTTCACAGTTCTGACCAAGGTTATTGATTTGACAACCGTATCACAAGATAAAGAATTGAAGAATTTCGGTTATGAAGTATTTATTGGTCTTTTATCAATTCTATCAATCATCAATATATTTATAATTATTTTGCCAATATCTAACCAAGATACCAAGAGCGTCGTTGAGATCGTCGATGCACCATTAATGTTGGTTTTCTTATTTGATTTTCTATATAGACTCTTTACCACTAAATCAAAAAGTTACTACTTTTTTAGGAACTGGGGCTGGGCCGATCTTTTATCTAGCCTTCCCGTAACTGGGACTCGTATATTCCGTTTATTCCGTTTAAATCGCGTTGTGGGGCTGCTAAATGCCTATGGACCTAAAAAGGCAGTCTACGATTTGGCTGACGATCGAGCTACCATCGCGCTTTCAATTATCAGTTTCCTCGTTATTCTGATTATAGAAATCGCATGTATTCTTGTGCTCAAGGCGGAGAGCACTGCTGCGAACTCCAATCTAAGAACTGCAGGCGAATCTATTTGGTGGGCAATCGTGACCATTACAACAGTAGGTTATGGCGACTATACTCCCGTAACGCCCAACGGAAGATTAATTGGCATTGTGCTCATGATTTTTGGAGTAAGCCTATTAGCCGTATTAACCGGTTATTTGGCTAGCGCTTTTTTAGCCCCTAGAAGGAAAAAAGTGAAAATTAGATCAGAACCAACTGACCCTAAGGCCAAAATTTCAGAGATCAGACGGATCATTGAGAAACAAGAAAAAACATTTGCAGATCTCAAAGCACGACTAGATGAGATTGAAAAGCTGTTGTGAAAACCCGGATTATATCTAGAATTAAGGAGTTGCCAAATTCCTGTAAAAAGCAAGAATGCAAATGTAAGTGCCATGCTTTTGGTAATATGATCCGCTGTCAAAAGGTCATATGCTTCAGCCACGATATGGATAAGCTAAAATCTAAATGAAATTATATTGATGAAGATGACCAAGAATGGAAATTGTCAAAATGACCATACTATACTAGAAAGTCCACAATACCTATTCCACGAGCCTCGGGATAAGAGGCCTTAGAGCATGCAGGGCGAGGGTAATGGGGATCAAGCATAACGAGGAATGCTCCATTGTTTATGCCTAGCTTGGAATTTATTAATTGCAATCTGCAGCTCTTCCATGCTAAACGGCTTGCTGAGATAATCGTCCATTCCCGCATTGATGCACAATTTCATGCTATTTGTTAGAACACAGGCCGTGATTGCAATAATATACGGTTGTTCACCAAGCGCCATGCTATCACAAATAGCCATCGTAGTCTCGAGACCGTCCATCTCAGGCATCATTATATCCATTATGATGATATCATAATGCTTGCTCTCTATAGTTTTAAGAGCCTCCAAACCATTCTGAGCTAAATCAGGGAAATAGCCGAGGCGCTTAAGCATGCCTGAACTACTTTTTGATTAACTTCATCATCCTCGACAAGAAGTATACTTGGCAGCCGCTTCCGCACAGATTTCGCCTCCTTTCTCAAATATCAAATAATAAGAGAGTTCATAATTTATATATTTTACGCGATTTTTTTCCTAAAACGGATAATTTTTATGATAAATATGCCCAAATAGGATAATATTTTTCATTATTGGGAAAAAAGGTTTGATTGACGGGCCACATTCTATCTGTTCATAGTCTTTATGAGACTATACTTGGAGGATGAAGAAAAATTGAGAGAGCCAGTACAATGGCAATATACCGAAAATATTGATCAAACCCATAATATGGATGTGCCGGGTCGACTAAGGGACCGCTGCCGCGGAATGTATAGAATAGCAACATCCATGGCAACACTGCAAAAAAATGGCGGTGACGTCTACAATGATGGCTCATTAGGTATCTAAATCCTCAATATTCCACTATTTCGATTACAACAGTACCGCTAATCTTTCCAGCCGTACAGTTTGAAGAAATACAGTAGGAAACCTGTCTTTCATCTCTAGCAATGTTTTGGCCAGATGAAAGCCGGGAGTCACAGCCCAATGAGTCGACGAAGCAAGGAAATATATTAATGGGTCCAATCCCACCATCATTAGGATAATTTCAACTATGTGAGTAGACGTATATCCTTGAAAGTTTCAATATTTTTGCAGGCGACTATGGGGGGTTTTGAATGAAGAATGAAGATGTAATCCGAATTCTAAATGAGGACTTTGTCAGAGAACTGGAGGCGACTTTAGTCTATGTTCGTAACTCTTTCATTATGAAGGAGTGTGATCCCAGCCGGGTCACGGAGGCTATAGCAGTTGACGAGATGAGGCATATGTGGTGGCTGGCCGACCTGATAACAAAGAGGGGGGGGAATCCGGTCATGGAGCACAAAGAGCTGGATTTCGGAGGAGACGACCTACAAACCATGCTTAGAAGACAGATAACTCTAGAAACGGAGGGCATTGAAAAGTACAAGAAGCAAATTGAGATCGTGCAAGATCCTGAGGTAACGGGAGTTTTGAAACACATTATAGAGGAGGAGAAAAGGCATCGCAAGGAGTTCAATATCAGGTTGCAGCCTATTAGCTCCGAGAGGGAATTTAGAGAATGATATTTTATTCATCTTCTCGAAGCGGCACAAATTTCCATTGCTACTATCTTGACATTGCAGATTTGGCGTTATTTCGGAGGTGAGCGGAAGATAATCTATGATAGATGCTGCAATAAGTCTATCCCCGGTAAAACAAGCTTTCGTGGCAACATGTTTTACGTGGTTGCTTACTGCTTTAGGAGCCTCCACGGTATTTATGGCTAAGGAAGTACGAAAGGCGTGCTCGATCGAACTCTAGGTTTTGCAGCAGGAATCATGGTAGCTGCAAGCTATTGGTCACTGCTTGCTCCAGCCCTCGAGATGTCAGCTGGCGGAGATGTTCCTGCATGGATTCCAGCAGCAATAGGTTTCCTTACAGGAGGCCTTTTCCTGCGCAGCAATCGATATGATCATTCCTCATCTTCACTTGGGCTTTTCGATAGAAGAATCCGAAAGGATAAAGACTAGCTGGCGACGAAGTACTTTGCTTGTTCTGGCCGTAACCTTACATAATATAACCAGAGGAGCTGGCAATTGGTGTTGCTTTTGGAGCTGTGGCTGCTGCTTTCCCAGGTGCAACCATAGCTGGAGCCATCGCCCCAACAATAGGGATTGGAATCCAAAATTTCCCAGAAGGAATAGCGGTCTCTTTGCCACTCAGGCGTGAAGGGCTATCTCGTTTGAAGAGGGTCTGGTACGGGCATTTATCTGGATTAGTCGAAATTATTGCTGGTGTTATTGGAGCAGAAATAGTTTTTATTGCATAGCCTGCCCTGCCATATGCATTGAGTTTTGCCGCAGGCGCCATGATATTCATTGTTATTGAGAAGATCATACCGGAGTCCCAGCATGGTGGAAATGCAGATATTGCCACCATGGGTGCTATGATTGGTTTTATAATAATGATGATACTGGACATAGCTTTCAGCTAGTCGCTCCCCCCCTCATTAATTCTTTATGTTATTAGCAACTATCTTATAATAAAATGTCAACTGGGTTGAGGATATGGCTAAAGTAGCGCGAGAAATGGTTGAGAGAGCTGGGGTTAATGTTAACCAGCTGGTAGAGCTATTGGTCAAGAATGCAGCAGCGGAGCTAACGACTTTTTACTACTATACAATCCTTCGGCTAAACCTTATTGGCCTGGAGGGAGAAGGCATAAAAGAGATCGCCGAGGCGGCTCGCATAGAAGATCGCAATCACTTTGAAGCGTTAGTTCCCCGCATATATGAGCTTGGTGGCAAGCTACCGGAAGACATGAAAGCTTTCCATGACATCTCTGCCTGTCCACCGGCCAAACTTCCCGCAGATCCCACGGATATCAAGGCTATGTTAACAGTACTTGTAGAAGCGGAACGCTGTGCAGTGCGAGGATATACACATATCTGCAATCTCACTGCCGGAAAAGATCACAGAACTTATGACTTATCGCTTTCTATTCTTCAGGAAGAGATTGAACATGAGTCATGGTTCTCCGAGTTCTTAGGCGAAGGACCTTCTGGGCACTTCATGCGCAAGGGTGAGACTTCTCCATTTGTGTCCAAGTATTTGCGATAGTATGCAAATTGGGAAGTCCTCATTTTTTTAAAAAACTGCACTCGGATTGACGACAAATTTGTTTGATTGAACATTGAGCACATGCGAAAGTTTACTAAGGAGGATCTGGCACAGTACAATGGCAGAAATGGAGCTTCTGCATTCATAGCCTACAGAGGAACGGTGTACGATCTATCGGATAGTTTTCATTGGCGAAGTGGTGTGCATCAGGTCCTGCACAACGCTGGTGAAGACATGACCGATAGCATATATCAAGCCCCTCATGGCGAGGATCTTCTGAAAAAGTTTATCGTCGTAGGAAAGTTCATATGAATAATGCTGTTAGCATTTATGGTAATGTTAGAACTTTTTTTAGCTCGCAATTTTGAACGAAACTTCCTTTATTCGATGGTTGATCCAGTTTATGGCGGCATCGTCTAAGAGCAGGCCCGAAACAGCCAAAACTAACGTACAGATATCTGGGTTTCGGGCTTCGACATCAACTTCAGTCTTCAGACCTGAAATTGCGGGGGAAATTGGGCTATGCTTGTTTTATTTGCATATTTAGTAAATAGAACTATAGAGACATTTTATCTCTCTTTGAGCTTTAACAAGGAGAGTCAAGTATTTCTACGATTGACGTAGTCTTGATCCTCCCTTGAAAAGAGGTCTGTGGATGAAATGGCACTCGATGACTGTTGAAGAAACCCTAGCAGCACTTGATTCTGGGCCAAATGGCCTCAGCACTGAATATGCGACCAGAAGGCTTGCAGAGCACGGCCCCAATCAACTTGAAAATCCCTCCAAACCTTCACCACTGAAGATTTTTCTGAGCAAATTCAAAGAATATTTGACATTGGTTTTGATTTTTGCTGCCGCTATCTCTTTTATTGCTGGTGAGACCACCAACGCTTATGTGATTTTGGGAATAGTTTTCCTTGTCGCCATCATAGGCTTCTTTCAGGAGTACAAAGCCGAACGTGCAATGGAGGCGCTCAGGAATATGGTGGCGCCAGAGGCGGATGTCATTAGGGATGGTAAGATCGGATCTATCCCGGCAGTCGAGATTGTCCCTGGTGATGTAGTCTACCTCGATGCTGGGGATAAGGTACCAGCCGATGGCCGCATTATCGAGGAGACCGCTTTTGAAGTAATTGAGGCACCTCTGACTGGCGAGTCACTATCCATAAAGAAGAGTGCGACGAAATTAGCCGAAATTTTGCCTCTTGCAGACAGAAGAAACATGGTCTTCATGGGCACTATCGTCGCATATGGCAACAGCCGAATCGTAGTAACAGCTACAGGCATTGATACTGAACTAGGCAGAACCTCGGGCATGATAGGGCCGAAGCCTGAGGAGCCGCCGCTTAAGATCAAACTGGACCAGCTAGCAAAACGACAGGCTATTCTGGTGTTTGTGATATCCGTAGCGGTTTTCGCTTTGGATGCTAGCAGGGGCTCTCCGATTATGGATTCTCTTATATCCGCAATTGCTTTGGCAGTGGCTGGGGTTCCCGAGGCACTTCCTTTTGTCGTGACACTAGCCCTGGCCTTTGGAGCGAAGGCGATGGCTAAAAAGAACGCTATAATCAGGAGTCTACCCGCAGTCGAAACCCTGGGATCGACAACTGTGATCTGTACGGATAAAACTGGCACCCTTACTACAGGTGAGATGACTGTTCGAGAGATTCTCACTTACAGGACTATTGAGGTTACAGGATCTGGCTATAATCCCGAAGGTTCTTTCCTTGTAGAAGGAAATCCAATCGATCTTAGGGATGAGGATTTAGATCAACTTCTAAAGATAGGCTCTCTTTCCAACAACGCCGATATTGAGAGCGTTAACGGTAGTTGGCGAGTGGTTGGAGATCCAACTGAAGGGGCGCTCGTTGTAGCCGCTAAAAAGGCAAAGATTCTCGATAAGGCTAGACGGGACTATTCAAGGATTTTGGAGTATCCTTTTGATTCAGATCGCAAGAGGATGACTACCGTAGTTGAGTCCGAAAGTGAAGGCTTAATCGCTGCTATGAAGGGAGCCCCTGAAGTAGTGCTCAACAGTTGCATCTATATTGCCGGTCCAAATGGCATAAGGACATTAACAGATGACGATCGTGAAAAGATTCTGTCGATCTCAGATGGCATGGCGGAAAGAGCTCTGAGGGTTCTGGCCTTTGCCTGGAAGCCTATGGGACGGGACGATCCTCTCGAAGTAAATTATATTGAATCTGATATTATCTTCGCTGGCCTTGTTGGCATGATGGATCCACCCAGAAAAGAGGTTCTGGAAGCTATCCGTGTATGTAGAGTGGCTGGCATACGGCCAGTTATGATTACTGGGGATCACCGTCTGACTGCCAAGGCCATAAGCAAGGAGCTGGGCATGGGACGAAGTGAGGTGATCGAAGGATATCAGATCGAAATGATGAACGATGAGCAGCTCTTGAATAAGATTGACGAGGTCTCGGTCTTTGCAAGGGTTACTGCCGAACATAAGGTCCGCATAGTCGAGGCGCTGAAAAAGCGGGGCAATATAGTCGCTATGACTGGCGATGGGGTAAATGATGCGCCTGCCCTTAAAGCTGCAGATATTGGTATTGCGATGGGAAAGACTGGTACTGAAGTTGCGAAGGAGGCATCCGATATGGTCATAACTGATGATAACTTCGCAACCATAGTCAGCGCAGTTGAAGAGGGCAGGAGAATCTATGGCAATATAAGAAATGGCACATCCTACCTTCTATCTGTCAGCTTTGCAGAACTGGCAATGATCTTTTTGGGTTTAGCAATTGGATTACCGCTTCCCCTTTTAGCTGTGCAGATCCTTTGGATCAATATAGTAGCTGAAGAGTTGCCCGCGGTAGGACTAAGTGTCGAGCCTCTTCACACGGACATCATGCGCAAGAAACCACGTGATCCGAAGGAGCCTATGCCTTCCAGAGGCCTGCTAATTTACACACTTGTAATTGCGACCACAATCGTCACCGGCTCTCTTGGTCTCTACATAATATCATTGCAGATGGGCTATGATCTGAGCTATGCCAGAACCGTAGGTTTTGCAGCTCTTGGCTTCTTCACCATCTTCAATGCTTACAGCAGCCGGTCTCTTGAAAAATCGGTGCTAAGTATGGACCCATTGGGCAATAAGACGCTAATCTTGGGGATATTAGGATCGATAATAGCAGTTCTATCTGTAGTTTACATTCCCTTTATGCAGTCGATCTTCGAGACTAAACCATTGACTATGGAGAGTTTGGGCATTGTCCTTGTCGTTGCCAGCATGGTGATTCTGGCAGCTGAAGCCATGAAACGGTTCTTACCTGGCTTGCGATAGATACAATTCTCGTCCTATTTCCTGCCCTTTAATGCTTTTCAATTTCTGTGATCTTGTGACACAGCAGATGATGAAGCATTGGATCATCGGAGTAAGGAGATCCCTATCATTATTACAGAGAATCCGCCAATTATTCCCATGTTTGTAAGATGCTCATTGCCATAATTATCTGCAATTGGAAGAAGCTCGTCAAAACAGATAAAAACCATAATTCCTGCAACAAATGCCATCGATGCGACCAAAACAAAAGCGTTTAGAAATGGATAAAGTATAAGAATAGCCATTATTGCACCAGGAGGTTCGGTCAATCCTGCCAATAAAGAATACAGGCATGATCTCGCCCTATTACCAGTGGCATAATACAGGGGAACACAGCAGGCGATGCCTTCAGGGATGTTAGGAATGGCGATTGCAATAGCTATTGGTATTCCAGGTTTTATATCAACTAGGGAAACTAAAGCCACGGTCATGCCTTCGGGAAAGTTATGGATTGCAATGCCTATAGTCGTCATGATGCCGCTACGACACAAGCCTTTGCTCTGAGAAATCCGCCAATCCGTCTATGTGGCCGTGGGGAATTAGGTGATCAATGAGGTATAGGAAGAGCATCCCGATGAGAGAAAAATATTTGCATAATTCAGTCCATAACTTCCCTTGACCCGTAGAAGAGATCTACAAAAGCCACAAAGATCATAACTCCAGCTGCAAATCCCAAGCTAACAGATAGATAACGCAAATTCTGTTTTGGCATAAAGTAAGAAATTAGGCTCACTAAACCAGTGGCAAGACCTGCAAGAGTGGTGAGTATCAATGCTGCCAGGATATCATTTGTCATTGGAATGCATGTCACATTGCATATTCTTAAAAATGCTCATTGAGGCGGCCGTTCGACCATCTGAGAGGCCTTTAAACGCTGCATACAGCTATCGTCATTCATTAAGGCCGTTGGATGTAAGCAAGTGGATCAAATCCAGTAAGGCACAAGTAAATACGTTGGATCCGATTCAAAGCTTTGGAAAAGACAAAAGCTAAATGACTCAGACGCAAAGCTCTGGCAATTCTGAGCCAAGCCAGGGCTCGTATCCTCTCGGTTTTTTCATACCGCTTTGATCATGAAGAAAGCAAATAATCATAGAGCTGGTTTCTAAACTATTTGTAATACAATAACGGAAAAAACTCGCGCTTGAATTCAGAAATAAGCTCTAAGTATAAGGTGCGAAATTGCAGGCCTTTACTAATAGGAGGAGTAAGGAAAATCTATGGAAATAATCAAAATGCCCCGCATGAAAAAGTCAGAGTACGACACACTTATAAATGAGGGGTACATATGCCGCATTGCTTTCAATGGAGAGAAACATCCCAACATTGCCCCATTTTTATATGTTTTCGACGGCAGATTCATGTATTTTTTGTCCACAAAATATGGTAGAAAGGTGCAGCACTTCAAGCAGAATCCCTTCGTGACAGTAGAGGTTGAAAAGTACTCTTCTGATCTTTCTCACTTCGCATTTGTCGCAATCCCAGGTCGACTCTTGGAGGTACAAGAACTGGAAATTAAGAAAGCAATTAGAAAAATGTTTGTGCAGCTAATAAGAACGAAAGATCTTTCATTTAATGTGCTTTCTGCTTTGGGCTATTCGCCTGATGAGCCATTAGAGGTTCTCATTGCGGAGGATCGCAACAGCGTCTGGAAGCTGGTAGGTGTTGATATCAATGAGATACTAGTGCTGAGTAATCCCGAATTAACAGTAAAAAATAAATAATCCTTGAAGGCGATTCGGTAGCTTAATTCATTTAGGTCCATCATATTCTGCTTATTCGATGCGAGGAATTTTTAAATGATTTCATTAAAGTCTTCGTTTACTTCTGGAAGTTATGAATTCGCACTTCAGACATTAAAATTTCATCGAACCTGCAAAAATAGTTTCGTCCCACATGCTTCGATAATTTATTCGACCAATAATAGCGAATTTTAAATGGTTTCTCTTGAAAAAATTGTGCATTTGGCCCAAGGCTGCAATTTAGAATCTCTCGGACCTGAATTTAATCCACATAAAGATAAACTGAATGTCCTTGGTGCTGGCACTAAGTACGATGTTTGTACCTCATCATGGCGACCGGATATGCCAGGTGTTTGCCATTCGTTTAACCAGGACGGGCGGTGCATAAGTTTATTCAAGACCTTATTTACGAATTATTGCACTCACCAGTGCAATTATTGCCAAAATGCTGCGAACAGCATAAACCGTTCTCAAGTATTCTCCTATACTCCGGAGGAGCTGGCACAGCTGACTCTTTCTCTTTACAGGTTAAATTATGTTGAGGGGCTGTTTTTGAGCTCAGGTGCCGGAAAGGATGAAGATTTGATCATGGATAAAATCATTGAAACAGCTAGATTGCTTCGATTGAAATACGGCTTTTCCGGTTATATTCACTTGAAAATCTTACCTGGTGCCTCTTTTTCACATGTTCGTGAGACTATGGAGCTCGCAGATAGAGTTAGCATCAACCTTGAGGCAACCTCAGCTTCTCACCTTGAAGCGATGTGCCCAACAAAAGATTTTTCATGTGATATCCTTCAGCGTCAAAAGTTCATCAGGGATTTGATGACGACAGTCCCGCTTCCAGCTGGGCAAACGACGCAGCTTGTAATTGGTGCTTCAAATGCAAGTGACGCAGAAATCTTTCAGAGGATGCTTTATGAGTACATTGAACTCAAGATGAAAAGGACATATTATAGCGCGTTTAGTCCGCAGCAAGGCACTCCTTTCGAGTTCAAAGAAGCACAGCCGCTGTGGAGAGAACACAGGCTCTACCAGACAGATTGGCTCTATAGAATATACCGGTTTAGCCCAAATGAAATCAAACTAGCTTTCGACGAGAATGGTTATCTAGGCAACTTTGATCCTAAGATGATCATTGCTAAGAAACGGATCGACTTGCCTTTAGATCCCAATAATTCTAGCTATAAAGAACTATTACATGTCCCCGGCATCGGTCCGAAAAGCGCTCGCCGGATTCTAGCGTTTAGGAAGATGAAACAAATAACTCGTCGTGAACAACTTAGTAGGCTAGGCGTAAGGATAACAAAGGCAGAGCCTTTCCTTAAAATCAATGGCTGGAAAAATACTACCTTGGATAGGTGGTCTTCATGAGGGTACCCGAAAACTTCCGGACATACTTACAGATGCATGAGGCATGCTCTCAATTATCGATGATCAAAGCAGTAGGTATGACTGTATTAGAGGTCGAGATGTCAAACGATCCCGAGATCATAAGGATACGCAGGATGGTTTATAATTGTAATTTTGGAGATCCATAGGATGAGAGGTTTCGTGAGATTGAAGTTTTTTGGACCTCATATTCTTTATGGTTTTTTGAAGCCCAGGCATAGAACAGGAAGCCATATCTGCCATATCTTTGCTAAAAGGGCTCCAGACAATTTATAGTCTTCCGCACAACTTCTAATAATCAGATTGTATTGTAATTAGTCCCCTCTAAGAATCTCCTTATCCAGCCTTTGGCATAACTGATCGAACATGAGAGCGCATTCCATTGGTCAGATATGAGTTTCTTCATGCTCTCCAAATCTGCCACAAATT
>JALHSR010000082.1 GCA_022865315.1 Methanotrichaceae archaeon | reverse complement strand
CCTCAACTAATTGGTCGCCCAATTCTTTAACTCGTTCATATTCCTGCCTGATGGCAAAATCGGTGAGATTTCTCATGAGACTATTGTATGGTATTAATAGTATTTATATATTTCTATTAAACTGGGTTTTTCGGAGTTCTCACCAGTGATTAGCCAACCAACTTTGCAGAATACCCATCCAATCCAAACCAGTGAATGGTTAGCGAGCAGATTTATATGATTATTTAATAAAAGAGATTAAATTAACCAATATCATCAAGGTTTTTACAGCTTGGATTTCCGAATCGAGGTAATCTCGAGTAATTCAATTTGCCTTTTGAGCATCCTTAATTAACTCATATGTGGCGTATGATACAAAAAAAATTATATGTAAAAATAATTTCACTCATTTTCACGATCTGTACTATGCTGCTGAAATTAGTATTAAATTTTATATATAGAAACTTCGTCCAAACACTTATTTGTCAGAGCGATCAGCGATGCTGCAAATTTGCTAGTCCAATTATAGCTACAGATCTAATCAAATTTTGAGAAGGAGTCAATTCATTGCGAAGAAGAGCAATGTTAAGGTACTTCCTTTTTAGGATTTCTTCATTATGTCAAAAATAGCAATGGTAATATGCGATTTAACGAAATAGTTGGTCTGGATCATGCGACAATTGTGTAAATAGGGTGTTATATTGGAGAATGCCAGAAAGATTCTGCCCATGAAAGCGATTTTATGATATACCTCAAATCTTGGTGCCTGGACCAAACTTCTTCATAAGTCGTTTCATATTCATCTTTCCCATGCCACCTCTCATACCTTTGATGGCCTTTTGCATAGCCTGATGAGACTTTAATAGCTCCCGCACTAATTCGGGCGATGTTCCACTACCTATCGAGATGCGCTTGATCCGTGACGCAGTTATTATCTTTGGATCCTCTAGCTCCTCTTCAGTCATTGAGTCCATCATAATTCTATACTTATCTAAGCGATCCTTTGTAGCTTGAAACTCCTTATCGGATAGCTCAATACCGAACCCTCCCATTGGAAGCATTTGCATTATCTGTTTCAGTGGGCCCAATTTATTCATAGCTTCCATTTGCTTATACATATCTTTTAGAGTAAACTTTCCTCTCATTATTGATTCGACATCCACTTCTTCCTGGACTTGGACTTCCTGGGCCCGTTCTATTAGTGTTTTGATATCGCCCATACCCAAAAGACGAGAAATGAACCTATCAGCCTCAAATTTTTCTAGATCATTGGGAGTTTCGCCCACACCTATAAAAGCAATAGATGTCTTTGTTTCGGCCACCGCGCTAAGGGCTCCACCACCCTTGGCTGTTCCGTCAAGTTTCGTTATGATTACCGCAGTTATTTGCACTGCCTCATTGAAGGCTTTAGCTTGATCTGCCGCCAGTTGGCCCATAGCAGCGTCCATGACCAATAACTTGTGGTCTGCGTTAACCATCGCATGAATGTCCTTCATCTCCTGAATTAGATCGACCTCTAAAGCATGCCTGCCTGCTGTGTCCACGATCTTTACATCATATTTCTTGGCAACTTCCAAACCTGTTCTGGCCACAGCCGCTGAATCGGGATTCTCTCTATCGCCATAAAAGAATATACCCTGCTTTTCGCAAAGTGCCTTAAGTTGATCATATGCACCAGCTCGAAATGTGTCTGCGCATATCACGGCCGCTCGTAAACCCTTCCGCTGAAAATGAGTGGCCAATTTAGCTGCCGTAGTCGTTTTGCCGCTTCCCTGCAATCCGACCAGCATAATGGTTTGCTCTTTTAACGGAATATCAGCGCCTTTTCCTACTAGATTAATTAGCTCATTATAAACAATATTTATGACATGCTCACGAGGATTCATTCCCGCAGGAGGCTTTTCTTTAAGAGCGCGCTCTCGAATGCGATTGGATAACTCCATCACTAACTTCACATTCACATCTGCCTGCAACAAAGCCCTCTGAATTTCCCGAACAGCTTCGTCAACAAGGGCCTTATCTATCTTGTTTGCCGAGGCAATTTTTCTCAATACATTGCGGAGCGACCCACCGAGGTTATCAAGAACCATAGAACTCTGGTTTCAAACGTGAGCTGCAAATCCTATAAAAATATTTTCCCGATGATCGGATTCCTTCATTAACATATTTGCCTATTATGAAAATAATTTATCTTAATACATTGATAATTTGTGCTTTTATAATGGAAAATAACCACTAATATCGATAAGATAATTTCCCAATTAGCCTTAATTATGCCAGATCTCTCGATGGACTTAGAGATAAAATTCCCATACCAAAAGTAGGCTTCTCATCCAACAATAAACATAGAGGTATCAAAACACTCGAAACAATAAAAATAAAATAAAATTATTATCAAAAATCCGGACTACAGTCATATCTTCACTCATGCGGATATCAACATCTTGCTAGAGCCAAAAGAGGGATCCCTTTTTTTTGCTCATTTTACTTTTTGACAATTATTTAGATCGTCATTGGTAATAGTCATTCAGATAACAACAAGATCGACCAACGCTAAATTTCATATTCTTGCTAAAAATAGAATTTTCATTTCATCCGTGCTTATTGATCAAATTCGGGTGGACACTTCTTTTAAAATAAGCCGCTGTATGCTCAATAGTATAAAAAGCAAATAGGTTTGAAAGGGCCCGTGGGATTGAACCGCACCACAGCATAGATCTAACAATCCCATTGTCATGCTTTCTTGCATTAAAAATTATCAGTAGAATATTGCCGTCCTCCGTAGGAATGCGGCCTTTTTTCTTGCCAAATAAACGTCCCGACCGGGATTCGAACCCGGGTTGAAGGCTATCTGCACGGATCGCGAGCACCGCAGGCCTCCGGGATGTCCACTACCCCATCGGGACAACATTGCGTGTGGCATGTTCCTGGTTATTAAGTCTATTGGCCCCTTCCAGTCTTTCCAGTTTGAGCTATCCTAATCGCTCGTAGAAAATCAATTTTCCTAAACTCGGGCCAATAAGGGGCACAAAAATATGCGGCGCACTCATTGCCATTAGCCTGCCATGGAAGAAAATTAGATGTCCTATGTTCACCGCCTGTTCTTATTATAAGGTCAACTTTGGGAACAGGATCGCCATCATGGGGATATAAATATTGGGCGATTAGGCTTTCGGTTAGATCCTCATGCTGAATCTTACCAGCTCTTACCTGGCGAGCCAATGCCTTTGCCGCATCAACAAGCTCGCATTGGCCGCCATAAGCTAAGGCAATATTCAAATACATTTTATTATAGCCTCTTGTTGCTTCTTCCACTAAGAATATAGCCTCTCTCAGATATTCGGGCAGAAGGTCAATCCTGCCAATGGCCCTGACACGAACTTGATTGGCATGAATCTTTTTGGATTCTCGCAACTCAAGAAGTTTATTTTTAATTAAATCGAATAATTGATTCGTCTCCTTCGTATCTCTTTGAAAATTTTCCGTTGAGAAAGCATAAACTGTTAGATGCTTAATACCAAGTTCAAGGCACCAGTCGGAGACACTTTCAGTTGTATCTGCGCCGAGATTATGGCCTTCCGCCTTCGTAATGCCCTCGCGCCGTGCATATCTTCGGTTACCATCTTGGATTACTGCAATATGCTTTACGGCTCCTCCAGATCCTACTTGGCTCTTAAGCTGAAGCTCATAAAGAGTATAAATTGGATTAGATGGCTTGAAATTCATCTAAGATTTCATTTCAATAAATGTATTTAAAAAGCTTTGCTCCAATATCAGGGAAAAGCTTAAACCTACTATCAATGGGATTATTGCAGGAGGATTGTTTTAGCATATGATCATGGGCCCGTGGTCTAGTTGGTTATGACATCGCCTTCACATGGCGGGGATCACGCGTTCGAATCGCGTCGGGCCCGTAAGCATTTTTGGCTACACAATCTTTAATTATCCAAGCATGGCTTTACCATTAAGTTCGTAAGATTGCTCTGGCTCAGATTGGGTCAAAGAATTTGAGGTGTAAGTTTGAGGTGATAAGCTGAACAATAGATTCCGGAAAGATAAGGTGGAGGGAGGGACTATAATCGCCAGGGTCCGCCTCCCGCGCAAACAGGATCGAGAGATGTTTGGACATGTTGAGAGCTTGCTAGGTTCGAACCGCATAAAAGTAAGAGGAATTGATGGAATAACAAGAATATCTCGAATTCCTGGCAAGATGAAAAAGAGGATCTGGATCAGACAGGGCGACGTCGTCCTAATAGTCCCATGGGATTTCCAGAATGAAAAAGCGGATGTGATCTGGAGGTATACAGGACCTCAAGTGGATTGGCTCCAACGCAAAGGATTTCTAAAAGGAACTATATGAGCAAGCGCTCAAAGGAAATGGAGTTCGATGCTCGTATCGATTTATTCCGACAGAGAACTAAAGACTCAGACGATTTCAAGGTTCAAGGAGAAGTGTTTGATACCCCCACATTAATGAGCCTTTATAGTTTAGCAAGTAAAGGATTAATCGATTTCTTGGGAGGACCTATAAGTACAGGAAAAGAAGCCCATGTTTTCTACGCTTTTGGTGGCGGCAAGGATCTCGCTTTAAAAATATATAAGGTATCAACCAGCAATTTCAGGGCCATGCAAGATTATTTGCAAGGCGATCCCAGATTCAGCAGCATCAAGGGTGACAAGAGATCTATCGTCTCCGCCTGGACTAGGAAAGAATTCCGTAATTTAAAACGTTCTGAGGAAGTCGGTGTACTTGTACCTCATCCAATAACAATGAGGGGAAATATTTTGGTTATGGAATTAATAGGAAGCAAAGAACGTCCAGCACCACCCCTCAAGGATGTAATACTCGATTTGAATGAGGCTAGTCGAGTTTGGATAATTATCACTGATTATATTGCCAGGTTATTCAATCAGGCTAAACTGATTCATGCAGACCTTAGTGAGTTCAATGTGCTCTATGAAAGAGATCCAGTTATAATCGATATGGGCCAAGCAGTTACACTTGATCATCCTATGGCCCTAAAATTTCTTGAGCGTGATATAAAGAATATAGTTCGTTACTTCCAAAAGAGATATAGAATCGGCTCGCTGGATGAGATTTGGTCCAAGCTAGAGCTAAAAAAGAGTGGCCATCAAGTTGTGAGGAGGGATTCAATTGGAGATTAAGATTCCTGAAGAACGTATTGGTGTCTTGGTCGGACCTAACGGATCCATGAAAAATTTAATTGAGGAGAGAACAAGAACAAAAATAGATATTGACAGCGATTCAGGAGCAGTTCATATAGCGGCTTTCGATGATCCTTTGTTGGCACTGAGAGTCATGGACCTGGTTAAGGCTATTGGAAGAGGATTTTCTCCTGAAAGGGCTCTGCCTTTGTTGGATGACGATATGTTAATGGTTGAAATCCTTGATCTCTCCAAAATCGTAGGCACTAAGAGAGATATGGCACGAGTTAAAGGCAGGATCATAGGAAAAGAGGGGCGGACCAGGGAAATAATGGAGCGTCTTTCAGGCGCTAAAATATCTGTTTATGGCAAAACAGTGACTCTAATGGGATATCCGGAACAGATCAGGATTTCACGTGGAGCAATAGAAATGCTTTTGGATGGCGCTCCTCATGGTAATGTTTATAGTTTCCTGGAAAGGAAGCATCAGGATTTGGTCAGAGAGGAGCTTAAGAATACGGGGGGTCTATGATCATCTCAAGAAATCCGATTAATTCATACACATAATACTACTCTCATCGGTTATGGTTCCGCAATGGATAGAAGAATTTGGCTTTTATTGATTCACACGAAAGTTTGAACAGAATTGCAGCGAAGAATGTATTCATGAGACTAGAATTATGATTCATGACGAGATGTTAGACCGCTTTGGCGATATAATTGAATCTGACCTTAGAAATGTATTTGCTTTACATAAAGAGTCTGGAAAGAAATACCACTCACTCATCGGCCAGGTCTATGAGTACCTGGAAGAGTTTGTGCTAAGAAGGGGCAGAAGGCTGGCATCCTGCAGTACACTCATCGCATATGAGGGTTATCATGGAGATATAGACTCAAAAATCGTTAGAGTGTGTTCTGGAATTGAACTCTATAGGCATGCAATCCTCATCCATGATGACATAGTGGATAGAGAAACACTTAGGAGAGGCGGTGAGACGCTGCATAAAGTTATGGGACCTGATAATGAACAAATTGGCCTAGGTTCAGCTATCTTCGCAGCCAATATCCTTCATTCAATGTCTTTATTGGCGGTTCTAGATTCGAATTATGAGCCTCAAAAGACGAATGAAATTGTGGATTTGTTGGCTGGTGGATATACAGATGTGAATGAGAGCCAGATCTTGGATCTGCTATTCGAATACAAAGAGCTTAGCGTAAAAGAGTGGAAAGTCATGGCCAGCAAGCGAGCTGCGTCTCTCTTTAGGGCTGCTATTCTTGCAGGCGCCATACTAGGTTCGGCCGAGGAAAGGGATAAAGTTCTTCTAGAGAAGGCTGCAATGCACATCGGATTTGCCTTCGATATTCAGGACGATATCATAGATACATTTGCCACCAGAGATCAGTATGGTAGGGATCCATGCGGCGATATGTCAAGAGGGAAAAAGCCTCTGCACATTGCGATAGCATTGAATAAAGACAAGCGCCTTGCTTCTTTAATGCAACAAAAGAGGAATCTCACCACTGAAGAGGTTTTATTTGTCCAGGATCTAATAAGAAAGTGTGGCGCTCTGGATGAAGCTAAAGCAATATCCAGAAATCATGCAAAAGAGGCTATAAGGCTTATTTCGGAGACGAAAATGATTGAAGAAAATAAAGCCTTCTTTATTTCATTAATTAAATATGTGGATGAGAGCTTGGAATGGTACAAATAGGGGATGCATCAGTACGTTTTCTTGATATACATGGCAATAAGACAATTTCTGCCCTTATCGCTAAAATATCATGCAAGACCTCAAAATATGGGATTACGTTGCCCAAAAACATCAATTTAAGGATCTTAAGAGATGCGTATCTCTATGGTCCTATATGTAGCATTCGAGATTAGATAGCGAGGAAGATATTTGGAACTCTCAGTTCAATTTAGCTTTATGGATTGGCTTTTGATTATCGCCATAACTTTGAGTTTGGCCTCATTAGCATTATTGCCTTTGCGCGATAGCGATACTTGGAAGAAGCGAGGAATATCGACATGGGGGACGCCACCCTTAATAGTATTCTTTCGAAGTACTCGCGGCCTAGGCATGCTTGATTTCTTGAGCTGGCCTAAAACATTATGGAGGGGGATTGCAACAGCAGGCGTGCCCTTAGTTGTGCTAAGCATGGCTTATTTTCTGGCGCTGTTAATGCTAATGACCGTTCTAATGATTAAAGAGCCGCCCGAGCCGGGGAGCTATAACGCACCAAGAAATATCTTGCTTATTCCCGGGCTAAATGAGTATGTTCCTTTTGTTTGGGGCTGGATAGCTCTTTTCGTAACAATGTTTGTCCATGAGTTTGCTCATGGCATACTTTGCCGCGTTGAAGGTGTGCGAGTCAAATCTATGGGGATTGTTACTTTCCTAGTGGCACCCATTGCGGCTTTCGTTGAGCCTGATGATGAAGATCTATTTGGCACGGATAAGAAGTCACCTATTGTTAGCAAGGGCGCTAGAATAAGGATTCTTTCTGCCGGAGTAATCTCCAACTTCCTTGTAGCACTTTTGGCCTTCGCTCTCTTTTTTGGCCCAGTTATAGGTGCCTTGGAACCAGTAGATAGAGTGATTGTTGTTGATGTCAAGAAAGACTCACCTGGAGAGATCGCTGGTTTCTATAAAGGTATGATTGTTCTTGGTTCAGACAACATGAATATAGTGAAACTTGAGGAGCTTTATTCTAAATTGCAGAAAGAACCCCGGGTCAAAATGCTTCAGGACGATCAAGAAAAGAATTTGGATTTGAAAACGACTCCAGTAAAGGGCGTTATGGTGGCTTCTGTTTTTGATGGCTCGCCTGCTGAAGTGGCTGGTTTGGCACCAAGCACCATCATTATTCAAATTGATGAAGCAAAAATCGATAGCCTAAGAGATTTTAAGAATTACATGAATACAACTCAACCAAATCAAATTATAATTTTGAAGGCTGCCGATGGCAATACCTATAATGTGATGCTAACTTCTAAAGAAAACGGAAAAGGATTCATGGGCATAGGTATTTCAGGAGACGCTCTCTATGCCAGCGGAGTTGCTTTCCAACAAGCCCCGACCAGGCAGTTTCTCGCTGCTTTGAAAGCGATTCCGAACCAAGGTATGCAGGGGTTTGCGTACCTACTAAGCTTGCCCTTTACTGGCATACCAGGTTTCACCGAGAAAGGATTTCCTGGATTTAGCGGCTGGATAATAAATGTTTACCAACCAACAGGCTGGGCCGAAGTGCTGGGAGAAAAATATTTCTGGATAGCAAATTTGCTGCTATGGATAGGATGGATCAATCTTTATGCGGGACTATTTAATTGTTTGCCAGCAGTCCCACTTGATGGCGGGCATATCTTTCGTGACCTAGTTCAATCTGGATTTGAAAGATTTGTAAATATGCAAAAGGCTGAGCGTTTAACCAGGACTGTAGTTGCCGTATTGGCCTGGCTCGTCCTAACCTCAATAGCCATAACCGTTTTTGCACCATTCACACACGGTATATAGCTAATCTATTCAAAAGATTAAATTTATTCCTAGTTTTTTAAATTTATACCATTGACATTTCGAGCTGTTTTGCTACTGCAAACGCTGGAAATATTTCCGATATATTGCGACCGTAAATCTCAGATAGACCTAAAATGCCCATACCTAAGAACCTCGCTGCTCTAGAAATGACTCGTTCCCCAATACCAGCAGCTACTATTCGAGATAGGTTATGCTTATTAGCTTGATAGTGAATAGCATCAACTATTAATCTAAATTGTTGATCACAAACCTGATCAGCTATTGCTAAAGCACCCTCTTCGCCAATTTCCTCTAGATCAGCACAAACACACCTAGCCAACCTTCGCAAAGCACTTGTTCTATCCTTACCGGCTCCATCTGGAGTGTCACAGCTATACTCTTCAAGGGAGATCTCTTGTAAGGCTAGGTAGGCGTCAGCTGCTATCGCAAAGAGTTCTGGCGATGTCCGAACCACATTTCCTTTGATGCGGGCAAATGGCAACAGGTTTCCTAAGCAAGTCCTCAGCAGCCCTGTATATACTAATTCACCATTAGCTAAACGTAAAAAATCCGTTCTTGAAGCTAGATATGTTCCCTTGATGGGGATCAGGTCGATAGTTGTGCTCCCCATATCCACGAAAAGGCAATCGCCAATTTCATGCGCTATAAAATTCGCTGAAGCCGACCAGTTTGCTCCTGATAACTCTCGAATATCTTCTGGGTCAAATCCATCTACACCCCAGAAAAGCAAGGGGCATTTGAAAGCTTCTTCAACAACCGCTTTGATGCGCCTTATTCCCATCATTTTATTCTCGAAACAATCAACCAGTTCCCCCGTCATTACCACTGCCACTGCCTCTGGCTTCAGTTCGGCGAATCTTCTTAACCATCCTTCTAGCTCTGCACCGCGCCATAATGGAAGGTAAATACTCTTAATAAAAGAACCATCAGAACTGGCAGCCTTCGTATTTGCTCCCCCAATATCTATGCCAAGAATCATGTTAGCCCGAGACCAAGCCGAACCATAAAAGCTTTAGGTCTAAAGAGAATTTGTTAGCCACCACTTTGGAGATAGGGACCATGGCTGCCAAGCAAAATTATGCTGAACCGTCTTTCCTGGAATGCGGATTCGGAGAGCTTGAATACAAAGTTATTACGCCAGAAATATGCTGCAAATGCGGGACTTGCGAGGCCTTCTGCCCCCGAATAGAACATAAAGAGAGTAGACCCACGCTTGTTGAATACGATCCTCTCTGCGGTCTTTGCTTCGCCTATTGTCCCAGGACATTCTTTAATGCTGCTGCGATTGAGAGCAGACTATTTGGACGATCCAAATATCATGATGAGACGCTGGGGATATTTCGTAACGCTATGGCCGTCCAGTCTAATAAAGCCAGCAAAAACGTGCAGGACGGTGGTGCTGTAACGGCGCTACTTGTCCACGCCTTGGATAAAAGCATAATCGACTGCGCCATAGTTACTGATAAAGACGGCGATTGGAGGACGATCCCCAAGTTGGCCCAAAATGCTGAAGAGGTAATTAGCGCTGCAGGAACTAAATATACTATCTCCAACAACGTCATAGCCGTTAAAGAGGCTCTCGAAAAGGGATATAACAAGATAGGTTTTGTGGGGACGCCTTGTCAGATACAAGCATTGCGAAAGGTTCAGCTATTGGATGAACCTTATGAGCTCGGCCAGGAAAAGATCGTACTGTTAATTGGCCTATTCTGCATGGAGAACTTTGATTATGATGAACTCATGGAGGGCCTCATAAAAGGGATTTTTGGCCTTTCCCCTAAAGAAATAGAGCGATTTGAGATAAAGAAGGGCATGTTTAGGGTTATCGATAAAGACAGTGAAGTGCACGAAATTAAGCTGGAAGAAACGGACAAATTCACTTTTGTTGGCTGTGGCCCATGCTTTGACTTCTCGTCAGAACTTGCCGACATCTCAGTTGGCAGCGTGGGATCTCCTGATGACTGGTCTACTGTTCTTGTTAGGACTGAAGCGGGCGAGAAGCTCTACAACTCTGCCATAAATGCAGGAACCATCAAGGAAAGCGCGCTAACAGAAAAAGGATTAGCACTGACTTATAAGTTAGTTGCAAACAAGATTAAACGTTTCGAAAACTGTACCAAAAAGTTCGAGGAGCGCGGAACAAAGTTAGATCTGCAGAGATAAAATTAAAGAGAACATGTTTTTAAGGAGACCATATGCTCTCAATCGGGCTGGCCGGGAAACCTAACTCCGGCAAATCAACTTTTTTCAAAGCAGCTACATTAGTTGAGGTAGATATCGCCAACTACCCATTTACTACTATTGACGCCAATCATGGGATATCTTATGCAAGCGCAAAATGCCCATGTCACGAACTGGGAATCATAGAAGGTTGCGGCAAATGCCAGAACGGCATAAGGACCGTGCCTATCGAACTGATTGACATAGCAGGGCTAGTACCAGATGCACACTTGGGCAAAGGTCTGGGAAACGAGTTCTTAGATAATCTACGCATTGCTGAAGCCGTTATTCATGTATTAGATGCTTCGGGCTCTACAGATGCAGAAGGTAATCCGGTAGGAATCGGCAATTATGATCCTGTGAAAGACGTCAAGTTCCTCGAATATGAGATTAGCATGTGGCTATACGGAATTTTAAAAAGAAATTGGGATAAATTGATGAGAGGATACAAAGCCCTAGGCGGAAAACCTGAGCATATAATCTTTGAGCAGTTAGGTGGTGCTGGAGTAACTGATATGCATATACGGCGTGCTCTTTCAGAGATAAAAACAGATCCAGGCTCATGGGGAGATGCAGAACTCAAGAAATTTGCCAATCTCTTGAGAGCCTATAGCAAGCCTATGATCATTGCAGCTAATAAAACTGATATTGCTTCTAAGGAATTCATGGAACGACTGCTAGCGCTTAAAGATGAAATTGTAATACCAGTTACCGGCGCAGCAGAAATTGCACTACGAACTGCCGAAAAGGCTGGTGTATTAGTCTACAAACCTGGAGACTCAGACTTTACAATAGTGGGCGAACTTACCAATGCTCAAAGGTCCGGGCTCGAGAAGATCCGAAAGATTATGAAAGAATACGGTGGAACGGGAGTGCAGCGATGTATTAACACCGTGGTATTCGATCTACTGAATTATATTGTGCTGTATCCTGTCGAAGATGAGAATAAGTTCGCGGATAAGAATAGCGTAGTGTTGCCAGATGCATATCTCATGAAACGTGGCAGCACAGCTAGAGATTTAGCCTATCGCGTTCATTCAGAAATAGGCGAAAGCTTCTTATTCGCAATAGACGCTCGCACTAAATTGCGCCTTGGCGAAAAATATGAGCTGAAAGAGGGAGATGTCATAAAGATTGTATCAGCGAAATAATTTCGCTAGAAATTATTTTAGACACTTTGGAACTATTTTCTTGGAAAATTTTAACTTGGGAAGGCAGTCGGAAATTAATAAAATAATATTGATCCCAGACAATGTCATGGATCTTTCTAATGCGAGGCGCTATCTTCAATAAGGTAGATGTGTGAACAAGTCTGTGAGGCGGTGGGGCATGTGAGACTTTGGCTGATCTTTTTAATTGCATTATCTCTAATAAGCCTTGGGTCCACGGAGATGCCCGCTTCATACTACGCCGCCCTGGAAAAAATACCCAATTTAGAAATCATCTGCGTTAAGAATTATCAGGCAGGAGCAAGCATTACTGAGTCCTACACCAACTTTGAGTATGTAGATAAGGAAACTCAAATTATTAGCCGCATCTATAACAGTACAGATGATTGTAAGAGTCGAGCAATCCTCGAAGCCGAAATAAGCTCGAACGTTATCGGTCGCGCCCATCTGGCATGGCAATCTCTTGACCCAGAGGCTGATAGAAGAGGCAGACATCCATTTATTAGCCTGAATAGAGAGGACCTCATAGGGGTCTTCAGCATCAATAAATTCATTCAACTTTGGTCAAATAGTACTGCTGAGAACGCAACAAGCTTGAATTGGCTGACATGCCCTTAAGTAATTGGATATTGAATTTGAGACTCCGCATTTTGAGTACTATAATCGTTGGCATTGGCTCAATTTGATGCCGACGTCTCTTGCAGGATATTTTATGTCAATTTTATATTTATAAAATATATTATTTAATAGAGTTGCGTTTGCTTCAATTAAGGAAATATTTGAGAACCTCCGCAAAATCAGTATATACTTTGGTGTTTCCCCATTAGATGGAATGCTTAAAAAGAGCAGATTGGAGGAAGTTGCGGATCTACTCAGCGACCGTACCTCTCCTAAAGGGATAAAACAATTTTATGAAAATACCGGGATTTTCCAGGATGACTTTATTCAAATTGAACCTATGAAATTCGATGGCCATACATACGCCATAGATGGTAGCAATGTTGTGATTTGCAGCTGGTCAGTGGCCAGTCTTAATTGGATCAGGGCTGGTTATGTAAAATACTGCGATAGAGCCTGGCTACGAACTGTAATAACATACGATGATGCCTTCCTAGCCGCTGCTGAAGAATATGCAGAGGAGTTTAGCCCTTACTTGGTGGGTATCTTTGGCCTTGAGGTCTTGGATCTGGAGGAAACCGAGCTCGAGAGGCTTTCTTCTTATTTCAGAGAGCTCCAGGAATATGTAGCACTCTTGGATGCCTTGCGCAGCGCAAGATCAGGTGATCTGATTCTGTATGATGGAGGATTTGCTCACTGGAAGAGTAGGCTATTGAAAGGGGCACTCGGAGTTATATTGAAGGAAGCTGAGGAGCAGAATATCGATGTTCTGGGGGTAAGCAAGTCCAATACTTTCGCATGGGGGCCTGATTTTTCCAGGCCGTTCGTACAATTTGCCGGCCTCGTTGGTAGCCTTGTTGCCCCTAGAAAACCGTGGTATATCTGCTTGAGTAAAAAAAATATCCGACCTAATCCTGATGGATGGGATGGCAAAATATATGTGGTTCGTTTTGACGGGGGATCGGATAATGCATTTAGAGTTGATGCACCATCTTTCGTGGCTGACCGCATTGGCTACACATTGGGAAAGCTTATCAATTGTGCCTGTTCTGCAGAGTGTTATGGATATCCTCACGCTCTCTTCAGGGCTCACAGAGAAATCAGGATAAAAGATCAAGAAAAAAATGCTGAAAAATTGAAGTTTCTCAACTTGCTTAGTCAAAGAGGCCTAACTGAGTTTCAGCTGCGAAGCTTATTGCTTGATTTTCATGATGTCATTGAGGTTAAGTCCAGGGGGATTATCTGATGACGCTGAAAGATTCAAGCTTAATTGAGAAAAAGGAGAACCAAAAGGGTCTAGATGGACTTTTGCAGACCAAGATCATAGAGACTAAGGACACGACCTACAGAATTATCGCCAAAAATGTTTCCGAGTATCATTTCACTGTGCCTTTTGAGGTTCATGATTCAGAAAGAGTGGAAGTAGGGCAGATTTTTTCTATCAAGGACAAAGGTTTAACATTTCTAGCGAGAGTAATCGACATCCGGCATGACTCCAATTACGATGGAAATTGGGATACAACATTTACCGGAACACAATTTTTTGACCAAAGCCAAATATTCAATCGCGTCATAGCTGAACCACTTGGGTGTATTCTCGAAGGAAAATTTAAAAAATGTAAGACCCTTCCTACAAAGTTCTCCCTTGTGAAAAGGGCAGAAGAATATGAGTTCTCGTTTCTACAAGAGGTTATGGGGGATATAGAAATAGGCTACCTGCGAAACGGCTCAATGGCCGTCGAACAGATTCCTGTTTCTATACACAGCACGGCAATAGATCATCACATTGGTATTTTTGCTACCACTGGGATGGGGAAGTCCAATTTCATGAAAGTTTTTGCTGCCTCATGCATGCAACTTGCAGCAAGAAATGAATCAAAATTTGGATTGCTTATAGTAGATCCACATGGCGAATATCTTAAAGGCAAAGGTCCAGTGAAAGGTCTGATGCACCTTAAAAGGTATTCTGAAGGACTTGTATGTTACTCGATAGACAGGAAGAACTTCTCCGACCCTGGAGTAGCAGAGCTTTCTATTTCCATTAGTGAGATTGAAGCTGGAGATTTATCGGTGCTCTATGATTGGTCAGCTGCTCAAAGAGACGCCTTAGAAGCTATCGCAAGGGTCTTTGAGTCCTGCTGGCTCGAAAGGATTCAAAAACCAGATGGGATTAACAAAATGGTCTCCGAAGGCTTCAATGCGACCACCATGGGAGTTATCTCTAGAAGAATTAAAAATTTGCTCGAAAAGAATAGATATATCGACCCCGTTAGGTCTAGCTTGCCCGGCATCATATCCAACCTTCAGGATGGAAGGGTAGTCCTAATTGATATACCTAGGATGAGTGAGCAAAGCGAGCTTTTTCTGCTATCAATACTTTCGCGCTATATTCTAGAGAAATATAAGGAAGAGTCCTCAGTAGAGCAAAAGAATTGTTTAATCACAATCGAAGAAGCCCAGAGAGTTTTAGGCACCGGGAGCAATACATATCGCTTCGAAACTATAGCCCGAGAGGGTCGCAAGTTCGGAGTGGGTCTATGCGCTATTACTCAGCAGCCAAAGCTCATAGATAAACAGCTTCTCTCACAAATTAATACATTTGTAGTAATGGGACTAGCGGATAGGAACGATAGAGTGCATTTGGAGGAGTCTGCCAGGCATGATCTATCCTCGTTAGACATCGAGATCCAAACCCTTGAAAAAGGGGAGGCTATAGTTAGCACCCTGGGCATTCCATTCCCTGTTCCGGCTAAAATCCATAGCTATGAGGTTTATTTGAAAAAACTAGAAAAAGAAGGCAGAACCGATGAAAGACTGGTTAGTGGCGGGCGATTCAAGCCTATATTCGATTAATGTCTGAGTTTCTTGGCTGGAGGAAAGTTTGAAGATAATTCATATGGCCGACTCGCATCTTGGATTCAGCAGCCACAACCGAGTAGATAAGTTCGGTAGAAACCAGTTCGAGGAGATGGTTTATAAAGGATTTGAAGAAGCTATCGATAAAATTATCCATCTCGGACCTGATGCTGTGGTTCATGCAGGAGACATTTTTCATAATGTTCGCCCAAGGATAAGAACTTTGTATGTATTCAAGCGCTGCCTCGAGAAGCTCTCCGAGGCTGGCATTCCAATAATAATAATTAGCGGGAACCACGATGCGCCGAAAAGTAGTTCCTCGACAAGTCCTTTCGTTATTTTCGAGGGATTACGCGATGTACATATTGCTCATAAAGCACATTACGAACGCTTCGAAGTGGGAGATCACTTGTTCCATTGCATACCATTCTGCCTAGATCCTAAAGACTACCTTAATGAGTTTGGAAAAATTGAGCGATCTGGCCAGGACGTATTGGTTTTGCATGGACTCGTTGAGGCCTTAAAAGGCAAAAAGCTGCGAACGATAGGGGAGCATGAAATAAAAGATAGCATGCTTAAGAGCGATTTCGATTATATCGCATTAGGACATTATCATGGCCAAGTGCCAATATCAAATAATGCATGGTATAGCGGCTCCATTGAATATTTCAACTTTGGCGAATCTGAAGACAAAAAGGGAATTCTTCTTCGGGACCTGGATAGATTCGAAGCCCAAAGCATTAGCATTCGGCCTAGATACATGGTCAACTGCCAGCCAATAGATTGTGTTGGGCTATCATCTATAGAAATCAAAGAGAAATTGATGGAGATCTGTAGCAGGGAAGTTATTCAAAATATGATCGTTAGAATCAATCTAAAGAATGTGAGCCGACCAGCGTTTAAAAATATCGATTATGCAAGCTTCAACCGCCTAAAAGCTTTAGCTTTACATCTGGATCTAAAAGTCGCTTTTTTGGATGAGCAAGAAAACAGATCTGAAGCTATCGATAAGTCAAATCTACATGAAGAATTTGCCAAATTCTTGAAAGAAGAGGGGGAATGTGAACGTATTCCGCGAACTATTAAGGAAGACGCCATAGCTTACGGAACTGGACTACTTAAAAAAGCAGTAGTTGCCCAGAATACAGAGGCGCTTGATGCAACTCAATAGCCTAGCAATGCGCAATTTCAAGAAATATAGACGCGCTGAGGTGATCTTCGAGTATGGCCTTACAGGCATCGTGGGCAACAATGGTGTAGGCAAGAGTACCATTGTTGAGGCTATAGCTTGGGCTCTTTATGGCAGCAAAGCCTCCCCCATCAAACGAGAACTCCTCAAGAACACATCTGCTAAGGATTCAGAGATGGTAGAAGTAAAACTCAACCTAGGACTGGGAAAACAAGAACTTTCTGTCTACAGGGCCATGAAAGGAAAGAACCTTGCCCCAGAAGCTTCCTTGTTCCTGGATGGCCAGGTAATTGCCTCTAGCTCTAAGGAAGTTGATCAGAAACTTGAGGAGATCCTCAAGATCAGCTATCAAGATTTCATGAAGACCTTTTATTCTCGTCAGAAGGATCTCGATAACCTGCTAAAAGAGACGAGCACGGGTAAGAGAGAATATTTTCTCAAGCTTCTTGGTCTTGAAGATATAAAAACAAGAGCTATGGAGCTGATTAAGTACGATAGAGTCTTCTGGGAAATGGAGAAAAGCAAGCTGGATGGTGCATTGGCGGAGATAGGAGATATCGAGACTCGCATTGAGATTACATCAACGGAGACTTATAGAGCCAAAACTAATCTTTCATTTTCAAGGCAAAAAGAGGTAGACCTAACCAAAATTGCAGATGAAAAAAAACATGGATTGAGTATTCAAACGGATAAAAAGCTTAATCACGATCTCTTAGCAGAAAAGATGAAGATGCTCGTGGCTGCGATTTCCGAGAGAAAAGAAATAATAGCAGTCGAAAAACAGCGGTTGGAAGAGATCGAAACCTCTCGTAAGATCCTGGCTAATCTGGAACCCAAGATTGAAAGATTGAAGCAAGTCAAGACAAGACTTGAGGAATTGGAGCCTAGGCGGAGGGAGTTCGAAAAACTGCATAGGAATCTGGCCGGATTGAATGCAAGAATTGAAGGGACTCGACGTCTGCTGCAAGAGAATGAGCAACGTCTAGCATTATTGCAGAAGGATAGATCTGATTTAGAAAAGCTTGAACCGAGAGAGGTCGAATATTCTGAGGTCGAGGCCAGGTTTCAGAGGCTGGAGGCACTTAGGGAAGATTATCGAAGGCTTCAAACACATCTGGATGGTCAAAGAATCAGGCTTGAACAAGAAGAGTTAGTTATAGCAAAGGTAGAGAGAACTGTTTTTGATTTGATTAAAATCAGCAATCGGTTCGAAGAAATTAAGCCTCTTGTGAAGAGATTTGAAGATCTCGAAAAAGAATTGGCTGAAGCCAGCCGGCTCAAGGATCTATGGTTGAAGCTGGAAGATCTAAATGGCAAGAAAGACGTTATGAAGGATCGAAGAGATAAGCTAACCATTCAAGCTACGCGAACTAAGCAAGATATGTATTTATTAGGGAATCTGGCCGCGCAGGAGGTCGATCTGAGGGAACAGGATAAGGACTTGGATCAGCTCAGTACAGAACTCAATAATATTTTGGCCAATCTGAAAAGCGACCTTGGTATTCAAGAATCTGTAATATCTGAGGCTTATATCAATATTTCTCGTATTAAGAACTTAGGGAAAGATGGCTTGTGCCCAGCATGCGAGAGGCCGCTTGGCGACCAACACAACATGATTCTCAACAAGCATGAGAAAGCTATCTACGAGGCTGAGCGCAAGAGATCTAAAATTATTGCCAAGATCCAAATTGAAAAGGAAAAGCTTGATGGAGTGGCTATTTCGAGGAGCGACTTTAAAAAAGCCTTTGACGAGCTGAATGTTCGCAAAAATAGGAAGGCTGAACTGCTAGCTAGTTTGCGAGGATTTGAGAACCAGATTGCTGAAATCGAAACGGAGATAAAAGGCGTCACCGCGACAATTGAAAGCCTAGGAAAAGTAAGTTTTGATCCTCAACGTTTTGCAGATATGCAAAAAGAATTGGAATCATTGCAATCGGTCTCGGCGGAATATAACAACCTGTCAGTTAAACTCGAAGAGCTTCCCAATAGAAAGGCAGAATTCGATTCATTGCAGGAAAAGATAGAGAAATTCATTCGAAATGCGAAGGAGCTTCGAATCAGGATCGATGTTCTTGGATATTCTGAACAAGATTTTGTTACCGCAAAAGCAAGGCTGTCGGACCTAAAGCCAGATCACAACACCTTCCATGTCCTGTCCCAGAAGGTGCAAGATATCCCATCTCTCCAGAATAAGGTAGCTGCGGAAAAAGAAGATTTTAGAAAGATTCAAGAAGCTTTCAATAATCTACAGAAGGCTCTGAACGACCTGGATTTCGATCCATTGATGCACGAACAGCTGCTGAAAGAGCAATATAGCCTTTCCAAATTAGAAGAAGAGACTCAAAGGATAATAATGAGCATAGCGCCCGAACCTGAGATACTAAAAAGAATGCAAGAGGCAACAGACAGCTTAGCTCGGCTAGGTGCAGGGCTAGACGGAATTAGAGATTCGGTCAAATCCATGGATTATAGCGAGAAGCATTTCCTGGAAGCAAAAGAAGCGCTTGATGAAGCTGAAAAAGCTATAGAGGCTGCACGGAAAGATGCATTGGATGGCGAAATTGTGCTCAGAGTGTTGGAGGAAGAGATTTCTAGGTTAAAACATATGGAAGAAAGGAAAATTGAATATAA
This sequence comes from Methanotrichaceae archaeon, assembly GCA_022865315.1. Taxonomy (GTDB): domain Archaea; phylum Halobacteriota; class Methanosarcinia; order Methanotrichales; family Methanotrichaceae; genus JALHSR01. The sequence goes on along the minus strand of JALHSR010000082.1, from coordinate 7,386 downwards.
ACGTAATCTTTCTTTGGCAGCGCGTCAGTTGGACATAGTGGATTCGACTAGAAGCTCAATTATCAAGTTTATGGATCAGGTGTTATTTCGCGTTAAGGATGATATAGCTCGGATAGCAGGAGAGATCCTAGAGGAGCTAAGTGGCAAATATAGTGTGCTAAAAATCGATGAAGACATCAATATATTAGTGGAAGAAGGGGGCGACTTCTACCCCATAAGCCGCTATTCTGGAGGTGAGACAGACATGATCGCTGTCTCTGTGCGCGTTGCCATAAGCGAATACTTGATGCGATTTGCCCATGAAAACAAGAGCTATTCTTTCTTAATATTGGACGAGATTTTTGGCAGCCAGGACCAAAATCACAGGGAGAATATGATTAATATGCTCAGAAAGCTAGAGGAGAGGTTCCCGCAGATTTTGGCCATTAGCCATATCAGCGATGTGCAAGGACAGTTTGATACTACTCTCCAAGTTATTGAAGACAGCATGGGCAATAGTCGGATCGATGTACTCTAGCCTAGGGCATATCTCATTAGCCGGATAAGTTTGATGCCACTCAAACCGATTCTTGGCAGCATCTTCATCATGAGCTCGCTAGGTCGGTCGACGTCTCCATGATTTATTATGATATTCATTAGGTCGGGTCTTTTTTCTAGATATTCAATTACTTCATCGAGATCAGCATTGCTCATTTTTGTGAGAAGCTGGTTTAATCTCATGCCAATCTCCAGCTCACGGCCGACCAAAGCCCGCCATCGTTTATCGTATTCTTGAAGTCGTTCTGCAGAGCAATCACCCTCCATAGAAGCAGCTGCTGCGATTCTGCCTGCGATTTTGGCGCAGATAAGTCCTGGATAAATTCCACCTCCGGAAGTAGCTTTGACTTGCCCTGCGGCGTCTCCAACAACCATTAGTCCGTCAGCAATTGTAGACTTTGGAGGACCCAACGGTAATCCACCCACAAAAAAACCTACGGGCGAGCCAAGAAGTCTTCTTCTGATGATATCATTATTTAGAAAAGCTTTCAAACTATCGCAGCCCTTCTCTGTTGTGCATAAGCCTATCCTTGCTGAATCTTTCTCCACGGGGATGACCCAGCCAAACAGCCCCACAGCAGCGCCTAAGTATATCTCTACATTTTCAGGATCCTCCAACTGGAATGGAACCTCAATTTGAGCTCCCGAAAGAACCAACTTAGCAGTTCCGAGACCAGCCTTCCGCGCTAAACGGGCTCTAACACCTTCGGCAGATATTACCACTCTTGCTCTGATCTTTTCACGCTCGCCCACTCTTAATACGTTACTGTAATCGTCATGATTTCGTTGAATCGCCCTAACAGGTGAAGCCAATCTTAGCTCGGCGCCCGCACGTACTGCTTCAAGCAAGAGAGCTCTGTCAAAGAGTCTTCTGTCAATTACCCAAGCCCGTGAAGACTTCGCCTTGAAAGATACTCGTTGGCCATTCGGGGAATACACAATGGCTCCTCTTAGGCTTCTTAAAATGAATTTGTTTGATGGGAGCTCTGCCTCCTCTAAAGCTCTCCAGCCAATCAATCCAGCACACTCTACTGGCCAGCCAACACGTGGATGCTCCTCTAACAGTATAACAGTTGCTCCTTCCTTAGCCGCATATCTGGCAGCCATAGAACCTGCTGGACCGGCTCCGACAACGGCTACGTCGAACTTTTCCATACCTTTAACGACTAAGGACTACGATAATTGTTAGCATTTTCCCCTATCAATTGATTCCATTCAAATCAGAGTCTAGATAACAAATTTTGTCGAACCTTGTCTTGGAGGCAACCTATAGGAACGGCTACATCTTGTATTATTCTGTTGGAACGTTTATCTAAGGTACTATAAACTTATAATCCAGTAGTTTTATCGCTTAATATGATGCAGCGACTAATCTTATTTCCTTTACAATTTTCGGGATTTAGAACGCAATTGCACCGTTTAGCTATTTCAGCGAACTATGAAGCAAAAACGGAGGACTGATTAAATTGTCTGACATTTTCGGCCAAACCAGACCCGGCATTAATTTATGCAATAGAAATCTATTTGAGCTATAATTATGTATGCTCTACTTGCCTGCGGCATCTTCCAGAAGGAAATTGAACTGCTCAGGGAAGAGCTAGGATTTCCTGTTCAGCTTCATAACCTCGACCCAGGATTGCATGTAGATTTCGACGAACTTGCCGGAGCTTTAAAGGATGAACTAGATAAATGCGCAAATTATAAGGGAATTATCATAGCATACGGCGAGTGTCATCCAAGAATTAGAGATATGCTAAAGCCATACAATGCAGCATTAATTGATTGCCAGAACTGCATTGATGCGTTGATAACAAGAACAGGCATGGAGAATAAAGGAAAAGAGGGGCTTTATTTTTATCTATCCCCAGGATGGATTGGAGCCTGGCGAGAAATATTCCGAAGATTGAATTGGGATAGCGAGGCTGCGCGGCTTCAACTTGGATCCTTTAAAAGCGCAATATTTTTGGACACTCTCGGAAATGCCAAGGATTATGAGAATGAGCTCCTGGAGTTCTTTGACTATACCAACCTGCCTTTCGAGATAATGCCTGTTGACCTGATCCATTTCAAATCGTTGATAGTTGATGCTAAGGATCATTTGGGGGCATGAGATTGGACGAGTTAGATGAGATAAGAAGAAAGAAACTTGAAAAAATGATGGGCGATTTGAGTAAGCCTTCCGAACCTGAAATTCAATACCCGAACAAACCCATTGCTATAACGGATAAGGACTTGGAGCGTAGCATCAGCCAGTATCCTCTCCTTGTTATGGACTGTTGGGCGGAGTGGTGCGGGCCCTGTCGTATGCTTGGACCAATTATCGAAGAGCTGGCTAAAGATATGAGTGGGAAAGTAGTCTTTGGAAAGCTGAATGTGGATCAGAATATGGCCACCACCAACAAATACAAAATTTCGGCTATACCCACCATGCTAGTGTTCAAGAATGGGAATCTAATTGACAAGATCGTAGGTGCTTATCCCAAGGGCGCACTCGTGTCAAAAATCCAAAAGTATCTCTAATAATTTGGCCAAGAGATCCAATATCGTTTGTTCAACAGACCATAAAAGAGAGAAGATCCTAGGAAATAAGACAAATAGGCTCAGCTTTCGAGATGTGCTAAATGTCATAAATTGATCTCATTCTTGAATAGGCACTTACGTTATAAATAGGCTTCACGATACCTACAGGATAAATGAATCTGGCCAGCTGTCCAGCTCGCTGACTGACGTTAAAATTCTGCTTTGCGATTCCCACAGCATATACAAATCGGGCAGGCTGGCCTCCACGCTGACTGACATTAAAAAATGGCTCTTGCGAACGAGAGAGCATACTAGTATCATATACGGGCTTGATTTTGGCAAATGATTCGATATCGTAAAAATGCTTAAAACCGGAACTATTCGAGTAATTCAAACCAGCGGCCTTCGACTTGTTGAGAGTCTGATTTTCTTGGGCAAAAGCTATTGATAAGGTCAATAATATAACAATTAAAGGCAAGAAATATTTTCTCATCGTTATCTCCATTTTGAGTTATAAGCGTCCATGCATATCAATCTTAGGCAGTCATTCAAACTATACCAATGATGGCGATTTATGATCCAGGCCGTTTCAACCGCATTAGAAATATCACAACAATTAAAGCCACAAATCCTGCTTCTATTGGCATGGGAGATTTCTTTTCAGCCTGTGTCGTATTGACCGGCTTGGTTATCGGCTTGGCTTCGATTATACTTTCCCCTACATCCCTCACATCACCGCTGTTACTAATGAGCATCGTACGAAGCTGATATATTCCGGGATTGAGGGTATTATTCCAGGAGATCTCTACAGTCTCATCATCACCGGTCAGCAGAACTGGAGTCTTGCGCTCCTCAATAGTTAGCACCGTGCCATTTTGCATGAGTATGAACTGCAGTTTCCCTGTAAAGGGTACACGAGAATTGCCTAATACAGTTGCGCTAGCGCCTGTTTCGTCCTGATAGGTCTCAGTTATAATCGCATCATCCATTGCCACAAAAGAGTTTTGGAAAGCCCTAGTCTGGTTATGATTAAGCTCAACTATCTTCACTCGGCCTAGATACTCTTTATCGTTTTCTAGTATCTGTTTCCAAGGGTAATCAATCTTTACAGAAGCTGCAAAACCACCTGCTATTGGTACGGCTCTTTCCCTCGATACGTGAATGGCTTTATCACCCGATGCCAAAATGTAATAGATATCTACTATAGTAGGATCGTTGGCACTTATAGAGAGATGAATACCTTTTGAGTCGGCATAGAAGTCTCTTATATCGAATCTGAGAGGTGTTCGTCCACCATAGAAGAAGCCGTAGCATTTTCTCGATATTGCCGTGTCATTCTTTTCCAAGGTAGCGCATGCATCATATGAGCCTTCATCGGCCTCGAAAGGCCGCCAGCTAGATATGTATGTGCCTGAACCGTCTGGATGCAAGTTCGTGGTTTGAAGAACCTTGCCTTCTGAAATCAATTCTACGCGTAAGTCATGGCCTGCTGCATCCCCTCTTGTAGTTATGTCGAAGGATTCTAGGTTTGAAAATATATCTTCTATCTGCTGAGATTGAACCAAGCCTATCAAAGCTAAAAGGGTTACGAAGGACCAAAACGCATCGAATCTCATGGAAATAACCTGCGTTCGTTATTAGGGTTCTAGGCGTTTAAAACTAACGTCTAACCACATAGATGCAATCATTATCTCGGAAAGTTGAAGTGGAAAGCATTCGAAAAGAGACCTTTAGATCATATTCCGGTTCTTACAAAAGAGGGCAAGTTATGAGCTTTAAAAAAAAGTCGTCAATTGGTTCTGATAAGAGGCCTGCCTATGCCTAACGGATCAACAACTGCTCTGGAATCCACAATGGTCTTGAGACATATTACTTATAGAAAAGGGCAAACGGCTCTATCCGTGACGGCCATATGCCTTGCCGTGGCCATTTCTATCATAATGATATCTATCCAAAATGGATTCCAGAGTTTTTTATTTAATATCGTTTTCAAAAACCTTCCCCACATTACGATCCAGCCTCATGAGGGGGAAGACTACCTTCACCTCTTTAGAGGCATTGCGGAAAATGTGTGGTCTATCCCAGGAATAATCGGCGTGTCTCCGATACTCGGGACATCAACAACTATCGCTTACAAGGAGAACGTAGAAAACGTAGCCATGATCGGTATTATTCCGTTGGAGGCTAATAAGATTAGCAGTCTCAGTGAAAACATGGTGCAGGGTGGAATCGATTCGGTGCTGGGCGGAAATAGGATGATCATTGGCCAAGCCTTAGCCAATAAACTTAAGGTAAAAAAAGGCGATACAGTCCAGGTCAGCTTTCCCGATGCAACGACTCTCAACCTAGTAATTGCAGGTATCTTTAATACGGGCTATGAGTTTCTCGATGAAGGCATCACGTATATCTCTCTTGATACCGCTAGGAGCTTCCTTGGCAAAGGAGATGTGGTGACAGAAATAGATATCAAACTAGAAGATCCGTTCCAGGCAGATACTTTAGTCAGACAATTCAGAAATCAAGGATATAACGCCAAAGGGTGGCAAGAGCTATTTCCGGAAATTGTAAGAACGTTAGCTTTCGAAAAGACCCAGAACTTTATAACTATGCTGCTGCTCATGATAATAGCCACCTTTGGCATAGCTAGCATTATGAATATGCTTGTCTTGGAAAAAACAAGCGAGATAGGCATGCTTATAGCAATGGGAGCTACAACGGGTAGCGTAAGGCGATTATTTCTTATGGAAAGTGGCGTGCTGGGATTGATAGGTTCCAGTCTGGGGTGTGTCTTGGGATTTATCGTATCTACGCAGCTGGGCAAAATCGTGATAGATACGCCAATGGGTACCTCCATGAACCTCCCTGTACAATTAAACGTCATGGATTTTATTTTATTTACAATACTAGCGCTAATCCTGAGCATAGCAGCTGGCACTTATCCAGCTCATAGAGCGGCAACATTAGATCCCGTGGTTGCGTTGAAAGGCTAGCATCATGTTCGAATATACCATAGCCAGAAGACATATTATTGCCAACCCTAAGCTCGTGTTTTTTGCAATCCTATCCGTGGCGTTGGCAATTGGGGTTATTGTTGTCATGATGGGGCTACTTGAAGGCTATAGATCAGAGATTATAACCAGCACTGTTGAAAATAATCCACACCTCACAATAGGACCCAAGCAGAATGAAGACTACATAACTCTGTATAGGACACTATCAGGATTTGTCTGGAGCTATCCTGAGGTTGTAGCCGTTTCTCCGCGCCTGATTGGTAAAGCAGCTGGTAAACATATGGACAAGGTCAGTGGAATTAGCTTCATTGGTGCTGATCCACTGCTGGAAGCCCCGCTCTTGGAGGTGGAGGAAGATATGGTTTATGGAACCTATTATGATTTAATCTTCAAGAGGCGGTCAGCTATCTTAGGCACAAAGCTGGCCGAAAAGCTTGAGATTAAGCCAGGTGATCAATTGAAGTTAGTCCGCCAGAATAAATCAATTGACGTCGAGGTTGTAGGCCTAATCACGACTGGCACCGGATCCGATCAGACTTTGGTCTACCTGCCCCTGAAAACAGCGCAGGAGCTGATAGACAAGAATGATGTGGTTACTCAAATTGGGGTTGGGCTATCAGACCTCCAAGCAGCTCCTTATATTGCCTCAGAGCTAAACTCAAGAACGAGCTATGAGGCGAAAAGCTGGCAGAACCAGAACAGGGATATCTTGCAGACATTGGACACACAGAGGGTAATGATGGTTATTTTCTATGCTCTTATATTCTTGATAGCTGGTGTGGGCGTGGCAAATACAATGATTATGATGGTTAAGCGAAGGACAAAGGAAATAGGAATATTAATGGCTATGGGAGCTAATAATAGATCCATTTTAAAGATTTTCCTAACCGAGAGCGTCATACTGGGCCCACCAGCAGCACTTCTAGGTTGTGTTCTAGCCTATCTCACGGCCAAGCTAATTGAGATGTATCCAATAGAGGTGCCTAGCGATGTATATATGGTCTCAAGGATGTCGATTGCGCTGTCTCCAAGAATATTCGTTTACGCCGTATTCTTCTCACTTGTGATCAACTTTCTCGCTGGCCTATTCCCGGCTTATAAGGCTGCCAATCTCGATCCGGTCGAGGCTATAGCAGGCGAATGAAATTTCATTTATCATCAGCGATGCCAAGAATTAGGTAATGACTACTCAATAGGTTGAAGTTTTATATACACCTAATTCGCTAATTATTAGCTAGAGGGGTAGCGAATGGGTAAAAGGGGACCTAAACCTAAGTTTGTGGATGTAGCCTGTCCAAATGATAAGTGCAATCAATTT
>JALHSR010000081.1 GCA_022865315.1 Methanotrichaceae archaeon | reverse complement strand
GGAGCCAACCAACAATAGAGCAGAAAGGGCATTGCGCGAGCATGTCGTTTTGAGGAAGATCTTGGGTACGTTGCGCAATGGCAAAGGGACTTCGATTCATGAACGTATCATGACCGTGCTGGCGACATGGGGACAACAGGGACTTGATATTCTCCAGATGCTGAGATCAAGCTTGTCTAGCTAAACACGTACGTTTATTCTAATTTTGCCTTCATCTCATGAGGGCACCTTATTCGATAAAATGTAAACTGTACTTATTTCCAGATCTTCATCAGGTAAACTCTTAAATCTAGGATTAAGCTCATCTCTAGAAACATCAGAACTCCTAAAATCCTTATTGATAATTAGAATATTGAAATGATACTTTTTTTGAATTTCAATATGAGATGAATATGTGTATCTATTAAGAAAATACTTTCGATTTCCTTTCATTAATCGCCAAATCGGATCTGAATAAGTCAATTGACCATTCCATTTATTTGAGCATCCATGTGATTTGAGATCTATCGTATGTGACATCACTCCACCTCCAACCAACCAAAGTGATAATAATCGATAAATATCTTCGAGATTTTCAATATGCTCTAAAACAGCTTGCGAAATGGCCATATCAACTGATTGAGGTCCTACAATGCCAGGATCATCCCAGGGGGCAGAATATTGGATCATTTCATTCTTTTTCTTGTAAATATTAGCAATATTGTTTTTTATTAATTTAATTCGTTCATCATTCAAAGAAATGTCGAGAACATCTTCAGTTAAGATATTATGAGGAAATTCATATGATTCCAAAACGGGTCTAACTTCAGGGAATTCGATGTTGGTTGGGATAGATTCTCTTTTTTTAAATAATTTAACTAATTCATTAAAAATTTTTAAATTCTTATCAATATCTGCATACTTGATCACATCTAATGCATAATATTTTTCTGCTCCGGACAACAAAGCTGCTAGACCGATACCCAGGGAGTCACCTGGGCCGAATTCCAATACAGTCTTAGGAATACTTTTTGGATCATTTCCCAAAGCCATCACTAAATGTCTCAGCCAAACAGAGTAGCCATATCGTGCAATATCAATTTCAGAATCGGATAAAACCTTGGAAATTAATCCGTTGGGATAAGCTGTTCCAATCTGTGAGATAATAAAATTCGCGCCCGGCAGGAATGTTAATGTTCCGACTAATATTGTTCTATACATTTGGTAGGACAGATCTAGGCCCTCCTATATGATGAATTGAATTTGACCTTAATCTCCGATTACCAGTAAGTATCTTTAGGCCGTTCATATTCCAAAATCCTTGTAGAAGGTATACTTTATATGAAAGCTATTTTCTTATTACCCAATAGCCTCTGAAAGCTCAGAAACATATATTTCTTTTCTATCGATAAATTCCGAAATAGAAAATAATTTGATCAGAAGGTTCGACAGGTTTATTACAAATAGTAGAAAGAGATATGGAACAATAACATGGCAGACTGCACTCATAGAACATGCGGAAGTGTAGAAAAAGTGTGGCTGCCCTATTATTTTGATAAGAGAGTAAGAGGCCTCAAACCCCATCCGTACTGCATTGAGTGTGGCCTAGTGAAAAACCTATCATTCGAGCGGCGTCACTCTATCGGCTATTTTATGAATGTGCTGGCTGCTCTGGGAAAGGAGTTCAAGGTAGCTCAAGTTCAGATGCGGTTGGTCGCTATAGAATTAGAAAAGCAAGGAATAGAAGACAGTTTCGGTATGGATAGACATCTGCAGGAAAAACTGTTTATAGAGATTGTAAAAAAGATCCTGAACATTCCAGAAAGAGTCGTTCGAGAAAAGCTGCCGGAATAAAATGAGATAAGTACCTGACTCAATTTCAAAGATTTTTTCCTGAGACGTTCCATTTGCTTTTATCTTTAATCAAATGTTCTGTTTTCTTGTACTAAGGCGTTCTAGATTTGTTTTTCCCATTTAATCGTCCTTTTCTTCTATCATTCATCGATAGCTAGGTCTAAAATAGAACTGGTATTAAGTATGTGTAGCCGATCCAAATTTAAAGCAATAATTTTTTTTAATATTTATTATTTAAAAATTGTTGTATGTGAGACATAAGCACTTTGAAATATTCGCTTAATAATGGCAGAAGGGCTCTTGCTAGCCGATATCTCAAGGGTGCCTAGTCTGGCAATATGGAGAAGAGATGGCTTGTTCCGGATGTAAGAAAATAATCCAAAAATAAAGGTTTTGTTGCTGTGTTGATTAATAATTAAATACTATTGCCACTATTACTGAGGTTAAGGGGACAGTAGCAATGTTAGGCAGTTCAATGGAGCGAAGCCGAGATTGGCGAAAGTACAATGAATCTCTTGTTAAGCGTGGCGAACTCTACCTCACGCTCTCCTTTTTAAAGAATTGGGACAGAGATTTAGAGCAGATAAATCGAGGAAAACTGGGCAGAAAATTTGATTCGCCCTGGGCATTTATCGAATTCTTGATGCTTGTTCACGTGATATTTGGTCTCCCGTACCGCCGGATGGAGGGTTTCCTGAGAAAGTTATCCAACTTTATTCCCCAGATCAAGCCAGCTGATTACACAACCATCTGGAGACGCGGTTCTAAACTCGATATCAAACTGGCCGATACCATATCCGCAAGCAATGAGTCAGTCGTTATTGCCGTGGATTCGTCAGGGATCAAGGTAACTAATCGTGGCGAATGGATGAGGGAGAAATGGAAGCTCCATCGAGGCTGGATAAAGGTCCATCTAGCAGTGAATGTAGAGACCAAAGAGATAGTAGGCATAGAAGTAACTGACGAAACTGTATCTGATGGTGCCGAGTTTAATCCTCTTGTTACTCAGGCAGAAAAGAATCTTGGTGGCGGAAGGATTGAAGCGGCATTGGAGGATGGTGGTTATGATCGACGAGAGATATTCAACTATCTGAACGAGAAAGGGATACAGTCGATTATCAAAACGCGGTCAAATGCCTGCACACAATCAAATGGATCTCCTTCTAGGGCTAATGCTGTTCGAGAGGCGAGAGAGATTGGCTACCAGGCTTGGAAGGAAAAGTATCGTTATGGAAGAAGATGGACCACTGAAACAACCTTCTCAGCCGTCAAAAGAATTGCTGGAGAATATGTTTCAGCTTCTAAACCAGAGAATATGCTTCATGAGGCCAAGCTTAAATTTATATTTTATAATATACTATTGAACTTAGCATAAAGCCTGGCTCTTGACTAAACAATCGGATGCGGAGCGAAAAGGAATTATTCAACAGAGCAGGTTTTGTCAAAATTCAAAGGAAAATATCGATTCTATTTCGTTCAGCAATATTTACGAGCGCTAAACAGCATATCCCAGCTGTTCAGCCTTTGTAAAGGCTGCTTCAGCTTCTTTATCGCGGCCGAGCTCCTCCAATGCTAATCCCTTGCTATACCAAGTCTCCTTATCAAGCGGATCAATTTTTAAAGCTTCATCAAACGCTTTCAAAGCTTGATCGTACTTGCCTAAGTCGTCACCTAGAACAACGCCTTTGCCAAACCAAGAAGATGCGTATACTGGATTGATTGCTATAGCTTTATCAAATGCCTTCAAAGCATCATCATAATTCCCCAAGGCCTCGAAAGCTATACCTTTGCCGTTCCACGCCTCTTCATTGCTCCGATTAAATTTTATGGCGTTATCATAAGCTTTCAAAGCTTTATCGAACTCGCTAATATCCACGAATGCATTCCCTTTGCTGGTCCATGCATCTGCAAATTCTGAGTCCAGTTCTATGGCTTTGTCATAGGCTGCCATTGCTTCAGAATTTTTGCCCAATAACTTTAGAGCAACCCCTTTATTATACCAAACTGTAGCATTTCTCGGTTCTATGCTAATGGCTTTATCAAAAGCTTTGACAGCATCTTCGAATTCATTCAAGTACTTTAATGCAAATGCTTTAGTTTTCCAAGCTTCTGCATCTTGCGGATTTTTTTCAATCGCTTTGTTGCAAGCTTCGATAGATTCATTATATTTTCCAAAATAAAATATTATAAAACAATTGTAATGCCAATAATCCGCGTTATGTGGATCTATTTCAAGCGCTCTATCGAAAGCTTTTTGTGATTCATTATATTTGCCCAAATAGAATAGAGCGAGACCTTTATTGATCCAAGGCGGAGCATATTTAGGATCCAGAGCAATGGCTGTTTCATAGACTTCAATAGACGCCTCATAACTGCCTAAAGCTTTGAGTATATTACCTTTTTCGTTCCAGGTCACTGCATCTTTTGGGACCAGTTCAAGGGCATGATCATAAGCCTTATTGGCCTTATCATATCTGCCTAAGTTGCCAAGGATCATGCCTTTGTTTATCCATGCTCCAACATAAGATTCATTGATCTGAGTGGCCTTTTCAAAAGCTACTAAGGCTTGATCATACCTGCCCAAAGTCAAGAGAATATTGCCCTTATTATACCATGCCGTTTCATTTTGCGGATTTCGCTCGATAATTTCATCCATAGCTTCAATAGCTTTGTCGTAAGCTTTGGTTGCCTCATCATATTTGCCAGACCTATTGAGAGCTAGACCTTTGCCCATCCAAGCAGGTGCATATAATGGATCTATCTCTAGAGCTTTATCATAAGATTGAATAGCCACGAAATAGGATCCGCGTTCAATAAGCCGATTTCCCATTTCTAACCAATATTCAACAGTAGATTCCTCACATAGAGCAGAGAGAGAGAGAAATAGAATTAAAAATATTAAAATAGTCCACAATTTAATTTTCAAAGCTTACCTCACAATCGAGAGATTAAAATAGTTTGATGTATAAATATCTTTCGTATATTAAATTGTTGTTGTGAACTACCGCGTCCTAAAGGGCTTGCAATCTTCATGCCATTGTGAGAACGCGATGATTATGACCGCATCTAGTTTATGCGCCTGTATAGTTTATTTCAGGTTCATATCATAACGGAATTAAAAAAGATATAACCGAAACAAAGAGAGTTGATAATAATTATTAACTCAATTATATAAAATTTAAGAAGGCAAGTATATGATTCATCATCCTAAAGCATCAAGCTCGACAAAAATCTGCCGAATTCCGAATTCGATTGAATTTTTTTCTCTAGAAGCGGCCTAATCCAGCTTATCGATTGAACCCTCTTTCAATCCATAAAGCTCCTAACGATATCAAGCCTGCACTTCATCAACCATCCAGCAAAAAACACACATAACTAAATTGCGAATCAAGCTGACGCTAGCATCCTTCATATTGATGCTAAAGCATCAAACGTGGCTTGACAAATTCAAACGAATTTGTGGATATGGCTCGTGGCCACATCCAAGATTTGTATCGACAATCAGTAGGTAGAGACAGATAAATCGTAAAGCACTGGGCTTTTGCCAATTCTCGTCTTATGAAGTTTTTTTATGTTGCTTGCTCTGTTAAAGGTCACTATCATCTTAAGATACTGGCTAGGGTCTACTCCGAGTTCTTCGCCATTAGATACTGTTATTAGTCGTTTGAAATTTATGCCATCATTGCTGCTGGCTGCCTTTACGGCAAGAGAGCTACCTGTGGGGACATCAGCAGTCCATGTAATATTCTTCCATTTAGCATTTGAAACGCCGCTATCTAATACAACAGCCCAAGTACCAGTTTCAGGTGGAGCCACTAGATACCTGCCGATCATGTCACTATAATTATATGGATCAGCATCTGAACCAAGGTTTATTGTAAGATCTACTAAATTCGTCGCCGGATCTATACGATTGACATTATCTGAGTACATATTGGTGACCCATATCTTGCCAGCCGCGTCAACAGCTACACCTGTTGGATACCAACCCACGGGAATTGTTGCTTTCAAAGTTCCATCGTTACCAAGCCGTGAGACCGTGTAGGTAATGGAATTAGCCACCCAAATATCATTATCAGGAGTAACAGCAACACCTCGGGATCTTTCTCCGCCAGTAGGATATGTACCTAATATATCGCCTGATGGTGAAATCTTGGATATTTTATTAAAATCAAATTGGCTGACCCAAATATTACCATTCATATCCCTGGCCATGCCATACGAATAATTCAAAGGAACGGTTATATTTGTCTTGCTTTCAGGATCGTATCGCATGCAACATGCTGAATTTTGTCCTGAAGACCATAAAAAGCCATTCTCATCCATTAGGCCACCATAGCCACCGCACTTATTCGCGAATCTAGTGTCAGGAATAGCTTCACCGGTATCAGCGTCATACAATTCGTGCACAAAATTACCCCTGCCTCCAATCCACACATTGTTATTGACGTCAACAGCTATCGTGCGAGTACCCGTTGCGCTTGTACGTATATATTTGATGACGCATTCATCTTCCGCTGTAGAAACTCCTCCATTGTCATCCGCTCCTTTTGTGTTGGACCAGGGCTTGATATCCCCTAAACCAGTAGATGTATCTATCTTACCATTGTTGTTGCGGTCGACGCATTGATAATTTTCTTCAAGTCCTATCTGAACTGCTGATCCCGCTTTTCTAGAAGTATTTCCCTCCTTTAGTATACCAGTTTCTTTTCGATTAGCGACCCAAACATTGCCATTATTGTCAACTGTGGTCCTTGAAGGATCTCTACCACGATCTTCTGGTGCAGACCAATACTCTCCGACTACTTTGCCGGTACTGGTATTGATCTTTACGACAGTTCCACGAGTTGATGCCGCTACCCAGATAAAACTGAACGGCGCAGGTTTGCCATTTAGCTGAAGCTGATCGGGAACGTCCTCGCGGTTAATGTTAACCATCGTACCTTTATCGAAATCTGCGTCGAAAGTATAGGTCATAGAAGAAAAAGCTGCGCAAATTGAAGATAATAATATCAATTGGATCATGATGGACGCAAATATTGTTTTCATCAATTATTCTCCGTTTACTTTGTGACTTTCAATAATTTTATGATGCTAATTGTAATTTCGTCCTGTAACTAGATATATATTGCTTTGGAAATAACCATCTTCTGAATAGATTGCCCATTCCAAAAATTTTTAAAAAATTTGTATCATCATGAAATATTTAGCTAATATTTCTTAGAAGTTCATGAGGTTCGGATTATAAGGAGGATCAAGAGAGTAATCTCTTTCCATAAATACGAAATGTTTTTATCTTTATTAAATTAAAGTCTACCTCAATCCAAAAATTTGAAGATACGAAGAATTTATTATATCGAATAAAGGCCTCTCTTATCCGTAGCCGATTGATACGAGCATGATTGATACGAGCATCAAAATTGATTTGTGATAAGAGGATGCATGGACGATAGCTAAAGCTAAGAGATCTTGTCGAGATTAGCGCAAATACAATGAATGATTATGCATATTGAAAAAATATGTTTCATAAAATATCCATTATTATTATAATTGCAATTCCGGGGAATTGGTCTGAGACTTGAAACTTGGCTTATATTCATAATACTAATAATGTCAGCACTTTTTGTACAGGGACAAAATGAGGATCTAGTGATAAATAAATATATTAAAGCTTTAGATGATAAGGACATTAAAGTTAAAAGAGAAGCCATCGTGGCACTGAGCAAGACTCCCAATTCAGAAGTCGTGGATCATCTAAACAAAGCTCTAGAAGATCCCGATAAATCCGTGAGAATTGAAATAGCAAAAGCCCTATTTAAAATAAACAATACAAGATCTGTTGAGGCGTTGATCCAGGCTCTGAATGATAATAATGCAGATGTCCGGGAATGGGCTATACTGGCACTTGCAAGACTGGGAAAACCATCAGTGCATTCTTTAATTGATGCACTTAATGATAATCATAGCATAGTTCGATGGGAATCTGCGGCCGCATTGGGAATAATAAAAAGTTCTGATTCCGTTGAACCACTGACATTGGCTCTCAATGACAATAATAGCGATGGTCGATATTGGGCTGCTATTGCATTGGGAGCGGTTCAAGATGATAGAGCAACTCACTCACTAATCGCAGCACTTAGTGATGATAATATAAGCATTAGAGATAAGGCCCTTTGGGCTCTGACAAAGGTCCAAGGAAATGAAACAGTTAATTCATTGACACAGGCAATAGAGGAAAAAAATAACCTTCGAATTGGTGCGACATGGGCTTTGGGAGAGATTAACGATACAAAGCTTGTAGATCTACTAATCAAATTACTCCGTGATAACAACAGTATGGTCAGGGTCGAAGCCGCAACCGCCTTGGGAAAAATTAACGATGAAAACGCTGCTGAGCCCTTGGCATATGCACTTGGTGATCATGAAACCAAAGTTCGAGAAGAAGCTCGAAAGGCTGTAATTAAAATGGGCAGACCCGCAATTGATCCATTGATCAAAGCTCTTTACAAAAATGATAACATTACTCGCATAGAAGCTTCCGAAGCTCTGGGCGAAATAGGAGATCCCATGGCGATTGAACCGCTAAAGCAAATCTTTTCTGAAAGCGATAGTGAAGTTCGACGCAAGTCAGCGATCGCAATTGCACAAATCGATGAACCCAGAGCAGTAGAGATACTAATGCAGGCCATAGAAGAAAATAATAGCGGATTACGGAGAGATGCGGCGTATTCTCTCGGTGAGATAGGGAACGACAGAGCTGTAGAACCATTGATTGTGGCTCTCGAAGATGAGAATATCGAAGTTCAAAGAGACGCTGCTTGGGCTCTTGGCGAAATAGGGGATGAAAGAGCAGAAAAACCGCTGATCCAAGTTCTCCTGAAAAGTAGCGATAATATTTTGAAAACAAATGCTTCTAAGGCAATAACGAATATAAAAGATAACCAAACGAATGAAACGGGTTTCATAGCTTCATTCGAAAGGAGGCGTGCGGTGATCTAGGTGATTATAGATATCGAAAGCCAAGAAATATTAAAATATTTTTCTAAAGTCTAGTGAAATATGGTATAAATCAGCAATGATATTTGGCTATGAGAAAATTTAAGATAAAAAGTATAAAAGAATTTCAATGGAACCGATGATACTGATATTTTCCTGGAATTAATCGGAAGGACTCAATGGACACCAATAGAATTAAAGCTCTAGGGATTGCGCCCGCACGAGAAGGATCAAAAGGTATTCCAAAAAAGAACATCGTGCTTCTGGCCGGCAAACCGCTAATCTCCTATACTATTAAAGCCGCACTTGCCTCAACCCGCCTCGACCGTTTTATCGTTTCCACCGATTCCCCCAAAATAGCCGATATTGCTAATAGTTATGGTGCAGAGGTACCATTCTTGCGCCCAAGTAACCTTGCGAAAGATGAAACGCCAGGAATCATGCCGATCATTCATGCCGTCAAATGGCTTAACGAACACGAAAATTATGATCCAGATTATATATTAATTTTGCAGCCTACTTCCCCTTTTCGCAACAGTAAGGATATCGATAGTGCCCTTCAGCTGGCCATGGAAAAAAACGCAGAAGCTGTAGTCAGTGTTTGCCTTCCACGTTATCATCCTTATTGGATGAAAAAAGTAGACCATGAAGGCAAAATAGAAAATTTTCTTAATTTAGATGGACAAGTCCGAAGACAAGATTTGCCTAAAATTTATGCTCTAAACGGGGCCATATATCTGATAAAAAAGGATATTCTTTTGAAACAGGAAACGCTTTACCCTGCCCGCACTTATGCTTACATCATGCCACCAGAAAGATCATTGGATATTGATACTAAATGGGACCTATTTCTAGCGGACCTAATTATGAAATATGAAATGTTTTCTGAAATATAATGCTATAATAACAATTTATTTAATTATAAATTGGTTATGAGGAGAGAGATTTAAACAAATAAAAATAATTTGATAAATAGCACAATTGGACCAAAATAGATAGACGAGAGTTGCAGCATTGTTAGTGCTAAATAAAAAATTATTAGTCTTCAAGCACCAGCTATCAGAAATCCTAACACATTTATCTCTAGAACGTGTGTCAAGATGTTTATGCGGAAAAAAGAGATTTCTCTAGGAAAAAGAAAATTGGGACCCGATTATCCCTGTTTCATTATTGCCGAAGCAGGCATAAATCATAACGGCAATCAAGAAATGGCCTTTCAATTGGTTGATGCTGCAGTAGAGGCTCGTGCGGATGCTGTCAAATTCCAAACATTCATAGCAGAAAAGTTGATAATTTCATATTCTCAAAATGCCGAGCACAGAGAAATTACTGCCAATGCTCACGAGTCTCAGCTCGAGATAGCTAAAAAGTTGCAGCTGTCTTTCGAGGATTTTATTGAAATAAAAAATTATTGTGATGAGAAGGGCATAATATTCCTTTCTACACCTTTTGACGAAGAAAGCGCTGATTTTTTGGATGAATTAGGGACTTTCGCATTCAAAATACCATCTGGCGAGGTGACAAATCATTTATTTCTGGAACATATAGCAAAAAAAGGAAAGCCTATCATCATGTCGACAGGCATGTGTTACCTTGGCGAGGTGGATGATGCAGTTAGAGTAATTGAGAAAGCTGGGGGGAAAGATTTGGTCTTGTTACATTGCGTCTCTCAATATCCTGCTGATGCTGCCGATGCTAATCTCCGGGCAATGCAAACCATGTCTGCTGCGTTCCAAGTTCCAATCGGATATTCAGATCATACATCAGGAATTGAAATAGCCTTGGCAGCTGTGGCATTAGGTGCCTGTGTCATAGAAAAACATTTTACATTAGATCGTAATCTTCCCGGACCGGATCACAAGGCTTCAATCGAACCACATCATTTAAAGACTCTTATTCAATGCATTCGTACAGTTGAGAGTGCATTAGGTCATGGTCTCAAGATTCCAGTTGCATCCGAGGAAAACATACGCAAAATAGCGAGACGAAGCATTGTATTGAAAAGAGATATTGCTAAAGGCGAGCTAATAGATAAAATGATGCTTACGGCAATGCGTCCTGCATCTGGAATTCCACCTAATTATGTTAATCTTGTAGAGGGCCGAAGGGCAGCGCGCCTGCTTAATGGTGGCGCTTTATTGGAGTGGAATGATTTAGGATGAGGACGATTGGCGTAATAACGGTTGGAAGGTCGGATTATAGTATCTTGCTCCCTCTGTTAAAGCGAATACATAGCGATCCTAATTTGAGGTTATTCCTTATTGTCTCTGGATCGCATTTATCTCCTGAATTCGGTTTAACGGTGAAAGATATCGAAAAAGATGGATTTCCAATTGCTGCAAAAGTTGATATGTTGCTCTCATCTGATACTCCCAAGAGCATAGCCAAGTCCATGGGTTTGGGTATTATTGGATTTTCAGAAGTATTCGAGGATAGTCATATAGATATTCTCTGCGTTTTAGGAGATCGTTTTGAAATGCATTCTGCTGTTATTGCTGCTTCGCCCTTTCTGATACCTGTTGCACATATCGCCGGCGGATCTGTTACAGTTGGCGCAATTGATGACTTATTTCGACATTCGATTACAAAAATGAGCCATTTGCACTTTGTTGAAATGGAAACTTATTCTCGGCGACTCATACAGATGGGAGAGGAACCATGGCGAGTCAATATTACAGGTGCAATGGCGCTTGATAACTTGAGAGAGCTGAAATATTTATCGCTGGACGAATTAAACAAACGCTTCGGTATAAGCTTGGACCAACCGCCATTATTAGTGACGTTCCATCCACCTACACGTGAATATGATAAAACAGAATTTTATACCTCAGAATTGTTAGATGCTCTGGATAAATTCGAATTGCCCATTGTTTTCACATATCCAAACGCTGATACGAATGGAAGAATAATTATTCGTTTGTTTGAAGAGTTTATAGATAAACACAATAATTCATGGCTGATCCCAAATATGGGGATGCAAGGTTACTTCAGTCTAATTAATCAATCGCTTGCAATGGTTGGCAACTCATCGAGCGGAATAATTGAAACACCTTCTTTTAGACTTCCAGTTGTAAATATTGGGAATCGCCAAATGGGCCGCATTACTCCTAACAATATAATTACTGTAGGTTATTCGAGCGAAGAAATTTCTTGCGGAATTGCTCATGCCATAGAAGCAGAATTTAAGAATCAGCTTAATGATCTAATTAATCCTTATGGAGATGGTTATGCATCCAAACGTATCATCAAAGTATTGAAAAGAATCCCAATAGACAACGCTCTCTTGGAGAAGCATTTTTATGACCGATGATGCGACAATATTATTTCTCAACGTTGGCCGAAGAGTGGAGCTTATTAGATCATTTCGAGCTGCTTTTGATAATTCAAGGATCAATGGAAGAATCATCACTACCGATATAAACGGATTCGCACCTGCATTATATTTGGGGGATGTAAAATGCATATTGCCAAGTTCCAGATCCCCAGACTTTCTGGGAAAACTTTGTGATTTATGCAGACAAGAGAATGTAAGACTCATAGTACCGTTGATAGACCCAGATTTGATTGTGTTGGCAAACAATAAACGAATTATTGAATCTAATGGCACGCGAGTTCTTTTACCAGATTCGAATATAATCGACATCTGCCGCGATAAACTAAATACTTATTATTTTCTAAAAAAGAATAAGTTCCCTACGGCAGAAGTATTTGAATTGGAGGAAGCTAGGATACAAGATTTCCCGCTTTTTATCAAGCCAAGAGATGGAAGTGCGAGCAATAATATATTCAAAGTCAATACCCCTGAGGAGCTTGAATTTTTTTATAAATATGTTCCTAATCCAATTATCCAAGAATTCATTGAAGGCATCGAGATCACGACAGATATTTTTTCCGATTGGAGCAAACGACCATTAATTGCTGTTCCCAGGAGAAGATTAAGAGTTAGGGCAGGCGAGGTAATCGTTAGTCGTATTGAGGAATATCCAGAGCTAGAAAGATTGTGCGAAAATGTGGCAATGAAACTCGGTTCCGTAGGTCCAATTAATATTCAAGCAATTTATTCAAAAAACTCAATATATATAACTGAGATCAATCCTAGATTGGGAGGTGGTTGTCCACTCAGTATCGCTGCCGGAGCGCCTCTCGCAAAATGGATGATTTTAATGGCACTTAATCTGCCTATCTCGGCCGAAACTATTCATATAAAAAGGAATTTAGTTATGATGCGATTTGATGATTCATTTTTCTATTCCTCGGAGCAGCTAATCTCATGATTAAAGCTGTAGTTTTCGATTTGGATGATACGCTTTATCCTGAAATTGAATTTGTATATAGCGGCTATAATGCAATATCACAAGTTGTAAATAAGCAGTTGGGAATAGAGATTTTTGATGAACTCGTGGAACAGTTTAAGATTGGGAATCGAAGTGACATATTTAGGCAGGTTCTACGAAATCACTCACTGCATGTAAATGATTCTTATATTCAATATTTAGTCGATGTCTACCGCCAACATAAGCCGAAACTAAGCCCCTTTCCCGAAGTGAAGGATGTATTGGATAAACTAGAACTCACTCATCGATTAGCTCTTATATCCGATGGGTATTCGAGTGTACAAAAGCGGAAATTGGACGCACTTGAGTTGAGCCATTATTTTGAGGTTGTCATTTTCTCAGATGATTTGGGTCGAGAATTCTGGAAACCACATCCTCGACCTTATCGAGAATGTGCTAGCCGAATGTCATTAGATCCAAATTGTATGATTTATATTGCCGATAATCCAAACAAGGATTTTATCACGCCTCGCTTTATGGGAATGAAGACCATCCGTGTAAGACGACCCGAAACCTTGCATTATGCTCTTACAAATTCACCAGAGTTAGAAGCTGACTTTGAAGTAAGCAGCTTAGAAACGGCAAGAGAAATAATTCGAGATCTTTTTGATACTAGGGAAAAGCATGTCAATTCAGCTTGAAGGATTATTGATCTCTCCTGACTCAACAATACTCGAAGCTATGGCTTGTATTGACCGCAATGCAAAAGGCATTATGCTTGTAGTTGACGATGAAACCCATTTGATAGGAACCATTACGGATGGTGATATTAGACGCTCAATCCTTGCGGGTATTGATTTGAATTTTACAGTTCAGAATTTGTTAGATCACCGTGCTACGGCATATCACCCGATTACTGCTCCTATTGATACGCCAAAATCAAGCTTAATCCGATTAATGAATGAATATTCTATTCGACACATTCCTTTACTCGATGAAAAAAGTCGTGTCGTAGACCTTGCTTTACTCTCCGATTTGGTTAAAGATTACAATACGCCTTTAACTGCTGTCATAATGGCAGGGGGACTCGGCACTCGGCTACGCCCACTAACTAACGATCTGCCTAAACCTATGCTTCCAGTAGGTGATCGCCCTATTATGGATCATTTAATTACTAGTCTGCAGAACGCAGGCATTAGGATTGTCAACATTACTACACATTACAAACCTGATAAAATCAGAGAATACTTTCGTGATGGCCATGATTTCGGCGTGAAGATTAATTATGTTTCTGAAGATCGCCCGCTCGGAACTGCAGGTGGTTTAGGATTAATGCCAGCAAAAGATGAGACACTTCTAGTTATCAATGGAGACATCCTTACACAATTAAATTTCAGGGCTATGTTGGACTATCATAAAGAGTCTCGTGCTGATATGACTATAGCAGTACGTAAATACGACCTACACATCCCTTATGGCATAGTTGAGTGTGACGGACCTAAAGTGCATCGAGTGCAGGAAAAGCCTCTCTTCAGCTTTTTTGTAAATGCAGGCATATACATGATAGAACCCATCGTGCATAGTTACATTCCCAATAATCGTCGTTTTGATATGACTGATTTAATATCCTGTCTTCTGAATGAAAGCCTTACAGTTGTAAGCTTTCCGGTCATTGAGTATTGGTTAGATATCGGTCAGCATGAGGATTATGAAAGAGCACAACTGGATATGCTAAACGGGAGATGTACCCTTTGAATTGGAATGATAAAAGGGTACTGATAACAGGGGCTGGTGGATTCATCGGCAGTCATTTGACTGAAAGACTTGTAGGAATGGGTGCTTCAGTACGGGCGATGGTGCATTATAATGCTTTAGGCAATTGCGGGTGGCTAGATGAATCACCTATTCGTGAAAAAGCTGAAATAATTGCTGGAGATATTTGTGACCGAGATTGTGTAAGTCAGGCAATAAAAGATATTGATATAGTCTTTCATCTCGCTGCGCTTATTGGTATTCCCTATTCTTACCACGCGCCAATTTCATACGTTCGCACAAATATTGAAGGCACGCTAAATTTGCTTCAATCGGCAAGAGAAGACACGATAGAAAGGATAATCCATACCTCAACGAGCGAGGTTTATGGGACGGCTTGTTACGTTCCAATGGATGAAAAACATCCTTTGCAGGGTCAATCACCTTACTCTGCTACCAAGATCGGTGCTGATAAACTAGTTGAAGCGTTTCATCGCTCTTTCGGATTACCCGTTGCTACAGTGCGCCCTTTTAATACTTTTGGACCTCGTCAATCAGCCAGGGCTATAATCCCAACAATAATTATGCAATGTCTTACTGGAAACACTGTTAGATTAGGTAATCTGACTCCGACACGAGATTTTAGCTATGTAACGAACACTGTAGATGGATTTCTATTGGCAGCAGCCACCCCAGAAGCTATTGGTAAGACGTTCAATTTGGGTTCTGGCCATGAGATAGCCATAAGAGATTTGGCTGAATTAATTGCCAATCTGGTTGGCAAGCCTATTTTGATAGAGACCAATTCTAATCGAATTAGACCAGAAAAAAGTGAAGTTGACCGCCTTTTTGCGGATAGCGCTTTGGCCCAAGAACTACTTAACTGGAAGCCAACTGTGAAACTTGAGGAAGGATTGAAGCTCACTATTCAATGGATGCGACAGAACTCAAGGAGGTACCGACCTGAAATATATGCCCTTTGAGCCCGGAGTGCCAGTACCGGATGGCTTCGTACCACTCTGTGTTCCTGAAGTGCGAGGTAACGAGTGGACATACATAAGAGAGTGCCTAGATACCAATTTTGTATCTTCCGTTGGGCCTTTTGTTGATAGGTTCGAGGATACAGTGAAAGAATACATAGGCACAAAATATGCGGTGGCTACTGTAAACGGCACATCGGCTCTTCATATCGCTCTTTTGGTGAGTGGCATCAAGCCTGATGACGAGGTGTTGGTCCCAACCTTAACCTTTATCGCACCAGTTAATGCGATACATTATGTAGGTGCGCATCCGGTTTTCATCGATGCAGAGCCAATATACTGCCAAATGGATCCGCAGAAAGTTATAGACTTTCTGGAGAAAGAGTGCAATTGGGTAAAGGGTGAAATGCGCAACACGAGAACAGGCAGGCGGGTTAAAGCCATTTTGCCCGTCCATATCTTGGGCCATCCCGTGGACATGGATCCCATTTTAGAGGCAGCACGAAAGTATGAACTAATTGTAATCGAAGATGCAGCCGAGAGCTTAGGGTCCACTTATAAGAGCCGAAAGGTAGGTCATCTTGGAGACATCGCTTGTCTTAGCTTCAATGGAAACAAGATCGTTACTACGGGGGGTGGGGGTATGATCGTAACCGACAACAAAGCGTGGGCTTCCAGAACTAAGTATTTGACCACTCAGGCAAAAGATGATCCAATAGAATATGTTCATAAAGAGATCGGTTACAACTACAGGCTGACCAACCTCCAGGCCGCAATGGGATGCGCGCAGATGGAAAGATTGGATGAGTTTATTAATAGAAAGCGGAGAATTGCTGATAAATATATAGAAGCTCTGGAAGATGTTGTCGGTCTGGTCCCGATCAAAGAGGCAAATTGGGCCTTTGGCACATACTGGCTTTTTACGATATTAATTCATGAGAAGTATTATGGTGCAAATAGCAGGTCTCTATTAAAAATATTAGAAAAATATAAAATCCAATCTAGACCATTATGGCAGCCAATGCACAGATCTCCAGCATATACGGAAGCCCAATCCTACAGAATTGATAATGCTGACATATTATATCAAGATGCTTTAAGCCTACCTTCATCCACTGGCCTAAATGATAGCGAGCAAGAAAAAGTTATCCAAATTCTAAGAAATAAAAGGATTTGAAGATCCATCAATTATGGTTAAGCATCGATAGCTTGCGGAACTTTATCTTAAAAACAGAGACGCGGGGAAGGTGAATAAGGACGAATTGCAAAATTGATGCAGGTTATCTTAAAAGAATCGAATATATCAAACGATACGTATCCGCCCATGCAGATTGGTTAGGCAAAGATCACCTCCGTATTCTTGATGCTGGCTGCGGGATTGGAAATATTACATCGGCTTTGCTAGATGCAGGGCACGAAGTCACAGGTGTTGATGTCGATGAAGTTTCCATTTCTTTTTGCAGAGAAAATTATACAAATAGCAAGGCCAGATTTATTGTAGCGGATGTGCAGGACTTGTTCTTAGGAGAGCACTTTGATTTAATAGTAGCCAGTGAAGTCCTTGAGCATCTGGTTTACCCATGGCGAGCTATAAATGTTTTTGAAAGGCATCTGATAAAAAATGGTATGCTTATCCTTACTGTACCTAATGGATATTGCCTTTGGGAAATTGTTATTGGAAAAATTGGCCGGAAAATCCGTGATCGAGATGCCTGCTTCCCAATTTATGATGCAGGGAGACAGATTTTTTTCTCCTTTTTGGATAGGAAAGGTGTCGTTGGCAGTCTAAACACGCACGACTTAGGTCATGTAAATTTTTTTTCATTCGCCGAGCTTTCTAGCATTCTCAGTCAGCATGGATTTGACGTCATATCTGTTGAGAAACAAGGTTTGATAACATCTTTGCTTCCTTTACGGCAGATTGAATATTGGGTAAGAGCAGAGGATACCTTTGCTCGATACTTGCCTCCTCCGCTTTGTGGCTGGTGGGGGTTAATAACCAGAAAAAAATAAATATTTTTAAGCGCTTTATATTGTGACCTGCAAATTAATAATTTTAAATGAATTTCGAGCTTTCCTTTCACGGATAAAAGAAGGTATCATATTAAGTTTTCCACTATATATATATAAAGCAACAAAAAAAATGATTAAAAAGAACAAGAATTCGGAATTTGCCCCGACACGCAGCTTAAAAACAAATAAATATATTATTACGGACTAATTCAATTCTATTGCCGATGGTCAAGCATAGGTATAATTAATTCGATACTCCAAATGCCAATAGTGTTGACTATAAGCTAACCTGAATATCCCAAAAGCTTAGCCCTATCGTAACTATATCTTGCTTCCGCAGGCTGTCCAAGTTTCTCATATATGAGCCCTTTTTCAAACCAGGCTTTTCCAAAATTCGCTCTATATTTAATGGCCATGTCAAGCGATTTTATTGCTTCTTTATATCTTTCTAGATTTTTCAGATCAACTGCTTTATAATACCAAGCATCTGAATGGTCAGCTTTTAAATTCAATACCATATCCATGGACGAGAGTGATTCATTGTATTTTCCTCGGATGAGCTGACTTTGACCCATCATATACCAAGCATAAAAATTCTTTGGGCGCATTTCAAGATGTTTCTTGTACCATGTTTCCGCTTCCTCGAATTTCTTTAAACAAAAAAACGCACCTGCTTTTTGGTAAACTGCATCAGCATCGCTAGGTTTGAGTTCTAAGGCCTTATCATAGTAACCTATTGAAGCTTCGCATTTCCCTTGTCTCACCAATGCATCGCCCATTTTATAATATGCTAATTGATTATTGGGATCCAGCTCAATGGTCTTTTCAAATGCATCTATGGAACGATCGATTTTACCTAATGCATACAATGCTAATCCTTCATTGTAATATGCTAATGTTAGATTGGGATCTATCGCTAAAGCTCTATCAAAAGCCTTCACAGCATCCTCATTTCTTCCTTTCCTTACCAATGCCAGGCCTTTTTGATACCATGCTTCTTTCTTTTTTGGATCTAGTGAAAGAGCTTTCGTATAAGCGTCGATGGCCTCATTTTGCTTTGTAGGGATCTGAGAATAAGCAAAACCCTTCCCATACAAGGCTTCTGCAAACCTGATATCACGATTTATTGCTTTATCAAAAGCCTTTAGGGCCTCATTCCAGTTCTTAGCTCCATTATATGCTAGACCAAGGTTATACCAGGCTATTTTCGAATTAGGCGCAAGCGATGTTGCCATGGAAAAAGCGGATATAGCTTCAGCAAATTGATTCAAGCTGTAATATGCTTTACCCTTTCCTACCCATAAATCGCTATCCTTGGGATATTGCTCCAAGAGTTCGTTGTAAACTATTAGTGCTTCATCATAATTGCCTTGATTGAGAAGCAATTCTGCTTTAACTCGTGGATCTTGGATTGCAGAAATATTCTCGGAATCATTTTTCTGAAGTTGATCTATTGAAAGATTCTCGTCTTTTATATTCATGAATTGGTTTGATTCATTCAGCGGTATATTTTCAATAGATTCATTATATATTTTTTCTGAAATATTGGATAGTGAGATATTATTTAATGAAATATTATTTGATGAAATATTGTTTAATGAAATATTATTAGATACATTATTTGCCGACGACATGCTGATCAAAAATAAAATAAAAACTATAAAAAAAGCATAAACGGTAAAAAGCAGCTTTGAATTTGGAACCATCTTTCGGCCTCCCTTTTTTAATGGCGTAAAGAGTATAAATAGCTTTTCATTATGTCTTGCGATGAAAATGCTTTATTCCGAACTTGACAATTGCATATTTGGTCACAGCGAATTCAGATCCAATGACATTTTTCTCTTTAATCGACCTATTATATCCAATGAGAAATAAAAAAAAGCAATAATTTACTAAGATCATCAGGTCAAAAACGCATACATTATCTTTTGCTATTATCAGCATTTTCTTATAACAAAATTGCCAAGAATCAATTCATCGATCTGACTCCTCTTAAATGAATCATAGGCATTATCGGGTGAATTGACTATCGGTTCTCCACTAAGGTTAAAAGAAGTATTTAAAAGGCATCCAATTCCCGTTCGTTCTCTAAAGCTCTCTAATAAATTATAATACAATGGATTTAATTCTTTTTTAACGACTTGAGGTCTTGCCGAACCATCTACATGGGTAACAGCAGGAAGAATGTTATCGTCAATTGTTTTTCTTGTTACAGGACACACATATAGCATAAACCTAGAAGGATAATGATCCTTTGGCAAATCAAAAAATTGATTAGTATCTTCATAAATAACAGAAGGCGCAAAGGGTCTAAAACTCTCCCTAAATTTTACCTTCAAATTTACCATCTTTAACATATCCTTCCTTCTTGCATCTGCAAGGATGCTCCTGGCCCCTAGAGCACGTGGGCCCCATTCCGCCTGCCCTTGAAACCAGCCAATTATTTTGCCATAACTTAAACGTTCAGCGACATAATCGGAAATTTCGTTTCCAGAGAACTTCTCATAATTAATGCTATTAATTTCTAAAAAATTTTTAATTTCATCGCTTGAATAATTAGAGCCATAATAAGCATGTTCCATTTTATATATTCTTTTATTATTAAGTAATACGTAATATACATACAAAGCTGCACCAAGAGCTCCACCTGCATCTCCTGCCGCAGGTTGCACAAATATATTTTCTATATTGGATTTTTCTATTATCCTATAATTCGCAACACTATTTAGTCCTACACCGCCTGCTATGCAAAGTTGAGTGTAACCTAATTTATTATAAACATAATTTGCTAACCTAATCATAATATCTTCAGTCAGTTTCTGGATGCTGGCAGCAATATCTGCATGCCTTTGATCAAAACGATGCCCCATTCCTTTATCTCGAGGCTCTCCAAACAATTCTAAAAATTTCTTATTATATGGCATTTCAGTGGATTTATGGAATGAAAAATAATCTAAGTTTAGCCTAAAACTTCCATCTGCTTTCAAATCGATGATTTTATTAATATCATCCATATATCTTGGTTCACCATAAGGAGCAAGCCCCATTACTTTATATTCGCCATCATTTACCTTAAAACCTAAGTATCCTGTAAATACGCTATATAGCAAACCTAGACTATTAGGAAACTTCAATTCTTGAACCAATTCAATTCTAGAATCTTGACCATAACCTATGGCAGTTGTAGTCCACTCCCCAACACCATCTATTGTTATTATTGCCGCTTCTTCAAAAGGAGAACATAAAAAGGCAGAAGCAGCATGAGACAAATGATGAGGCACAAATAGAATTCTATCTTCGTCAATATTCAAATATTCGTGGATTAATGCTTTTATCCAGAATTTCTGTTTAAACCATGAAAGTATGCCTTCTCTAAAAATTTTTGATGTATACGGGAAAAAAGAAAGTGAAGAAAGAATAAACCGTTCGAACTTAAGAAATGGTTTTTCATAAAATACAGCATAATCAAGATTTTTGCTTTCTGTTCTTCCTACTTTCAAAACAAAGTCTATGGCATTCTTTGGAAAACTTGGATCATGCTTAATTCGCGTAAATCTCTCTTCATGTGCCATAGCAACCGGAATACCATTATCTAATAAGGCGGCAGCAGAATCGTGATACCCACTTGAAATGCCGAGAATTTTCATTTACATATCTCTATATTCACTAATATATTCCTTGACAAAATCAGTTTCAATATCAGTAAAATAAGAATAATCCGAATAGCTTTTCGAATTTCTATTTGATATAAACGAAAAAAAGATTCCCGGAATACTAAAGAAAGTAAAATAAAATATGATTAGAATCGTACCTCCTATTATATCGCCAAGCCATTCACCAAAAGCTATCCATTTGATCCAGAACTTTTGCAGCATATTTAAATCATATAAATGGGTATATCAAAGGCCCAAGCCCTGTAGACTCTGCGAAAATTATTATTAGACCAAATATAAATAATACTAGCATAAATGGAATAAGCCAATATAACTTGCGCTTCCAAAGAAACCTGAAAAAAAATAAAACGGTGTTACTTCGACAACGTAAGCTGGTACTACGCGTCATTAGTTCATAACAGCAAGTTACAATATAAGAAGATTTCCAAGACGATAATAATCAGTCGAAAACGAGGGATATTTATGAGGATTACAAGCAGATATATAGTTTGCATGACATATAGAGTTGAGTGTTAATATATTATCCAGAACAATCCTACACTGAGCTTGGTTTTCGCCTTCCTGCTATTTCTTTCCTCTTTTTGCAATATCATCTTTAATAGCTTAAAATAAAGATTGAAGCGAGGTCAGTAGACACCTTTGATATAGACTCCTCCTAAAATAATATGAGCACACAAGCTGCTTTGAACAATGTCCTAATGATGCAAGTGGTCTTTTGCCTGGTGCTCTTATTCGGTTGATCAGCAGGTTTCTGAGTTTATCCCATTATGCAAAGAGGGCCTCTAGTGGCTCCGTAACTGTCATAGGTCGAACTCTACGCAATTTTGAAATAGTATTTGTTTCGATAAATTGTTTCACCCTCTGAAGAAAGATCTACCTGGCTAGCATGAAAAACAGAAGAAGTAGTTATCTTTATAGCACGCAAGACCCGATTTTAATCCTAAACACATAAAAAATTCGCCATATACGATAATAATAATATATAAATATCGTGATCGATGGTTTATTCAGAATTTCTTATATATATACTATTATTCGTTTGATTGTGCAATTTTTTATCAACTAATTGACGGTATATTTCCTGTGCTACCATTTCGTGGCCGAGTTTATTCCAATGACCATCAATTAGAAATATAGGAAATCCATCAGGATGATTGAGGAATAAATCAATAAATATAATATTTTTGTTTTCACAATATTCTTTTAATTCGGTCTGATTAGGATTAGTTGTAGCAATGATTAATTGTGCATTATTCAATTTACAGAAATCATTTATCTTATTAATTAATGCATCATTCAACTCGCGCCGATAACCATTTGAGTAATTAGCTTCTTCTTGCTCAATGGAATAATTGTTGATAAGATTTCCCATCAAACGCCCAAAATTGGTTTTATAATATAATTTCAATCGAATAAATCTTAACAGTGACGGGGGTGAAACAGAATTCGATATATATATATCTCCATTATCCTTTAAAATGGCTAAAGGCCTATCATAATATCCGTTGGCTGATTTCAAATTATCATCATAATCATTTGGACAAAACATTAAGAGAACAATTCCAGGCTTGAAACGAGGGCCAAATCTTTTCAATTTCAAATAATTTTGAGTCGTTCCATGACCCGGCATACCTAAGTTTATAATTTCGAAATTTTTGAAGTATTTATTTTCTAATATCGAGGTGAATACCTCTGAATTATTAACTCCCATACCCCAAGTGAATGAATCACCCAATACAATTATTTTATAATTTTCATCGAAAGAATGCTCTCTATCTTTAAAACCTAACGAATTCGTTGAAAAATGTTCCGCATATACATATTTTGATGAATTTTTAAATTTTCCGTCTAAACTGAAACGATCGTAATACCCTGTGCTATTAGGTTTTCCCATCCATCCAATTTCCTTATCGAAAATTAAAATATCAAAAAAATCATCATGATATGTAACTTGAGGATCAAAAAAATGTAAACAAGTCTCTGCAACTATTAAAGCGATAACGATACCGAGAGCGACCATAGATAAATTTATTATGTAACTGATTTTTTTATTTTTTCTCTTCATTTTCCTCACTAATTAATTGGAGAATCCCAAAAATCAATTTACAGTCTCGCAATTTAGGTTGAAAGATCTTCTAATTTTCACCATCGATACTTTGATGTATTAAAATCTGATGATATGGTTTCCTCGAATTAAACTGAAAAAATAAATTATAGAATTATCCTATTAGATGCATAAAGAATAATAAACTATTTATTGCACTAACACGAATTTTTTTAGTAAATTGACAAAAACCTCTTGCTAGCAGTATATATTAAGCTGAAATATTTCCATATATAAAAGGCCCTTAATCAATGCCTGCTAATTCATGATTAAAAAATTTTTTCGGATAGATAACTATCAAGCTTTTTAATAATTATTGGAGTTCTTGTTGACGCCTATTTAAGTGTTCTGGGCGGAAAATATTTCTTATGGCAACGACATGGCAAATCAGATCCATATATTTGAGAACTCTAGGAAACTAGTTCTTGGAGAATGACAAAGGATTTATCCCAATCAAGAGATAAAGAATCATCTAATAAGGGGATGAAAAGATATCGTTTCAAAAATATTTGGAGCAGTTTGCTCCATTATGCTTATCGCGGCATGCGTAGCCGAGGAAACCGATTATTTCTATTGGAGAGGGTTCAAACTTTTCGAATCTGGTAATTATACAGAAGCCATGACTTATTTTGATAAAGCTATAAGCCAAGATCCGACTTATGTTGACGCATGGATAAAAAAAGGTGATTCACAAAGAATCCTCAAGGACTATAATGGATCAGTGCAATCATACAACCAAGCTCTGCAAATTGATGACAGCAAGATTGCGATTTGGCTTGGTTTGACAGAGGCACACGTAGCCCGCAAGGATTATGCTAAAGCCTCATCCTTTGCAGCTAAACTAACAGAATTCAATCCAAAAAACAAAATGAACTGGCTGAGAGAGGGAAATCTGCTCCAGCTGCAAGGTAGGTACGCTGAATCGGTGGCAAAATATGATGGTGCTCTTGAGTTGGATCCACAATTCAAAGATGCTTCATACAAAAAGGGCTTGACGCTCATTGCTCTCAACGAAATATCTAAAGCTATAGAGTTATTTGAAAAAATCTTAGAAATAGATCCTAGATATAAGCCGGCTTACACTGCAATGGCAATGGCCTTCGAAGCGGATGGAAAACATGCTGATGCCCTAGAGGCCTACGAGGCTGCCCTTCATCTCAGTAAGCACGATACTTCATGGAAACAGGCTTTGATCGGCAAAATGCATGTACTTATCGCACTTAATAAGACGCATGAACCCATGAGAATCTTTATGGATTTGTGAAAGAATTCATAAAATTATTTTGTTATAGGTATTTTTAATTTTAAATATTATTTAAATTTGACCTAATCAGCAATTCAAAGGGTACAGTAATGCCCTCCAATTAGATAATCGATTGCTCTAAATATCTTCCCAAATAAGATTCGAATACCCAGTTTGAATTATTAATTTCATTGTACAACTGCTACCTAGCTTAAAGACTAAATAGAAAGGGGAAAATTTAAAATATCTTTCCAGCGAATATCAGAAATTGCAGAAGGAAATATTATGAAATGTCTAGCAATTTTGGTTGGCTTAATGCTATTATGTGTGTGTTGCTCTGCGCAAGAAGATGCAGAGTACTTTGATTGGAAAGGAAAACAACTATTAACTGAAAAGAAAAACGTTGATGCATTAAACTATTTTAGCAAAGCTGTTGCTCTGGATCCAAATTTTACTGATGCATGGATCCATAAAGGTGATGCTGCGATGGCCGTTAAGAATCTTAACGAGTCTCTAAATTCCTACAAAAAAGCCCTTCAACTCGATCCTAATCAAGCATCTGTGTGGGAAAAATTAGCAGGGGTCTACGCTGCAGATAAGGCTTACGCAATCGCCCTCGCTGCGCTAGCTAATGCCACAAAATTAGACGCGACCAATGCAAATTATCCATACAAGAGCGGAATGTTTCTAGAAAGTACGAACGATCCTCAAGGTGCTATAAAATTCTATGAAACTGCTATCCAAATCAACAAAAATTTTACGCCACCTATGATAAGAAAAGCATCGATTCATATGAAAGATCGTAAGTTTTCAGATGCAATAAAGACTTACGATCAGATAATTTCCATTCAATCGGATAACAAAGATGCAATTCTTGGAAAGGGCGTAGCGCTTCAAGCCGTAGGCAACAATTCAGGAGCCATGAAATATTATGAACGGCTTGTCGCTGCAGATGGAAAGAATAAACAGGCATTGACGGCCAAGGGACTCGCTCTTGAAGAGCTAGGAAATTTGAAGGATGCACTAGCTGCTTACGATGCCGCCCTCAAGGTAGATCCGAACTATATTCAGGCTCTAATAGGCAAGATGCATATCTTATTAGCACTTAAGAAACCAAACGAAGCCATGATAATATTTTATGAGAAGATGTAAGATGGCCAAAGACCAAACAAGCTAAGTGCTAATGAGTCATTGGCCTCAATTATTTTTTTATAAAATATGCATTAAAAAGATTCTCTTCGATCGATATGTAAAACGAGTTAAGCAGTCGATGCCACGATAAGCGGAACAATAATCGATCGAAAGTAGGATTCGGTTACATCAAAAAGGGTCGGTTGCATGACGAACTTAATTTGCTTATAAAGTAATTAAGCAATTAGACGATCCAAAATGAGGATTATATCGAGTTAGACACCAAAAAGGTAATTCATTTTCTATTGCAAGCATCGAATAAATTAGCCTCGGAATCATAAATTTGAGGGTAAATTTACTTTACTGCCAAAATTGATGCATTGCGATCTTGATTTTCGGCATAAGGCTTTGATAGGTATCGACCTTTGATCCGACTATTATCAGAAAAAGAATTATCTAATTGGGTAGCACGCTAGAATTGCTGTATACTTCAAAAAAAGACCAATCTGAGACCTTGTCGAAAAGATACTTACAAACTAAGATACTTGCAGTTAAAGATAATAAACAATTTTATTTAAAAATTTCTAATTTTAGATGAAATTAGGATTTTTTTGGAGAAATTCACTTTTCCTGAGAGGAAAATTGGCTATGTTCTTAAGAAATATGTTATCGCCTCACCCGACCTCCCCAAGGCCAATTCCGCATGAATTCTATTGCTAAATGCTGATTGGTATTTGGGGTCGAGTTCTAAAGCTGTATTAAAGGAATTTAATGCGCTAGAGTAATCACCTTCGACCTCGAGGGCTAATCCTTTTGCATCATACGCTTTGGGATCTTTTGGATTTAAAGCGATTGCTTTATCAAAAAGTTCGATTGCCTCCTTAGTTTTCCCTATAGCTTGCAGCGATATTGCTTTCGAAAATATAGGATCCCGATAATTTTCCTTGACAGCTAAAGCGTTATCAAAATAGGATATTGCATCCATAAACATACCTTGTTTCTGGAGATAGTAACCATTCTTGAACCAGAAGACTGCATTTTTTGGATCAAGATTGGTAGCAACGGACATTGCTGAAAAAGCATTATTATAATCCTTTTGAGTTTCGTACTTATAAGCAATCCGAGACCATGCTGCAGCATTAGTGGAATTTATCTCAAGGGCTCTATTAAAAGCATCCATTGAATCATTGAAATATTTCAGACTAAGTAATGCATTCCCTTTATGAATCCATGCGTCCGCAAAAGTTTTATTCTGTTCAATAGACATATTAAAATAATCAATTGATTCACTAAAATAACCGTTGGAAGATAGTTTTGATCCGAGAGAATCATAAAATTGATCTGCATTAATTCCTGTACATACGGAGCAAATTAAGATAAAATAGAGATTTAATGCCGCCAACTTCATTAGTTTATTTGTTAGTTCACTGGTTTAAAAATATATCCATGATTTTTTGATATTTATAAATACTTCCGGACCCCATTTGGATATTTTGTTAAGTGATCGACCCAAGATCAGTTGCTGATATAAAATATGGTTATTTATATTATTATTATCCCGTCTCAAAATGGTTTATAAGGAATTTAAAAATAGTTCTCGAATTTCTTTCGTTAATATTCGCGATCCCGATATTTCTAATTGTAATTTTCACGGATTATATGCAATAAATCAAGTGTTTAAATAAATAATTTTCCTAGCCAGCTGGACCATAAATTTTGGAGGCGGTCGACCCAAACGGTGAAAAAAATTTTCTCCCAATAGAAAAATGAATTTAAAAAATAGATACAAATAATTTTTGAATAAAAATATTATGTACATTGAAAAGGTTAAGTTAGCTCTTGAATCGATTTCTAGATTATTATTAATTATATTGTAATTCCCGTTTTTTAAGTTTTCCATTATTTCTTGGATAGTTAATTCTTTCACATATAATTGATGATAAGGCTGCGTTGATTCTCCAATATAATGATAATCTAGACCCGCGTAACCAAAGATATTTTCATTTCTTAATAGATTTAACAGTTTGATGCTATGCACCCTTGGAACATGTCGACCATCATATCTACAATTCCAAATTTCTATTCCATTTAACTCTTTTAAAATCGAAAGATTATTTTTAAAATTATATTTATATTTTTTGGGGTGAGCCAATACCGCCAACCCATTATTTATTTTTATTTTTTTTATCAAATCCTTTATACCATTATAATATATATTTTTATTTAAATTTAATCCCAATATCTCAATGTCCTCATATTTAAACTCAATTCCTGGGATAATAATGAAATCTTCTTCCGATGCCGATTTACACTCAGAAACGAATAAATCGATCCAGTCATCTCCCATTTTATTTTCGTGCTCTGTAAATATAATAAAATTAAATCCTCTTTCCTTAAAATAATTTTTAATCGTCTTAAGAGGTAACGTCCCGTCATACGAATATTGTGAATGAACATGAATGACTCCTTTAATTAATCTCATAATTACCCTTCTTCTTTGTTTTGTGCAAATAAGGTAATTTCATTATGTCCCAAAATGTTTTTAACGTTAATTTGGGATCCTCCAAAGATATGCTATCGTAATACAGATTTCTTTCATTAAATTTGATAAATTGCCGCGCAGTAAAGAATTTTTCTGGATATTCAAACCTTTTATCAGGTCTCATTAAGACATTATAAAAGTGAATGAAGTCTCCATATAAATCCCTGCATTTTATCCCTTTCCTGTAATCCAAAACTGGTGAGATAGTTTCACCCATCAAGGTCTTGAGAAGCAGATACGGAAAATCCACCCCAGATATGATAGCTAGCTGCAACGATCCCCAAAAACGGCCATTTATCTCCATCAATTTTGGAATGTTATCGGAGGAATCGATCTTGAATTCGACCATTGCAATTCCATTCCAATTTATCTCTTCAAGCAATTTGACTGCAAAAAATTTCATCATCGAATTGATTTTAACGCTTTCACGCATGCAACTAACCCCACCAAGAGGATTTGTTGACCTAATTCTTCGATGGCTGAAGACTGCATTTAAAGCTCCTCTATTTAATAATAAAAATACGCCGATCTCCTCACCCTGGATATATTCCTGTATAAGAGGGTATGGAATTTTTTTATGTAAACTGATATAATTTGAAATTAATTCCCCTTTGGAGAAAACATATTTTGTATTGCATACCATAGCCTTATCTGAAATAAATGTCACAGATTGTCTTGGCTTTACCACTACGGGATAACGCAACTTTTCTGCTATTTTATATATATCATCAATGTCCTCCAAGAGGATAGTCTTGGGAATCGGAATATTGAGTTTTTTTGCCATTTCAATAGTTGCAGATTTGTCCAAAGCTTTCATAAATATATGATGAGAATTCCCAGCCACCTTAACATAAGGCAAAAAGAGATCGAGATTTTTCGAGATCAAATACATATCGACATCAGTGATTGGAAATAATATATCATAAGAATTACTTTTTATATGATCTAATAAAAAGTTGATAAATTTTTCCGGCTCTGTCCCAGGGTTGGGATATATGACCCGACCTTTGCAATATTTCGTATAGAAAGAAAGACTGTCATATGAGTGATCTGCGCAAATAACAATTATTCCTTTCTCTCCTAATGATTTAGTAACTGCTAATGCTGCTTTAGTCCTAGCACTTGTTACCAACACTTTCAGGAGTCTATTTTCCATAAATATTTCCTTATTTTATAAATATCATCATACATATGAGATGCAGCAAACCTAAAAGGAACAAGATTAAATGTAGCACTTTTTCTTGCTAACTCGAACAAGCCTCCCTCAAATTGAGGCTCCTGAAGAGTTGAAGTAACAGCACATTTGAAACCATTTTCCTTTAATAAATTTATTATTTCAGCATTATAATCGCCTGGAAGACCATTTGGATAGCTAAAAGAAACAACATTAGCTTTAATTTTGTGCTCAATATCTCTTTTTGAATTCGCAATTTCATAATCTGCATCCTTAAGTGCAATCTTTGTAAGAATAGGATGTGAAATGGTATGAGATCCCATTTCAAATCCATCTGAATTCATCTCAATTATTTCCGACCAAGACAAATATATTTTTTTACCGATATCAGAAGGTACTTTCACGTCCAATGATCTTCCAATATCTTCAATTAGATCAAATTTTTTGTTATTTGGATATCCTTTAAGTTTCTCTGTCAATGTGAAGCAAAATTCTGATCTTTCTTTCACGGATTCCAATGAAATCATTCCCGAATCAAATTCGATCGATCTGCAATCTGTTTTCCAAATGATATAGCTTATTTTATCCCACCATAATAGATCTCCTGTTCCAATCACACCAGTTGTCAAAAAAATTGTAGCAGGAATATTATATTTTCTTAGAATAGGATACGCATATTTATATATATTTTTGTAACCATCATCAAAAGTAATTATTGCAGCCTTCTTTGGCAAAGGTTTCTTTTCTTGGTTAAGGCTAACTAAAGATTTTAACGAAATAACCTTATATCTCCTTTTTATATAATTTATTTGTGTTTCAAAAATTTTTTCATTTATCGAAGGATGCATCCAATTTTCCTGATTTTGGCCAACTCCATGATATATTAGAATTAATAAAACGGACTTAAAATTTGATCGAAAAGTGCTATAAAAATCTAAAATATCTATATTATTGTATAAATAATTACTGACTGAATTAATAAAGGAAGAACCGCCGTCTCTGCTATCCATATTAAGGAAATTTTTCGTCACAGGTTCCTCCTTTTTATTAGATTGGCTTTTATAGAAGCATTCGACCGCTGAATGAGTCATTATATCTCAGTGAAATAGTTGGCAAAATCTTTAGCTGGCATCGCATTGAACCTTTCTCGTAACCATAAATTAATTCGTTTATTTATATTTTTGGATATACAACAATGAAATGGTTTGCTGCCAAGGCTACGTTATGAGACATCGAAAGATCTCATAATGTGATACTTATAAATGAGCAACAATAGTTTAGCACATAAGCTTGTTCTGAAGCGCCCTTTCTCTATATGCCGATAGCTTGATGTAATTTAGCTGATTGGGGACTCTAAAAAATCTAATCCTTCGCTATCAACTGACCTATAGCCACTCGTGTTCCACTGATAACGTGAACTGGCATCTTCAGAGATACTTCATCCACAACCCGACTAACATCGATCATATTTCCGTAATCATGCCATACAATCACGCCGCTTGGTTCTAAATGCTTTAAAGCATTTTCAGTGTCATGCTTTACGTAACGATAGTAATGGTTGCCATCGATGAAAATCATGTCAAATGGACCCCCAAGCATCGCCCAATCCAGTTCGGCTGAGTCGCCAAATATTTGTGTGATTTTTTTGGCGAAAATTGTTCCAAAGAACTGCTTACCTATCAGCGCCCTATCGCTTGCGTTCACGTAAGACTCAGGCGTAAGAATTCGATAATGTCCATTCCAGTCCAGAGGTAGATCCACCGTAATGATTTGAGAATCATTAAGCGTATTAGCAGCAATATTAATGGTTGTATTGCCATCGAATGTGCCGATCTCAAGCACTTTTCGCGCATTTATTGCTTTAAGAATCGCAAGGATCACAACTAGCTCCTCCAGGTCAATGGAGGTGTTGATTATCCGGTTGTAGGGATGCAAGATCGTTAAATCGATTTCTTTTACTTCTGGAAATAATTGAATCAGTGGTACACGCGGCAACCGTCCAAAACTATTCCAAAGGTTGATACGTTGAGCTTGAGGATCCTTTATCAATAATGGAAGCGCACGAAGGATCGTCTGAAATCTGATTTCCTGCCATGGATTCTTGATTAAACGACTAAGGAATTCTTTAGAAATCAAAATAATGACCTCTTATGATTTACCTATGTCCATCTTGATACAGATAAACATCACCTTAAATTATTATTTTAAAATATATATAGAACTGTTTCTGGTAATAAAAAAAGATCGAATAGCAAGATAACGCAGATTATATAATTGTACACTACCTAAACCGCGATTAAATCTAGGTTCGGATATTTATACAGACTATGAAACTAGAGATCGTTCTTAAAGAAAAATCTCATGATGTTATCAATGGCAACTCTCACGAAATCTATTTTTCCCTAATTTCTTGGATAGGCATAAAAGAGACATCGAAATGTTAATTTTGTGCTAAAATGATTAATTTTCTGTCATTTCCAATATCAAATTCGCAACTCTTTGGGATGCATGACCATCTTGTTTATGAGCATGTTCATAAGCAAATCTTTTCCTGGACTCACTAAACCTTCTCCTAAGCGTCTCATCATAAAGGGCACCTTGAATCGCCGGAAAGAGTTCGTTCAAAGAGCTTATTGTTGTCGCAATCTCGCTCAACCAGTTTTTGGTATTACATGTATTATCAAAATAAATGATGGGCTTATCAAGAATCGCCGATTCCAAGCCAACGGTAGATGGTGCCGCTAGTAGAAGTATATCAGAATTGGCTAGATATTTCATTATAGGTTTCTTGCCATCTACGACGGTAATTCTCTCGTATTTTTTGGATATATATTTATATAATTTACTGTTTTCTATTGTGTGTGGTTTCACGATCAAGCAAAAATCAGGATTCAATCTGAGAGCCGAGCCAATATATTCAATAATATCTAAATTACTTTTTAAATTTAAATAATTTGTTGCGAAAAGTATACGGGATGGCCGATTTTTTGGACTTAATGCATAATGCTCTTTAATTTCTTTATAGATATCAAATTTCGGCCAGCCAGTAACCTCAATTTGCTCTTCTCGAGCACCATTTTTCTTATATACTTCCTTAAAATAATTACCACCGGCCGCAATCCTATCAGCTACAGGATTATCTCCCATAGGGTAATCTGGAAAATAGGCCCCATGCTGAACGTCCAGAATCGGAATGCCGTTCAGTTTTGCAAGAAAAACATGACCTCTCACTCGGATTGCCCTTTCATCCCCAACAATTAAAATGCTCGGATTTATTGAATCAATTATTTCCTGGAAACGATAAATATCATTGACAATAAGATCCAATTCTCTATCAAATAGAAGCGCAAATTCATCTTTAATTGCCTTCCAAAAATTCACACCATTATAGGAAAATGATGCTTGAAAATCGGCGTCTTTAAATAAATTTGAATAGAAACATTTTTTTATATTTTCTAAATTTTTTCTGTTATTAATTTTAATATTTTTTCTAATAATTTTTGCATCTTCTCCAAGGTTCTCTTTGCGAATAGAACTTTCCGTATAGACAAATAAATTTGACGATTTGTTGTCATGAAATTTCTGAATAACAGGTATCAATGCATTGAAATCATTAATATATGGAACATCAAACAAGATATTGCAATTTTTCATATTGTAATCTTGGCTATCAACCAAGTAAAGATTGGTAAGATTTGGTATATTTTTTTTAAATGCGCGATATTTAAAAATATTACTTAAAGATTTTTTTAATTTTCGATAATGGAACGGCTCGATAATTGAATTAGTCGTAGTACTATCGGCGATTGCTGAAAAAGCTTTTTCAATTGAAAAAATTTCATTCTGAATACAAACCATTTCTGGCTTCTCTTTTTCAATTATTTTTAGTGCATAATCGATATACACAAATATTTGGATTAAATCTTGAACTACTTTTGTCTGAATAACTTCGCCTAAATTTATCCCACTTACGAAGAAGTGATCAGATAATTTTCCATGCAAATACCAGCTCTCAGCAATCTCAATACTTCGTTTAATAGCCTGATCGGTGGCTCTTTTACTTTCTTCTTGAATCATCCGTATATACTTCGCCTTTATGAAATTTTTATTGAATATCCCATTGTCTGGAATAATTGCGACTTCAAAGTTCTTAAATAATTTATTGATAAAAGGATAAATAAGAAAATTATATTCCAAACGGTTTCTAAACATATTGACCGTAGTCAATAACCCGAAATCCGCTTTTGGCTCGATTACCAATAAAATTCTTTTTTTCGG
This sequence comes from Methanotrichaceae archaeon, assembly GCA_022865315.1. GTDB lineage: Archaea > Halobacteriota > Methanosarcinia > Methanotrichales > Methanotrichaceae > JALHSR01. The sequence goes on along the minus strand of JALHSR010000081.1, from coordinate 203 downwards.
CATTCTACATTCCAGGTAATATATTAAATTGGTTTAAAATTGATTATAGTCTTCCGCACAATTTCTAATAATCAGATTGTATTGTAATTAGTCCCCACTAAGAATCTCCTTATCCAGCCTTTGGCATAACTGATCGAACATGAGAGCGCATTCCATTGGTCAGATATGAGTTTCTTCATGCTCTCCAAATCTGCCACAAATTC
>JALHSR010000080.1 GCA_022865315.1 Methanotrichaceae archaeon | reverse complement strand
TGTTCGAAGAACTGAGCAGTCTTTCCAAGCAAAAGTATTGATTCAGGATTCCCCAAGTGTCTCCGAGCAACGCGCTCCTCATTTACAATTTCGCTTTAGGATTCCAGTTCCTGTGCTTTTGCGAGGGTTCTCTCGGCAGCCTCTTCCATTTCGACCGCATAACCGAAATGATCTATGTTCAGCGGTTCTGCGTGATAGTTAGTGCTGTTAGCTAGAACACCATCACGGTCGTATGCCTCGGAGGCCTTCCTATAGTATTCACTGGCTGCTTTGTAATCCCCTAAATATTCTAGAGTCTCTGCTTTGTCTCTCAAGATGGAAGCTGATCTCCAGAGGTCGGGGTCTACCCACTCTGGAACGCATTTCTCGATAAGTTTGTCGAATATTTTTGTGTCGTATAACATCCATTTCAGAACTTCGGCACCTTCGTCTCTTTTCTGAGCACTGTCAGATTCTATTACGAGACCTACAAACTTATTTAGTTCTATAATCTTGTCAGCTACTACCTCTACAAAATTTCCTTCATCGTCATTGAGGTCGATTGCTTTAGCATAATAGCTTACATAATCCTTATAGATAGTGAAATTATCCTCGGCTTTAGCTGCGTTTATTCTTGCCTCGGCTTTAGCTGCCCAATAAAGAGGATCGGATGGGTCTGTCACATTATGTTCAGAGTCCATGTCAGAAGTAGATCTAGCAGCCTTAGAAACGTTGGACGGTATTGTGTAGCTCTTCTCGGGAGACGGTGACCTATTTCTCCATGCATTATATTCATCCCATTTTTCCTTATGTTCAAACCATTCCGCAGGAGCGTTTGCACGCGCCTTTTTTGCATGTTCTTTAATCTTTTCTTCTTTCATCTTTAGCTGAGATTTCTCGACAGATACTATCCCCTCAATCCGCATACTTTCAAATATCCACTGGATGCCCTCGATATCTGTAGCTGACATGGAGAAGGTAATATCCTTCACTTCGGTCTTGATTGTGCCTAGCAATAAACCGACGGAAGTATAGGTTATTTGTTTATCGCCATAATAATCTGTATACGAGGTTGTGGGAGTTTCTCCTGCTGCAAAATCAGTCCGCAAATTATTATACATGAGTGTTTTGTACGTTTGAACCGGATATAAACGGAGTGTCTGGCCGATTGATAGGGGTTAAAGATGTGGAATTCCGGCATCTCATCTATTAAAAGGAGATACTTTTCTAAAGTTTTTGGCACAAACGCGACTCGATGACAGACATTGATTATGCCGTTCTGCAGGCCCATGAATGCAGCTAACTGGTTAAATTATATTCACAAGTCTTGAACATTCGCTTATGTCATCCACGACCTAATGTACATGATCTCTTGCCAAAACTCAATACTTATCGCCCCGATCTCAATCCTTCGACCTATCCACGACCCGACTTCCTGCACTCGACATCACCGTAGTCAGGCCTGACTATATCAGTGTTTGTTTTCACGTTTTCCGAGTTCTCCGGCGATGAGCATTAAGACAACAAATCCTATCAGTGACACCACCAGGATCTCTATCAAAACCTCGGGATTGTCTGCAAAGTTGCTGGTGGCGACGGCATATGCGGCCGATAAGTTGCGCTGACCGGTTCCGAGTGCAAGGACTTTTTTAGCATCCATGCTCTTTCCGCCAAGAAGATAACCCACGATTACAGCCCCAACAACCAGAAGGAGGGCGGCCACAATGCCGCCCGTTCCGATGATGCCGATTATCTCACTGAAATAAGCGACGAAGTACCCGATGAATAGCACCACAATAGAGAGGTTGGTGGCCATGCTCGTGGTATGGATAAGGCCAGTTGCCGTCTCTTCGTACCTTGCTCGAATGAAAAGGGCAATAGCAAGAGGGATCAGCATCAACAAAATGAGGCTCTTGGCAATGTCCCAGGGGCTTACCTGTACTCCAGCTAAAACAAGCGGCAGAACTATAGGTAAGTAGACAATTGTTGCTACCATCAGCAAGACCATTAGTCCGGCAGTGAAAGCCATGTCGCCTTTGGCCATCTGTACCAGTTTGGGCAGGGAACGGCGCACCTGCCGCCAAACCCACGAGAATCAGGCCGACCTGCAAGCCTTGAGACAGGGAAATGATCCGAACGATTAATAATGCCAAGATAGGTACAACTACAAAGTTAGCCACCAATGACAGAACGACCAACCGGGTATTTCTAAGTGGGGCTATGATCTGAGGAATTGTGAGGCTTAAGCCCATCCTTAACATGCTGGTGACGGTAAAAACCAATACCCCTAAAGTGCCTATTGCAATTAGAAATGGATCTAATTGGGACATATCAAATCAGTTCCTCATATCTTGATTTCCACGCAAAAATTTAAGGCTATTCTTTTCGTGGTACAATAAAAATTTTTACCCCACTCCGGCTCCCCTATCATTATAAAAAAAATACACCGCCACCGCTACTAGAAATGCTCCACCTATTGATCCTTAATTTGATCATGAGAACGCCTCCATAATGTAGACTGATCCTTCATCTTCTGCCATGTCTTGATTGTCAGCCTGGGTAGCCTTCATCGGGGTAGAATACACGATTGGATAGATTGACCGAGTCTTCCAGGAAGAAGTCGATGCCATTAAAACTGTCTATTGCACCTCTTGATCTTACTTATGCAGATGCTAGTGGATAGCGGCCCATGCCTCTGCATATCCTTAACGCTAGTCACAGTATGATATCGCCATGCTACCCTGGTGTCATCTCTAATCCTAAATGAATCTGGAGTACACATAGGTAGAATCCATCCCGCTTGATTTTTCTCAAATATATAATAAATCCAGAAGTGATTGACATCTACTTTGAATCCATCGATGGCTGTAACCATAGCCCCATGATGCCCC
>JALHSR010000079.1 GCA_022865315.1 Methanotrichaceae archaeon | reverse complement strand
ATTAAGGGATGCCTTATACATATTTAAAAATGATCTGAGAAAGAAATTAGAAGCAACCACTCCTTGCAGAGTTCCATAAAGTAAACAGTCCAATGGAAAAAATGTCAAAAGTGAACTAACATTTATTCCTGGTCATGATCTCCTTAGCAGCCTGCGATTCAAACAGCCTGGGATCAACAATATCACAACGAATGCTCCAACCGCTACGCTTAGACCGGATCATGAGAACGCCTCCAACGTCCGCTGATCCTTCATCTTCTGCCATGTCTTGGCCGTCAGTCTAGGTGGCTTTCCCATACACATGATCCACAATCTTGGCCAAGTCTTCCAAGAATGGATTGATTCCAGGTGAGTATAGAAGTATTGTAGCTTCGTCGGAAGCTTTCTCTAGGGCCTTGAGATGTATTTAGTCATCCTATTGGAATATCCTCCTACAGCAGGGGATCATGTTCGATATTATGGGATACTAGCATCTCTTGAATAGTGGGATCAGTCATCATATAGTGAGGATTATCTTGGGATTCGGCCGGGAGCGCAAGTCAGGAGAGAACAATCAAAACTAATGGTATTGGTTTCATTTTTAATCTCATCTAATATACGCTGCGCAGGCATAAATCATCTCGAATCTCATGGCAGCAAAAAAGAATCCGTGGCCCATCATATCTTTTTACTGCTCTAATTTATTACCGCTCAGGGTGACTAATTAAAGCAAAACACATTTTTGGTCCTACGGATCGCAATCAATAGAAAATCGAGCTCAATTTCATCTAATTATAGATAATGTTAAATTCCACTAGCGCCAACGGTAAAATGTGAAAATAAAATGAGATACAGAGAGATTTCGGCTAAAAAATCAAATTTATTTCAACAGTTGAAGTGAATTGTTTGCTTGTAACAGAGTTTCAAAAACCCAAGTACGCAGTTCATATTTTCCAGACCTTCAAAGAAATAAAATCAAGGGATTATAACTTAGAAATTTAATATAAGTTAGTAATCTATTTATATTAATAAGATACGTTGTTCTAATATAAAAATTTTTTCGGAGGTATTAAAGATATGGTAACAAAATCTAAATTTACCATTGAACCGGCCACTCGCCGTGATGGAACTAAGGCAGGAGAGGTTGTCAGCTTTGAGGCGGTGATACGCAGCGAAACTGGAGAATCGATATTTGAACCCGAAACTTTTTTGACCCCTTCGAATATCGACAAGTTTGTCCCAAAAGCAGGAGCAGCTCAAAAGGCAGCTAGAAACCTTCAGGATATGGGCTTCAGGATCTTCAATATTGGGACCTTCAGCGTCAGCGGAGAAGCCTCCAAAGACCTGTGGGAGAGCACATTTAACACCGAAGTTAAAAAGGCTTCGATACCACTAAGTTACACCCATCCTGCGCTTGGGGAGAGGTCGTTCCTATCTCAGATTTCTGGAGTTCCTTTCGAAATCCCCCAAAAATTGACCGATTTGATCGAACGAGCCTATCCTCAGACACCACCAACATTCTTTGAGTCTCCATTGCCTCCAACCGTATCTTACCACCATCTGAACATTCCCGCAGATATCTCCCTGATCCTGCGAGCGGATAAAGTGCATCAAGAGGGAATTACAGGCAAACGTGTCCTGGTAGCAATGCCCGATACAGGCTTTTATATGCATAAGTTTTACGAATCCCGGGGTTACCACTACAACCGAACTATTGCCGAAGATGCCGTAGATGAGGAGACTGACGAAATAGGTCATGGAACTGCTGAGGCAGCTAACATCTTTTCAGCAGCTCCTGACATCGATTTCGTGGGTATAAAAGAAGGAAACAATGCAACTCTGGGATTTAAAAAGGCAGTTGATCTCAGTCCAGCAGTCATCTCTTGTAGCTGGGGCTGGAGTATTGAAGAACCGCCTCTGCCAAACTGGCTAAAGCCCTTAGAAGCTATGATAATTTATGCGGTAAAACAATTAGGAATAACAGTCGTTTTCTCGGCAGGAAATGGTCATTATGGTTTTCCAGGACAAATGCCAGAGGTCATCTCAGCAGGTGGCGTCTATGCCCACCGGAACTTTGTGGTGGATGATTTCGAACTCGAGGCTTCCGATTATGCTTCGAGTTTCACAAGCAAAATTTATCCTGGAAGAAATGTGCCAGATTTATGTGGCCTAGTTGGGATGCAGCCCCACGGTATCTACATAATGTTACCCTTGCAACCAGGATGTGAAATTGACAAAGACCTTGCAGCAGGTGGTGCATTTCCCAAGGGGGATATGACACAACCCGATGACGGTTGGGCGGCCATAAGTGGGACAAGCGCGGCCGCCCCCCAAATCGCGGGAGTATGCGCCTTGCTGAAACAGGCACAACCTTCCCTCTCTCCGAATTTGATCAAACAGATCCTGATCGCCTCCGCTCGTGACGTCAAGAAAGGCACAAGCCAAATGGGTCAAAAGGCTGGCATAGGATTTGACAGTGCCACAGGAGCCGGGCTTGTAGATGCCTACAAAGCATACAGACTTGCCAGATCCATAACTGTAAGACCAACGAACACGCTGCCTGAGCCAAGATAGGGACTCGGGTCCCTATCACTATATATAAAATTCAGGAGGCTCTGGAAATAGGATCTCTTTAATGAGGATCTTAAATTCATCGGGGATCACTGGTTGCGTCAAAGGTTTCCAAAAATCCACTTCTACGCGACCCGGGATGCCGGGAATCACATTCTTGGATCGCTTTTCCATCTTCATCTGGAAGAAATTTTCAAAAAATTCGGGCGTGGCTTCGATGGTAATTGTCTCCCCGATGGAAAGAATCCTAAATCCTTGGCGCTGCAATGCCAGAGAAACAAGATTCTTCTCGGCTAAGGGGATAACTTCGGCAGTAAGCATACAATAGATTTAAGTGCCTAAGTATTTAATTTTTAAGTCAATATTTTATATATTTATCTCAGCTCTGGAGGGTAGGGTTTCCATCCCATCCATTACTTTCGTCCGGGCATTCAAAAAGAGGACAACCTCACTGGACACTACCTATTAATTATTGTGGATCAAATCTCCTTTGACAAAAGAGGAGAAAAATGAGTTTTAGCAAGTTGGCTAACAAAAGTCAGTAAGCTGACATGGATAGAGATCCAGCTGATAAAGCTGAACGTTGCCGCTTTTGTGCTAATAATTGCGGGATTGGGCTATTATCATAGTGTTTGCGATAATTCCTATGAGGAATGCTTGGAAAGCCTGAATATTGAAAGATTCATTCGCATCCAATAGGATTATCATCTGCCTGAATCAGAATAGTAAAACGGTCATTTTACTGGTAAAACTTTCATGAGCGGCTGCTCATGCCCGAAGATGTAAAACATGATTTGTTTTTAGCCGTTTGATTGACTCCGATATTATATGGGCAGTGAAGGTTGTGCACGAATTGAGACAACGATCTCGTTGGTAAAACTAGCTCTCATCAACCGAATGCCAGAATGCGTTTTAAGAACGCGTATGGGAATTTGCACCTTAGAGGATCGTTTTCTGCCTATATCAGGACATTTGACGCTTCAAGCTTTGAAAACTATGCATGGATTACCTCCCTTGGAAAACTATGTTATTTCCAAAGCCATCGTTGTTTTTGTTTTCTTATTAATAAGAATGATATGGAATTAGTACACCAGATGTGCATGATTGGTAGATCGCGCGGAAATCCCGTCTCACAATTCTCCCTTCAAGGTATCTATATATCAATTACTGAGCAATATTACTCTTTAGATATCAACTGCCGATTTATATGTCTAACAAGGATGAATATGAACTAGTTCCTATAAATGTTCCTATGGATGAAGCAGAATCTTTATTGGACTCAGGTCGCTTAAATGAAGCCCTTCATGCTTACGAGTTATTGATTGAGGAAAATACGTTGAACTCTGGAGTCTGGAAGGGTAAAGGCACTGCCCTGATGGCATTGGGCCGGTACCAAGGGGCTTTGGATTGCTTCGAATATAATATCAATCTCGATCCCTCAGATGCAGAGGCATGGAATAACAAAGGCGACATTTTAACATTTTTTTGGAATGTATGCAGAGGCAATAAAAGCCTATGATAAAGCCATGGAGATCGATCCCCAATATGCACTCAATTGGATAGAAAATTGTGTAATTAAGAATCCGTTAGATGCTGATTCTTGGAGCAATAAAGCATTTGCCTTATATTATCTTGGAAGGCATGAGGAGGCGGTTGAAGCTTATGATAGAGTGAATGAGATCGATCCTGATAATAAGATAGCTTGACAGAACAAAGGCGATGCGTTATTTATTCTCGGCGAATTCCATAAGGCAATAAATTGCTACGACAACCTGTTGCATCTTGATTCCAATAATGTCTATGCATGGATTTGCAAGGGAGATGCGCTAAGTCGCGCTAAGAGACTGGACGAAGCAATTAGATCATACAAAGAAGCCCTTATTTTGGATTCGGGTAATGCATCTGCTTGGACTGCGTTGGGCGTTGCCCTTCGAGATACAGGAGAATTTTTGGAAGCAACATGTTGTTTTGAGAGAGCCGTTAAAATCAATTCAGAGTTAAGCACAGCTTGGTACGGAAAAGGCTTGGATCTGAGAAACCTGCAAAGATATGAAGAGGCAGCAGATTGTTTTAAAAGGACATTAGATATAAATCCTTGTAATGCCCAAGCATGAAAGAATCAAGGATGGGTTTTACATATTACAGGGGACTATAGAGAAGCCATAAGATGTTTCCGAGAGGCCATCAATTTGGACATGCTAGATTATGAAGCTTGGTATAACCTTGGCTTAGTTTTAAGATCATCAGAACAGTATAAAGAATCGGATGAAGCTTTGCTTAAAGCACTGGACTTAAGATACACGTGCTCTCCATAATTTGGAGTCTTGATTTGATTTCAATATCCTATTTTATTGAGATCACTAGTTCCAATAAAATAAAAAAGTTAGTTACACAACTTAAACGGATCAAGTCGCGTTTATAAGGAACTCTAAAATTATATCTAAATTAAAAATGACATATAAAATAATATGCAGATATATCGTTTAATAACGATTTTCGTGATGCAAACAGTGGTTTAAAAAAAAAATCTCAAGCGATATAAGAGACGCTAGATCTGTCAAAGCCATTAACCAGTTCGATGCACGTTTGATCCGGATTTAATATGCAATCTGGATATGTGAAATGCTTAATGAAATTGCCAGTGTCAGCAGAAATCTTTGTAGACAGATGGTCTTCTCCCAGCATATCTCTGCAAATCTTGTATACCATATTCCTCACAACCTTTTCGTCCATATAACCCAATGAGTGAATATATTCGTGGAGCAGAATATAAAAGGCATAGGGTTTGAACAGGTCCGGTTTTGTATCCTTTAATCTCTGCAGAGGGATCTTATTCATGACGATAACATTGGAGCCTATCGTAAAGAATCCGCCAAAGAAGCCCTGTGGATGGTTTCCGAGGTTAGCCATGCCTAGCATTAGACCCCCTCGGCTCTTGCCAATGCTCAGTAGAACTACTGTTTTGACTACCTCAAAGATATCTGCAAGAGTTATTGCATCTTCAAATTGCGATCCTATATTTTTCATCTTCATGTATTTACACAACTCAAGCTATTTAACAATAACTTTAAGTTAGTGATCTCGTGGTCTATTGCATTCTATTAGGTTTGGCGACAAGCAAGAATAGTCTAAACTTTAAAAAGATAATCTTTTTCATCTAACTATAATTTTAAAGAAATTCTAATCTGTGAACTTCTAAATCATCTTTGAGGTCTTTCAATTCTCTGGGGTCTTTCGATTTTCTGAAGTCTTTCGATTTTCTGAAGTCTTTCAATTCTCTGGGGTCTTTCGATTTTTTTTAGCTTCAGTTCGTTTTGCTTATTGGTCGGAATGACAATCTGTCGTTTCTTCTCATCGAGGCTTAGATTATCTCTTCCCCCCTTCCGGATGGGAGTTTTGTTCTGGTCTAAGTTCATGCCTATTTCAGAAGATGTATTAGTTAAGGAGGATATATTGCCCAATATTTCCGTCAAATTCGCATCAATTTTTCCATTGATAGATGAGTCTATTGTAGAATTATTAGTCATAGCCTCAATCACATTGTATCTAAACCTAGAATCATCACTAATTTCCGTCAAATTCGCATCAATTTTTCCATTGATAGATGAGTCTATTGTAGAATTATTAGTCATAGCCTCAATCACATTGTATCTAAACCTAGAATCATCACTAATTTCCGTCAAATT
>JALHSR010000078.1 GCA_022865315.1 Methanotrichaceae archaeon | reverse complement strand
TTCCACTCTACCGGTATCCAGATGGTAACGGGCTCCCACGATCTTTAGTTTGCCTTCCTTAACCGCCTCAGATAGTATGGGCTTGGTAGATCCTAATTGAGCCACTATATCTCGAGTATTGACATCTATAGAGTTGTTCAAAATGTCACCGCTCATCCCCTTTGCCTTATCGACAGATGGTTTGATGGCTTCTACCAGGTAATTAATATGCCCTGGCGCTTCACCACCTGCTACTGCCGCTTTGACTGCACCACAGCTATCGTGACCTAACACAACTATCAGTGAACAATTCACGTGCTCTACACCATACTCTATGGTCCCCAAAGTGGCGTTATCCATGACCTCGCCCGCAGTCCTGATAACGAATACGTCTCCTATTCCTTGATCGAATATAATCTCCGGGGGAACCCTAGAATCTGAGCAGCTCACAACAACTGCGAATGGATGCTGAGCAGATACCACCTCCGCGCGGCGTTCTGCAGACTGGTTCGGATGTGTGACATTGCCAGCCACAAACCTGCCATTGCCTTCCAACAACTTTATTAAAGCTTGTTCAGCGGTCATGCTTGCAGTGTCTTTAATTGCAGGTTCTGAGTTACCCGAAGCTACACTGGCCAGCAAAACAAATATCAATAAAATTGCAGCACTCTTCATGACATTACCTTCTTATATTTTGCTCTAATATATTCTATGAGATAAACATAAATCTTCTGATGAATGTATTGATTTTTATCCTACATCAACGAGGCCAACACGAATCAAGCTAGTCCGAGTTTCGGTCGGCATTTTTCAAGCAGGCTTCTCATGGGCCATCGTGTTGTCGTACTCACCTGGGATCGACCCATTCTTTGAAATCTTGGCCACGATTGTAGATCGTGTCTTCTACTTCGAAGAAAGCCCAAGAGACTCGCCCAGGTTGACCGCCAAGACCTGGCAAAAGATGAAGGATTAGCGGACGCTGGAGACGATTTCGTGATACGGTCTGGCTTAGACGCACAAGAGGGAGTTACTGAGTTGTAATATCTTCGAGATACAACAGGTATCCTTTAATCATATAGCTATTGCGATCCTGTGTGCCTCTGATAATTCAGCATCCATGGCATCATGCAGGATTCTATGCTTGCCCTGATGTCGCCCTTTTCGCAGATGTTCATAGTTGCACGAATTCCCAAGGTCACTCCAATCGTCTTTAGAGATATCCAAAAATGAAATTTGCATTTATCCTACAATCGGTAGCATTGAAAGGCAATTAGAATAAAGATTTTGCCGTAGGGCGTTTTGTTTTCCACCAGCCAATAGTTAGTGGAATAACGAAAGTTAGCAAGTAATATATATATACATCCAACTTATAATATCCGTCTGCTGGATTAAACGCTTGGACAATAAAGAGGTAATCAAAGACAACGGCAATTACAGTCCAGATTGTAGCCAATATCAAATAATACTGCAAAGTGTCGCCTTTGACTTTTTTCAATAATACCCAAAGAGTGATTACTAAACCAATCGGTAGGATAGCCCAGCCAATCAATGAAGTCGGGAAAACGAAGAAAAAGACTATTCCGAGAACATAGCCAATGAGCCAAAGAATAAATCCCCAACCAAATGAGTTTTTTAATAATTGTTTGTTCATCATATTTAGTTTACTTAACAGAATCGAAGGTAAAGTAAGTTTGGATTATTCATTTTTAGGGCTTATCACACTGGACAATGAATCAAGGACGAAGGCCGACTTTCCTTAATCTCCCTATGATCTCCTTAGTCATAGGATAATGGCCGTTGATATTTGCCGCTCCGCCACTCTCTGAAACCGCATCACTAAGCAACTCATAAGGTATGCCAAGCCTGACAGCCTCAATCCTGTCGATATATTCGAACTTATTAGTCGAGCCGTCATCAGTCCAAGCTAAGCGAATATCTAGGTAAAGAGAATCTGTAGGTTTTTCAGGTCCACGAAGAGATCCCACAATTCATGTTCGGCAAGGCTGATCTCTATCTAGGAATAGGTCTGAGCCAAGTAATGCGCACTAGATCTTTGTGAGACATTTATTCTTGGTCGAGAAAATATACCTGACTATGAGCTATTATACAAAAAAGGAGATAGAAAAGGCGCTGAAGACGAATTCAAAATAGCGAAAAGCGCACCATTTAATGACAAGGATGCTAGCGACAATTGGGAAGACATGGAACATGGAATAAAATAAACAACGATAGGAAGGATAAAGAGGTGTCACCAAATGCATAGAATCTAATCGCGGTCTAATGCAGATATGTTCACAGGGGAATTTGATATTTGAGATCTGCGTTATGAGGAGATTACTTTTTTATTATATTTATGTACTCAAGCGAAGTACAGCTGATGATTTTTTTTATGCCCTCCGAATTTTGATTCAGATGACTTGCTATTCAAATTCGAATAAATTTGCGGCTGGCGAAAATGACAAAATTTGACAAAATAGACTCATGTATATGATGAATACTCTCGACATATCGTGCTATGTCGAATATGCTTAACGGTCGTTACTACTATCGGACATCAAGGAGTAGCAGAAATAGGAAGGCAAGATAGGCAGCTGTTTGAGCGGGAGTTTAGGTTATATGCTGATTATAGAAAGGGAAATCTCTCGTAGCTATCTCATGAATTTCCGAGCAAACGTGGTGATGAATGCACCCCACATGAACGTTCCAAGTATGGCTTCAATACCTGCTATAAATTTGAAATAACTTACTGGCTTGTAAAGAGCGTATCCAGGCGTAGCTGCTGTTGCTATGCTAAACCATAAATAGTCGTACCATTGCTTTGCCTCGGCTTGCTCTATTCCGCCTTTAATCGAATAAATAATAGCGAACCCTATAACTATCGCAAACCACCAGCCAAAAAGCCAAAAGGGATGAACACCGTATCCGAAAATCTTTTGTATAAATATATATTTCAAATAAATTTAAAATAATGAGAGATCCATTTATTTTCCTTGATTATCATTGATGCCCATTCTTTAGCCCCGTTTTGATATCTATGGCGAAAGAGAAGGGTTGTAATGTTTAACTACAGTTTTAGGTGGAATTAGAATCCTTTCTTTAGGGTACAGGAATTTAGGTGGAAGTTCTTTGGGCAATCCTTTTAGGAACAGCAATGGCAGATCTTTTTCTGGAGGTGGATATTGTTCAAGCTTGACTAAAAGCACATCCACGTTATAATCGTCAGTTTGATAACATCCAGCAAAAATATATCCTCCATCGCTCGTTTGGCGTATTGAATATGCACGATCTAATAAAACATTTCCGTAGTTCCTATCCCATATTTTATTTCCATCCTTGTCAGTCTTTATTATCCAGGCATCAAGCTCATCCAGTCCAAAATATGATCCTCCATGATTGTAAGATTGTGACCTGCCTGCAATAATATATCCGCCATCGCTGGTTTGCTGGACAGAAAATCCCTCATCGTATTTGGTACCGCCAAAGGTCTTTTCCCATTCCATATCACCATTTCCTTTCGTCTTAATAAGGCAAACAGCAGGACATTTACCGGCTAACCATTTTGTCCCTACAATGATAAATCCTCCATCACTGGTCTGCTGAACAGAAAAACCCTTATCCTCCTCGCTACCTCCAAAAGTTCTATCCCATATCATATTAAGATCCTTATCTGTCTTGATCAGCCAAATATCGCCTCCACCGTAAATATCTGGATCTAAACCGGTTCCACCACCTGCGGCCCTTGTTCCGACAACTATATACCCTCCATCACTGGTTTGTTGAACAGAATGGGCATAATCATCTCGGTCATAACAATAAAAAGTTGCGCCCGGTATGCTACCATCAAAAGTTTTGCTATTGATCATATTGCCATCTTTATCTGTCTTGATCAAATAAAAATCTTCACAATTGGCAGTATATGCTAATCCTGCTATTATATATCCTCCGTCAGTTGTCTGCTGAACCGAGTAGGCTCCAGCCGCTATGCAGACATATATCGGTGTCGGAAATACCTTTTCCCAAATTTTATTGCCGGAAAAATCCGTCTTGATCAGATAAGGGCGGAAACGACATTGTGAATACGTTGCGCCTGCTAGGATATATCCGTCGGTTGTCTGCTCAACTGACCATCCCTCTTCTAAATTGTCACCCCCAAATGTCTTATCCCAAATTAGTTTGCCATTATTATCAGTCTTGATCAACCAGATATCAGTTTCGCCAGCTCCCTTTGAATTAGTATTACCAATAATAATATATCCTCCATCGCTAGTTTGCCGGACTGAGTGCGCTTCCTGAATGCCCGTTCCCCCATATGATTTAGCCCACATCACCGAATTTGCTGGCAAGGCTGCAAAACCGATCACGATGGATAAAATTAGAAAAAATGATCTTGCATATCTCAAGAGCACCATAGTAAATACATAACTCTTTTTTTTATTTAAGATTTATCTATATCTAAAGAATTCATCAAGATGGTCGTACTGCTTTGCTTATAACTTGTATCAGCTCAGAACCCTTGATAAAGCAAAATGCTGTCTGAGCCTAGCGTAAGTTATCGAAATTATTTGAATAAAGCAGGAAAAATCGCAGGAAGGCAAAATCAACCCGTTTTAAGATCGTTGAATAGATCGACATGGACAATCGAATCCTGCAAACACTATGCAGCTAGGTTGATCGTAATTCTCAGTTAAATATAATGTTCGTCATGGGCAATCCTCCCTTCGCACCGAGAATCAGCTAGCAGTTACGATATCTATCTCAGCAAATGTTCAGCATAAAGGATGTAAATATTCCAGTATCCAAGAGGCGGTAGATGCTGCGAACCCTGGTGATACCAAAACCGTGGATGCAGGCACTTACCAGGAGACAATACATATAGACAAGTCGCTCACGATAAAAAGGGGCTGGAGATAACGGGCATTATCCTATCCCATTGAATGGAACTTCGGTAAAAATTTAGATTGAGGTCAAGCAACTATTATATTTCTCTTACCCTAATAACTTCAAAAATTTATCATACTCTCATCTCTTTGTACTCGTACGTACAAGCTTTACGGGCTAACCGAGGATGAGATAAAGATCGTGGAAGGTAAGGATTCGAGTTAAGGGGATTTATTCATTTAATTTACTTACATACTACCCCTATGGCAACAGAAGGACGTAAACTATGCTGAGGATTCCGATTAACTTAAGGTCGCTAGAGTTCATGAGATACATTGTCCATTATTTCCATTCAAACAATCGGATTAAGCCTTCATAACCTCCATAACACCCTCATTTTCTTGAATTCAGTCCTTTTTTTCGATAGCTCACGCTAAGCACTAATTTTAAGCCTGGCGGAATTCAAATGATAAAGATTGAAAACCATACCAGTAATGATCATCCTAACCCGGACTCTTGGCACGGTTGTCACGACAACATGACCTGCTTTGCACACTCGTTTGACAAAGGCATAGGACC
>JALHSR010000077.1 GCA_022865315.1 Methanotrichaceae archaeon | reverse complement strand
TGTAATTGTGGCAATATGTGGCAAGGTTTCACTTAAGTGAAGAACATGATCACAGGGATGCCCTCGAAGCACGTCTGAACCATATCACGAGAACGCCTTCAGATCTGGACTGATCCTTCATCTTCTGCCAGGTCTTGGCCGCCAGTCTGGGTGAGTCTCGAGGGCCTTCCTTGAAGTGAAGACACGGTCGGCTAGATTGGTCAAGTCCTCCAGGAAGGATTCGATGCCAGGGGAGTATAGCAGGACTGTGGCCTCGTGGGAAGCCTGCTTCAAGGCCTTGGAGATGTACTCAGTCATCTCTTGGGCATCTTCTATACAGGAGAGGGTCGTGTTCAACGATGATGAGGCTGTGGTGGGCCTCTTCGAGGATAGTCATGAGCTGGAAGGTAGTGAATCCACGTCTGATTTCCAGTTCCATGAACCACCTATGCAGCCTGCTGAGGATGCTTGAGTAGTTGCAGTAACAAAAATTTTAATGCGTAAACATACAAGGAATTGTCATGGCTGGACCTATCGATGCAATACTTGCTATTCACAATGCGTTCAGGAATGACTTGGAACATATCGATACTGCCGCATTGGACTCGGCAAGGGGAAAGGAGGGTCTTGGCGCCATCATCGAACGTTTCCGGTTCTTCAACGAAGTATTGGTTTGGCATGCCAATGGAGAAGAGTTAGCTGTTTTCCCCGTGCTCGAGAATTTCGCCCCCTTGGTTGCGGAAGCTTATGTGAAAGACCAACCATTCGTTGCGGGATGATGAATCGCTTTATATGTCAACAGATGAGAAATATAAATGGGTGAGAAGATGACCATTTTTGCAGTAAACATGAAGCATACGCCTGAATCGTGTCCTATGTTCAATGAAGAAGTGATGAAGAAATTAAGGGGAGCTATCTCGAAGCGGGAAGAATTAGCCGAGAAATACGGAATCAAAATCCTGAGCGCTTACACATCGACCATAGAACACACGATATTCTACATCCTAGAAGCATCTTCCCAACAGTCAGTAGAAAGCTACTTCGTTAAGATAGGCATGGCATTCTGGAACACCGTCGATATAAGTCAAGTCACGCCTGTCGAAGATGTGATCAAGAAAATCGTTGAATAGCCTCCACTATGAGACTTATGACTTTCAAGGATATATGCGGGCATATCCTTGCCTTCCTGCGCTAGGTCAAATAACAGCATTAGATTGGAACGACAGAGGCTTTGATCTTCTTTATGGTGAGGGTAAATATGATGAGGCTAAGCAAGCCTACGACAAGGCCACCCAGCTAGATCCCGATGATGAGTTAGCATGGTATGGAAGAAGTCTTGCTTTAAAGACCCTTAACCGCGCTAACGAAGCAGATTTGGCTTATAAGAAGGCAAAGGAACTGGGACTTTAACCTATCATCTATATGGGGATTTATAGTTTCCATTCATTTTCTTGATCGACTGAAATGTTATCGCTTGGTGGAAAAATTGCCCCTTTAGTACCGCCGTGATTTGTTTTATCGTCATATTCGTTATTCAATTGCTCAATGTAGCCAAGCGCTGAGGATGCTGCCCCATCAGCCGAATAGCAGTCTAATCCACTGATTGCAGCATTTACCGCTCCAGAATTTTCATTGACAAATTTCACGTGTCCATTTTCATGCTCTGCAAGTGCTTTGATAAAATTCTCCCATTCTGCTACAAGTTCAGAAGATGTGTTTTTGGGGGGAATCCATCGAGGAAATTCAACCTCTACATCAAGGTCAACTTGTGCATTTTCGATCTGACAATTGCCTTCTTCATCTTCAGTTGTGGAATACTCCCAATTTGTATCCCAATGGGTGACTGACCAATGTTTTTTGCCGTCGTCACCAGCAGGAGCTAACCATTGCAGTTGCTCGTACAATTCTTCTTCCGTCGTGCCAGAAATATCATAGTATTGGATCTTAGCATTTGGAATCCATTGTTCCACATACCACTGGTAGGGCGGTTCGCAAGCTGCATTATGGATCAAAGCTAGAAGGGCAATGAGCATTAGGACACGGTTCAAGGTCATCTTAAGCACCAATTGTGGTAAGACTGGTTTGTAAAGTTATGTATCTTCAATCGCTAGAAAATCAGCAGCTTGAGATAAATATGGCTTATATGGGTCAATTTTACTATTAATCGCACGGAAAAAGAAAATGTATTATAAATAATGGCTAGAATGGCAGGTCATCAATATACAATGCCACCTTGCATCCAAAAAGCCTCGGATTCAATATGTAGTTTCCTGGTCCATATTGTTCATCGAACGTTATCCGGATACCAAAATTTCTGCAATTTGTCTGCAATATAAACTTATTTTAGCTTTCTCCAAATGTTGGTAGTATACTTTGATTGACATATGGAAACCAAGTTGCACTATATCTATCCGAAAAAGCCTTAACTTAGATCTACATGTTCATTTATGGAGGCGATATCAGAGAGGTATCATGGGTCTCACTCCATAAGGCCTGGCCGTCAGCCTGGGTTCCACGGACACGTTGATAGAACATCCGGCCCCATGACTCATGCCGTGATGCCAAGTGAATTCAGACAAAACGTGGGCATTAGCGATAGCCTATTGAGGATTTCCGTAGGTATCGAGGACGTAGAGGATATCACTTCGGACCTGGATCAAGCCTTGGAAAAGGTTTGAAGACGATAGGATCACAGCGCAAAAAAGGTGAGATATTTACTTTCGATGATATCATTGAAGAGTTCTATTGAAAAATCCTATCATCTCCATGAAAGCGTCCTTGGCTTGGAAGCTATCTGACAATTGGCCATTCTGGATCATAAATCCGTGGGGCTGGCCCTGGTAAACCTTCAACTCGAAGTACTTTTCAGAGGTATCCAAGTCTGCTGCATATCTGTAAATATCAGCCACTGGGCTTGCTTTATCCTTTGTACCATGAATGATGAGCATGGGTTTCTTGAGCTGATTAATAAAGTCTGCAGGCTTGGATTCGTTATTAAAGCCCCCAGAATAAGGAAATCCATACCAAGCTACTCCAGACTTAAATTCTGCCATTTGGGGCAAGAAAAGCATAGTATATCTACCACCAGCACAAAACCCCGTAAGACCCAAAGATGCCGAATTTACCTCCTTCCGACTTTTTAGATAGGTCACCGAGTCCGAGATCAGCTTCTTAACCACATCATCTTTCGGACTCTTGTTATACGTCTGCCACTCCGGGGCTATGACCGCAAAACCTTGTGATGCAAAATCATCAACTATAGTCCTATAGCCCGGCTCAAGACCATTGAAAGAATGTATTAAGACGATGGCTGGCCATTCACCTTTCTGAGATGGTATAGCCAAATAGGCGGGATACTCTTTTCCACCACTGGATATGTTCACGGTTTCGTTCCACGATCCATAGCTAGCTTGCTGCTTCTCCAAGACGGAGCTTGAGACTCCTATTAAACCGATTAAAAGCAGAAACAAAAGAAAGCTGTTCATGACAAACCTCCGCCATTATATAATATCATTACTGATTTGTACATATTGCGGTTCTTTGGAAAATATCAACTAAGAGATACCTGGCATATGCTAAGCTTCTTAATTTTATTTCTTGCTCATCTACAACCTTTGCGGCCCTAAAGCCAAGACCGCGCATCCTGTAAGATATTTCCGATCTTATTCGAGTAATGGCTATAATGATCAAATTAACCCATACCATCCGATTGGAGATTATATTAGAATCCGGTCATTAGCTCAACGTTTCAGCAATTTTAAGGCTATGCTGCTACCCATACCCATGCCAAAACCTAACGTAATCATAAGCATTGCAAGCGGCTCCAGGTATCGTGCGCTTGAAAGCGCCCCTGTATCCACCGGCTCTAGCCCAGTTTCTCTAATAAGCTCTGCTACGACCTTTTTAGCCGAAATGTCATTACCACAATAGAATCCGCTAGGATTCAAAGAATCAAACATCCTAGATTCAGAATTCATGATGTCTGCAAAAGTGCTATTAAAAGCCTTGACTACCTTAGCTCCTGGAACCAGCTTGGCTACTTCTTCCGCAGCTGAATTATTATAGCCAACTGCAAGACCACTATAATCCGGCTTCAGAGGATTAGTGCAATCGATCAATATCTTGCCTTCTAAGGAACCTGCAGATTTCAATGCCTCAAACGCATTTGTCCAAGGTACAGCCAAGACTACGATATCAGCAAAATTAGCGGCCTCCGCTGGAGTTCCAATATGCGCATTTTTCCCAAATGATTCTGCTAGGGTCTTTAGCTTCTCAGGGCGCCGAGAACTGAACATAACCTCGTGGCCATTCTTAATCCAGATCTTCCCCAAAGCTCCGCCTACGTTTCCGGATCCTATGATGCCAATCTTCATTTTACCACCTTCGCACAAATCTCGCTGAGTCTGAAATATCAAAGTTTTTACACATAAATCATAATACTATATAAAATAACGTATAGAAAAGAGTTCTTCATAGCCAGCTCACTAATCAACTATGGAAAAAGGATCCTAGCTACAATTGCAGAAATCCTCTAATGTAATTCCTTCACCATATCGGACTGAATCCAGATAGCAATCGGAATTACTGAGCTTAGGATTCGAAAGATTTTCCAGAAAGATACTTCTATTGCGAAAATATTCCACTAAACTTCAAAATTTAATTCCGAAATTAATTGATTATAGCAGTCTGCTCTCCCACATCCTTATATCCGCGTTGGCCGATTAGGTTGCTGCGAGGAATCTATGTGAGCGAGAAGCTGGAGGAAATCGGATCTCGACTTCGGGAACTCCGCGAGCTAAATATGCTTAGCGTTGATGAGATGGCGAAACATCTTAAAGTACCAGCTGAAATATACAACTGCTATGAAGAAGGCAAGCTTGACATACCTGCCAGCAAGCTGATCGAGATCGCCCGCAAATTTGACGTGGATATGGGATTATTGCTCACAGGAAATGAGCCCAAGATGATTATTTTTACCATAACTAGGATGGGCGGGGGCGTTGAAGTTGAACGCAGAAAGCAAAACAAACAATACAAATATCAGAGCCTGGCTGGGAAGTTCGTACACAAGATGGCCGAACCCTTTATTGTCACCGTAGAACCATTTGACGGAACCCCAATTACTTATAGCCATCCTGGACAAGAATTCGATTTTGTATTGGAAGGAAAGCTTAGATTCCACATACATTATCACGATGTTGTGTTAGAAGATGGAGACAGCATCTTTTTTGATTCCTCGTATTCACATTCTTTAGAAGCATTGGACGATAAACAAGCCAAGCTGCTTGTATTAGTCATGTAACAAAGAAGCAGGAGTAGCCATGACGTCTTTACTTGGTAAATTTGTCACGAAGATTGACTTTGAGTCGTATGAGGATTTTAGAGATAACTTGAAAATAATTGTGCCCCAGAACTTCAATTTCGCGTTTGATGTGGTAGACGCTTATGCTGAGATAGATCCTCAGAAGCTTGCATTGGTCTGGTGCAATGACTACGACGAGCATAAGAAAATTTCTTTTGGAGAGCTGAAGCGTCTGAGCGATAAGGCAGCCACCTTTTTTCTGAACCATGGAATAAGGAAATGCGACACAGTCATGCTCACACTCAAAAGTCGCTGGGAATTTTGGGTATGTATGATCGGACTCAACAAGATAGGAGCTATATCCATTCCATCCACTCATATGCTAAAGAAGAAAGATTTCATTTATCGTATCAAGAAAGCCGATCTGAAAATGATTGTCTGCGTTGCAGATGAAGATGTCATTAATGAAGTCGATGCTGCCCATGCAGAATTAGGAAAAATACCTTTGCTAAAGGCTATGGCTGGCAGCAAGATCTCGACACTAGACGGATGGCTTGATTTCAATTCTGAGCTAGATGCGACTTCCCCAGATTTCCAGAGACCTTCCGGAGAGGCGAGAACAAATAATGAAAGCGTCATTTTGGCTTATTTTACTTCTGGCACAACAGGTTATCCGAAAATGGTTAGGCATGACCAGATTTACCCATTGGGACATATAATTACAGCAAAATACTGGCAGAATGTCATGGACGATGGCTTGCATTATACTGTGGCAGATACAGGTTGGGCTAAATGCGCCTGGGTAAGATCTATGGGCAGTGGATAGCTGGATCAGCTGTTTTCGTCTACGATTATGACAGGTTCGATCCAGGAAAAATGATGGAATTAATAGCTAAATATGAAGTCACAACTTTCTGCGCTCCTCCGACAATATTCAGGTTTATGATCAAAACTGACATTTCCAAATATAATTTTAGTAAACTAAAGAACGCAGTTACCGCAGGAGAACCGCTAAATCCTTCAGTCTATGAAAAATTTCTGGAATCTTCTGGACTGAGATTGATGGAAGGATTTGGACAAACGGAAACCGTCGTGATCATTGCCAACTTTCCCTGGATGAATCCCAAACCAGGATCGATGGGCAAGCCCGCTCCAGGGTGGGATGTAGTCCTAGTTGATAAGAATGATAAGATCTGCGACGTGGGAGAAGAAGGCGAGATTGTAATAAAAACCGATAATGGAAAGCCTGTTGGGCTGTTCCTAGATTACCATTCGGATCCAGATAAATTGAAGAACACATGGCACAACGGATATTATCATACGGGCGACACGGCCTGGATGGATGAGGATGGGTACTATTGGTTTATCGGTCGTACCGACGATATGATCAAGAGTTCAGGCTATCGAGTTGGTCCCTTTGAAGTAGAAAGCGCACTGATGTCTCATCCTGCTGTTCTAGAGTGCGCTATAACTGGTGTACCTGACCCAATTAGGGGACAGATCGTGAAAGCTACAGTTGTTTTGACTAAAGGTTACGCTCCTTCTGAAGAACTAAAAAGTGAGCTGCAGGAACACGTAAAAAAAGTCACGGCTCCGTATAAGTACCCACGCATAATTGAGTTCGTCGAAGAACTCCCAAAGACTGTCAGTGGAAAGATCAGACGTATTGAGATCAGAGAGAAGGATAAGCCCTATCCTAAAATAAACACTATTGAGTGCAAGGCTTGCGAAAGATGCATTCTGGCCTGCCCTGTAAATGTCCTCAAAAAATGGGCCAAGATTTCAATTATAGAGGATATCGATATATTATTTACACAGGTGACGGATGCATA
This sequence comes from Methanotrichaceae archaeon, assembly GCA_022865315.1. Taxonomy (GTDB): domain Archaea; phylum Halobacteriota; class Methanosarcinia; order Methanotrichales; family Methanotrichaceae; genus JALHSR01. The sequence continues at coordinate 9,243 of JALHSR010000077.1, read as the reverse complement.
GGCTGTGGTGCATGTTATTATACATGTCCAGAGCCCCTGGCAATAGAAGTACACATCCCTCAAAAGGATAAGATAAAGGAGAGTTGAGATGGCTACTCAGTTAGTTGCCGGTAACATGGCAGTAATTATCGGAGCTTTATACGCCGGATGTGATTGTTTCTTTGGCTACCCAATAACACCAGCCAGCGAGATCTTACATGAGGCATCTAGATACTTTCCAAAGTTGAGCCGAAAGTTCGTACAGGCAGAATCAGAAGAAGCAGCCATCAACATGGCGTATGGAGCGGCCTCAGCTGGTCATAGGGTGTTGGCGGCATCCTCGGGCCCAGGCATGAGCCTAAAACAAGAGGGAATTACATACCTAGCTGGGTCAGAAATCCCTTGCGTCATTGTCGATATCCAACGAGCTGGGCCAGGTCTGGGAAATATTGGTCCCGAGCAGTCAGATTATAACCAGGCTTGTAAGGGTGGGGGGCATGGAAGCTACAAGAATATCGTTCTGGCTCCTAATTCTGTTCAAGAGATGTGCGACTTCGCTATGGAAGCCTTTAAACTAGCCTTCAAATACCGCAATCCCGCTATAATCCTTGCAGATGGGGTTCTAGGTCATATGGTAGAGCCATTGCGGTTCCCTCAAAAGGCGGTCGTGCCAGAGATTGATATATCCTGGGCAGTGAACGGAAATGCTGCGACTAAGGGCAACGTCTTAACATCTATATTTCTGAACTTCGACGAATTGGAACGTCATAACCTAAAACTCCAAGAGAAATACCTAAAGATTGGGGATAATGAAACGGCCTTCGAAGAATATAAGGTCGACGATGCAGATGTTGTTCTTGTCGCCTACGGTATCAGTAGCAGGATAGCAAAGACCGCGGTAGACATAGCAAGGAGCAGAGGCATAAAGACAGGTTTATACCGACCCATAACTATCTATCCATTTCCAGATAAAAGATTGAGTGAACTAGCCGGCAGAGGATGTAGGTTTATCTCAGTAGAAATGAGCAATGGTCAGATGCGAGACGATATTCGATTGGCCACTGGCTGCGCAATTGTTGAGTTAGTTTGCCGTTATGGGGGGAATCTCATGCAGATCGATCAAATAATGCAGAAAATCAGGGAATTGACATGAGAAATGGCCGTTAAGGAAAGAGTGATTGGGGGGCATCCTGGGCTTTATGCTGAATTTCTTCGTAAAGGAGGGATTGCGCCTACAGCCACTCATTATTGCGCAGGCTGCGGCCACGGTATCTTGCATAAGCTAATTGGTGAAGCCATTGTGGATTTGGGAATTCAAGATCGCTGCGTATTTCTGAGCCCCGTAGGTTGTGCTGTCTTTGCCTACTATTATCTTGATTGTGGCAATATCCAAGCTGCTCATGGCAGGGCATCTGCTGTAGCTACAGGTGTCTCGAGGGCAGAGGATAACGCAATTGTAATTTCCTATCAAGGAGACGGGGATCTCGCTTCCATCGGTCTAAATGAGACTGTCCAAGCAGCCAATCGCGGCGAGAAAATGACCGTTTTCTTCATTAACAACATTGTCTACGGTATGACAGGTGGTCAAATGGCGCCAACGACTTTGATTGGGGAGGTCACTGCCACAACGCCATCTGGCAGAGACCCTGCCGAACAGGGTTACCCCATACATATGTGCGAACTGTTAGATACGCTCGATGCACCGATCTTCATCGAGCGTTTTTCCCTCTCGGATATAGACCATATCCGAAAGGCTAGGCGAGCAGTGCATAAAGCAATGGAAATTCAAAGAGACAAGAAAGGTTATGCTTTTGTTGAAGTGCTGTCCCCTTGTCCCACTATATTGAGGATGGACGCCAAGACTGTAGAGGAATTTATTAATCAGCCGATGGAAAAAGAGTTTCCCGTCAAGAGATTCAGAGATAGATCAGCTGAGTCTAAGCCCATTATAAGACCGGACAGCAATTTTTCAAAAGAATCTCTGGATAATATCTTTGGCTGCACGACCAGCGAGTGCATTGAGATTATTGATGATCATAATTTCAAGGCCAAGGGGGTCAAGATTGCTGGCTTTGGAGGTCAAGGTGTTTTGAGCATGGTGCTGGCTCTAGCGCAAGCAGCATTCGGCTCAGGTCGTTACGTCTCTTATTATCCCGACTACGGACCAGAGCAGAGAGGAGGCACATCGAACTGCTCTGTCATCATCTCGGGAGAGGCAATAGGTTCTCCGGTCGTGGATCAACCAGACGTCCTGGTGGCCTTCAACAAGCCTTCTCTTGAGAAGTTTGGTCCTTCAATAAAAAAAGGAGGCATTATAATCTATGATTCCCAGGCAGGTCACTACAAGGCTCCGGAAGGAGTCATAGTTATTTCAATTCCTGCAGCCAAAATAGCAACGGATATGGGCGTTCAGCAAGCTGCCAACACTGCTATGTTCGGAGCGTTGATGGAGACCGGAAATTTGGGATTGTCCCGAGAAGCTTACAGCAATGCCTTTAAGGTTACTTTTGCCAAGAAGCCCCAATTGATACCGCTCAATCTGGCTATATTAGATGCCGGAGCTGAAGCGGCAAGGAAGAGTTTAGTTAATTAGCCTTCCATGATTTGGAAAACTCTTTCTTTAGCTTCAATCGAAAATTATATGGGAAAAGCATTTTCATCGGTTCGCTATGGCACGAGTCAAATCCCCATAGGGAATTACTAGCATTTTTGCATCTTTGCCATGTTGTTTCCTGGCCATAGCCAAAGCATCGTCCAAATTCTTGGCATGTTTAAAAAAAGACTTCTCTGTTTCCTTCTTGGACATGGATGAAACGAGAATCAAATTGTGCCTTAGAGATTCCTTAGCAATAAGTGCAGCCTTATGTCCGCCAAATTCGTACTCACGACCAAAACGTTCCAGACAATCTGCTGCACAACTCGCTTCTTTTGCCCATCGTTCGAATGCCAGATTGCCATAGCCTTCGATGCATTCTGCCAAAAGGATAATTGTACCGCCTTCCACAGCAGCGCCTTTAGCATTATCCAACGCTTTATGAGCTTGAAACAAATTGATATCTTTTGGTCTTCCTCCGGCACAAGCTACTACAATCTCTGCTGGTTCAACAATCCTCCGATACATTTGGTCGACTATCTCAACACCAGAACGATGAGCCTTAATGAAGTTGCCAGCAACAGCTTTTACAATCTCCTTTTTACTATTTAGGACCACATTCAGAATAAAATCGAGCCCTGCGATACCTGCCGCCTCCTCCATATCCTGCCTAACAGGGCTGTCAAAACGACCAGAAACAGAAAGAGGATCCCTCATCAATTCATGATTTTTAACAATTGACCGCTCTGAACTAGTACCTGGAAGAATTGCTTTGGCACCACCACTATAGCCTGCATAGTAATGGTATTCAATATTGCCCGTACCAATGATCATGTCGGAAGCCGCTACCTCCTCCAAGATCTCAACAGGTGTCCCTCGTGATGTCTGGCCAATATTAATGCATCTCGTCATATCGTGCTGCAGGTGAGGTAAATAAGAACACTCTTTGAGAAGGAATCTCTCCTCTTCGGAAGCCATTCGTCTATGACTTCCCAAAGCAAAAATGACTCTGACGTAGGAGATCCCTAGTTTTTCCAACCTGCTGCATAGAGGCGGAACCATCAGATGGCTCGGGGCTGGCCGAGTAATATCGCTCACGAGAATTGATGCTGAACTACCTTCAAAATTTTCCAAGCCATTTCCAATAGGCATGTCAATAGCTCCATCAATTTCGGTTTCACTGGCAGCAGGTAACTCTTTTGGAAATATAACCTGAAAATTATCATTTGGCTCAAATTCAAGATACTTCTGGCCGTAACGTAGCTTCATTTCATGCTCTCCAGACAATAGCTTTGGAGACCATCTCTGAAAAAGCATCAAAAATCGGCTTATCGGTCCGGAAGCTGAAAAAATCTGCACCAACGTTGTTGCAGGCCACATTTATCTTGGAAATGTGCTCTTCAAGCTTCTTCTTATACTCAATTCGCTCGCTTTCCGTCACTCTAGATATCAAGGGCTGGCGCGTCTCCATATCTACGAACCTTATGTCCCCTCTAAAGTCCAGATCATCCTCATTTGGCGCAAGAACACGGATTATAATAAGTTCGTGGTCAGATAATCTATAAATGCTTGATACTATGTTTTCCGTATCCCCCAACAAATCCGATATTAGAACAACGAGGCTAGTTGATCTCACCACGGCCTCGAACTGGTCCGAAATTTTTTTTAAGTTGGCTTGACCTTTGGGAATTAATTTATCAAGATTATTTATAGTCTGGATCAGATGCCTCCGGCCTCTTTTGGGTTCTCCTGGATAGAATAGCTTGCAAAACAATGAAATGGCAAATTTTTCGTTCTCCATGGTGGCGAGGTAGGCAAATCCTGCTGCAATTTGTGATGCATAGATGAACTTATTATCATAAACCATGCTGCCACTTGCATCGAGCAAGATCTGAACCAAAAGGGAACGTTCTTCCTCATGTTCTCTAAGGTATAGCTTCTCTGTCCTTGCATAAACCTTCCAATCAACTAATTTGAAATCATCGCCTCTTCTATATTCACGATAGCCAACTGGACTTATGCCATGTCCAAACCGCAAAGATTTGCGGCCTCCTGAATAGGTAGTGGATACACGTTTCTTTACAAGAAGAGAAAATCTCTCCAATTCCCTGAAAAACTCAGTATCCATACTAAATGTTGAGACTCTTCAATATATCAGTTATAACTTGATCACGAGTCAAGCCCTTTCTTTCTGCCTCAAAGCTCAAAATGATTCGATGTCTTAGCACCGGATAAGCCATGACATGCAAGTCCTCGTTGGACATGTAGTTCCTGTTGTTTACGAATGCTCTAGCTTTCGCCGAAAGAATCAATCCAATTGATGCCCGAGGGCTTGCACCATACTGTACTCCATCCCAATTTCTTGTGGTCAAGACAATATTGACAGCGTCTTTCTTCAAATCATCAGCCACTGGAACCTCCCTACATAATTGTTGCAGTGCCAATATCTGCTCCTTGCTAACAACATTTTCAACAGTTGGCTCGGTTCTGCCCGTATACCTTTCAAGAATTTTTACCTCATCATCGAATGAAGGATACTCCATAAATATCTTCAGAAGAAATCGATCAAGCTGGGCTTCCGGCAATGGGAAAGTTCCTTCCATCTCGATGGGATTCTGAGTGGCAAGAACGAAAAAGGGCCCGTCGAGGGGGTATGTTTTTTTTCCCACCGTTACCTGTCTCTCCTGCATAGCTTCAAGAAAGGCACTCTGCGTCTTGGGCGAAGCCCTGTTTATCTCATCCGCAAGTACTATGTTGGCAAAAACTGGCCCGGGCTCAAAGCGAAACATTTTGCCTCCATCTGTCTCCTCAATAATTGTAGTACCCGTGATGTCTGCAGGCATCAGATCTGGTGTGCATTGAATCCGACTGTAGCTGAGCCCCATGGTCATTGCTGTAGTCTTTATTAAGAGGGTCTTGGCCAGACCAGGATTACTCTCCAAGAGCGCATGGCCGCCAGCCAAAATCGCTACAAGAAGTTGTTCGATAGCTACCTTTTGATTCACCATTACCTTATCTATTTCGGCCTTAAGCCTCTGGAAGATATCGGGAGAGGCGCTGTAAACAGATTTGAGATCTTCAACCATTGTTTCCCTTGAATACATGTTTTAGATTTAACAGCTATAATTAACCTCTTGCCAATAGTTCGAAGTATCTTTTTATTATTTCCCTATTCTGAGGAGGCAGGCTCTCGATATAGAGCTCAGTGGGAACTGCAGAGACTTCAACACCTTGAGCCTGTTGGAAGAGACGATTAACGGGTTCAGCACTTCTAGCCCGTGAGCCAGCACCTAATCCAGGATACAACATCAATTCAAGCTTTTCCTCGCTCAGAATAGCCAATGACGGCTTTCCATAGATATTTCCTGAAAGATTAACTTCCTTTCCTTGTGGTTGCTTATTATTCTGCAAAATGCCTGAAGCGCGGTCTCTCAAATCTGATAAAGATTGAAAATCTGCAGGCGTTATGTCCGCACTTATTTGACTCTGAGTTATTATCACGGTCAATAAAAGAAGCAAAACTATTAGAACTAACCTATTTCTTAACTTGAGCCAATTCAATATCTTTGATGGATCAATCTTTGCAAGCGCAACTTCTACATCATGCGCAAGGCTTTCCATGAGAATCGATCTTATCTCTCGATTATCATAAGCTGTCTTAGCCTTTTCAGAAAGCTCAGGACCTAGCAAAACGAAGATATTTCCCGTTTTCTTTCTTTTGATAATTGTAGATATCAAGGTACCTATTATTAAAGAAATAATAGCAGGCGAGTACTCAAATGGTAAGAACCCTTGCCAATAGAACCTGGCAAATGCTGGGAGCCCCAGCAGGAGAAAAATTGCGTAAAAAAAGATAGAGATTATTATAGTATTAAGGACCCATATTATTAACTCAAATCGATCATATGCCGATTTGATTCTATCAATGTAAATGAGAAATCCATAGTTAACAGGCACAATATTTAGATGAATGAAAAAAATAAATAGTTTCCGGGTCTCGGTTCTCGATTCGTTAGCTCCAGAAAAAGAGGTTTATATCAATAAGTGATTCCTCTATTGACCCAGATTGAAATGGATCAATTTGAATGACCAGCATGAATCGAGTGAAGGACTAAGCTTCTTAGCCGGGTTTTAAAATTATAATGCAAAAGATAGCTTTTGAAAAAGGATTGAATATAAAGCTCTTGGCTATCCTTCTTGCCTTTTCCTTGGTGCCCTTGCTATCAATGGGAATTCTATCAATCATGGAGATGAATAAAGCCTCGAAAGAAGTTCAAGAAAAGATTACAGGCCTGAGTACAACTCTGAATCGATCTGCATTAACTGTTGCCCCTACAGATGCCGATCAGCTTCAACTCACCGTGGCTAAAGCTAACCAATATAATGAGTTTTTTTCGCGCATAAAAATGGAAAATGAGTTAGTTACTAATTATGCTTCTCTTGAAAGCGAAATCGAGAATTGCTCGATTCCTAATGGTATTTGGATCGCTCCAGCCGGGCAAGAAGCAGCATTATCCGGAAGCCGAGCATCGGCCATAAGGGCATTGTGCTTACCAGCAAAGATAATGAAGAGCATTTCTGAAGTCGAACCGGCTGCGGCCTTAAGCTTTATAGGAACGACTCACGGTGTGCTGATAACTTGGCCAAATGATAACGACACAATTTCCAGAACAACTCCTTTTGATTATATGGACCGGCCCTATTACTCTATAGCACAAAACAATGGCAAATCAAGCTGGACTGGCCCCTATAGAGACGAAAATAATGTGCTAAAAATTACTTATGTCTCACCAATAAAAAGAAAAAATGAATTTTTTGGCATAATAGGAATGGATGTCTATCTGGAATCGTTATACGAAGATATGTCTTCTATGGGGGGAAGAGGATATCCGTTCATCATTAATAATTCCGGTTCGATAATTCTGAGGCCGACCGAGCTACCAGGAGGACCATTTAACGATTTATTCACGTCTGATAGCCTCGCAGATATAAATAACTCGGAGATACAGGATCTGCTGCAAAAATTGAAGGAATATACGACAGTTTCAGCAATTGTGAGCCTGCAAGATAAAGACGCATATATTGCCCTTGCACCTATCCATTCAATGAAATGGAGCTTGGGAACAATCTACCCCGTAGAAGAAATGAGCCTTCCCTCCAGGTTCGTCGAAGCAGGGGTTGATGCGGTAGCTGCAAGCGCAACAATAGATCTAAAAGATTCCGCCTCTATTATGAAAGTTCTATTTGGATTTATGATCATTTTAACGATTTGCATCGTTCTTGTTTCCAGTTTATTTATCAGCCGCAGAATAGGGATTCAGATCGATTCTTTATCGGAAGCAATTGATAAAATAGCGAATGGAAAATCCGATATCAAAGTGAAATCTTCTGTAGAGACTGCCAAACTGAGCGAAGCGATATCTAAGATGGCAATAAACCTCGAAAATAGGTTCTACGAACTTGAAAAGGACAATGCCCATCTCCATGGAAAAAATAATAAACAAGAATTTATATATAAACTAAAGACGAGTCTGGCTCCCGATTATCTGCCAAAGCCTGATGGATATGAGATAACGGTCTTAAATATGTTTTCAAAAACGACTGATTTTGATATTTATGATGTTCGAGAGCTCGGAAATAAATTTGCATTATCCATGGCCGGTGTAGGCGGGGAAGGGTTTCAGCCAGCTATATTGGCTTTTATGGCAAAAAGCCTAATATTAGCATCTTCGGAGAGCTCTGACCCATCAAAAGTCATTGCAGATCTCAACTCGGAGCTGGTTAAGCATAGCCATGGATTGCAATTAACATGTTTCTATGCACTATTGGATCCTGCGGCTCATTCCCTGGTGTACGTTAATGCTGGATTTAATCCGCCCTTCATTGTAGATTCAGAAGGGATCATAGATACATTAGGCTATTCAGGCGATGTCGGCATAGCCTTAGGAATGCTGGAACGAATTGATCTCAAATCCGTACGAATACCACTGCAGATGGATGATGTTATGGTTATTTACTCAAATGGCTTTACTGAAGAGGTCAACGGACAAAAGAAATATGGGATTAATCGCCTCATCAATATTATTAAAGAAAATCGAGAAATGCCAGCAGCTGAGATTCAGCAGGCCGTTGAGACCGATCTGATGACTTATATAGGGAATATGACAGCTCAAAAGGATATTACATTAATGATACTTAAACGAGCCTAGTATGCAAAAGCCCATTTTCGATTCATATTTGGCACACTTCAAATTTTTTGGGGGATTGGTACGCGAATCCAATAGAGGATTCCAAGCTTATTGATACCTTGGACATTGTTGACTTTCAAGTATATTTTTCCAAATCAAGAATGAAAATAGTTGACGCAAAATTCAATCGCCTGAACTAAATCACATAAGATCAAAACACGACAAGGTTTAAATACCAATAATTTCACCCTCCAAAGGCCAATGTGAAGCATAATTTTGCCCTGATACAGTAACAATCGGGCATATGAATTGTGCTTGTTCATGGCTCAATTGAATTGATATTCCGCAACAGAACGGCTATGGCTCTGATTACGATGACGAGCTGGGTTCCGGTTGCGGTAAATGTCTTATGTGATGTGGAGCCACGAGATCTTTCGTGTCTGACATTGGTCTTGGCTGCTCAGCCAATTCCGACCGATACTG
>JALHSR010000076.1 GCA_022865315.1 Methanotrichaceae archaeon | reverse complement strand
GGCCCATCTTTTTCACCTGACGGGTCTAAAATTGCTTTTGACTCCAACCGTGAAGGAAACGCTGAAATCTATATAATGAATGTTGATGGCTCAGGGCAGGTAAGACTTACAAATAACCTGGCAGAGGACTGGGCACCTCGCTTTTCACCTGACGGATCTAAAATTACTTTTACGTCCGACCGTTATGGAGACTTTGAAATCTACACAATGAATATTGACGGCTCAGGGCAGGTAAACCTTACAAATAACCCGGCAGTTGACACGAGCCCTTCCTTTTCACCTGACGGGTCTAAAATTGCCTTTTACTCCAGCCGTGACGGAAACGGGGGAATCTACATAATGAATATTGATGGATCGGAGCAGGTAAGACTTACAAATAACCCGAAATATGACGTGAGGAGCCCCTCCTTTTCACCTATACCTAAAACAACAGCAGGAACAACTGCTCAATCAGTTATAGAAAAAGATGAGTACAATATTGGCGAGACCGGCCCTGCAGGTGGTATCATTTTCTACGTAAACCCTAATTATGAAACTGATGGCTGGCGATATCTTGAAGCTGCACCAGAGGATCAAAGTACGGAAATACAATGGTACAATGGAAGGCATTTGCCAATGGGTGCAACAGCAACTGCGGTAGGAACAGGAGAGGCCAATACACAAACCATAGTAAATATACAGGGTGAAGGAAGCTATGCGGCACAGCGATGTAATGACCTGTCATTAGGTGGCTGCAGTGACTGGTTCCTGCCATCAAAAGATGAACTTGGTTTAATGTATGAAAATCTGTATCTGAAAGGTCTTGGTGGTTTTGAGTCCGACTACTACTGGAGTTCGTCTGAGAGCCTTGGATACGGCGGGTGGCCCCATGTCTTCTACTTTGTCCCCCTTGACTCCGAGATCACCATCTGTAAGGATGCTTACTATGGCTATCGGGTTAGGGCTGTTCGGGCTTTTTAACTTAAGGGAATATATTAAAATCCCGGTATTGAAAAGGATATTTAGGAAGAATAAAAAATGAGACACAGACTAAGATTATTGAACCTTATATTAATCGTGGTATTTATTATTTAGTATTGCAAAAGAAATTCCCCACTTCTGCAACACTGAATTACTCAAGATTAAGTACGATAAAAAAGCGTATGAATTAAAGAATAGAAAATATAAATTTAATTAGTAATCCCCGAACCCCGGCTCCAGCTTTTCATATCCTCCACCCGGTAAATCACGATAATACCCGGGACCTTCCGGTCCTGTTTCCCATTTAGAATTAAGCGGAGCCTCATAATGTTCACCCGTAGATGGGGAATAAACATTTTCGTAACCCATAATAGCTTCTTGCCATTTATCGGATAGATCTAATTCAGGATTTTCGGTACCAGAGCCAGTATCGACGGTATCTGAACCCACTCCGGACGTCTCGGGTCTCAACTGAGATACGCAGCGAATAGAAATAGCAACAAACGAAGGGATTGCACCCTGTAAATCCCAAATATCACTTGTAGTATTAGCCATATAGGTTGAAACTATATAGCCGCCTAGTTCTGGCGCATCGTATTTTTTATAAAACAAGCATCCCTTATTACCGGAAGCCTCAAAGTTTCGCCTGGTAAATCCATAACCCAAATCGGTCTCCGCCGAATTCAAAGATACATTTTTGAATCCCTGAAAAAGCATCCCAGTATTGATAAAGTTGTCAATGGTTGGGCACATATAACTATAAACAAAG